>NZ_JBHMIQ010000017.1:0-129347 GCF_048060315.1 Micromonospora sp. LOL_013
GCGCCGATGGTACTGCACTCGTGAGGGTGTGGGAGAGTAGGTCACCGCCGGACATCTTTACAGTTGAGGGTCGCTCCCTGCGGGGAGCGGCCCTCAACTGTGTCTGCCCGCCGTACTTCGGTTGGGCGGCATCAGGGAGGATGGAGTCGTGAACCCAACTGGGCAGGATGGCGACCGACCTCGCCGCGCCGACGAACAACCCGGTCGTTCCGGCGGCTTCAGCCGCGGCTACCGCCGCAGCCGGGACGACCGTGGCGACCGGACGCCGCGCCGGGACGACCACGACACCGGACGGCGCGGTGGTGAGGGCGGTGCGGAGCGGTTTCGTTCCGACCGCCGGCAACCGTTCACCGGCGGTGCACGCCGAGGTGGTGCCACCGGCAATGACGGTGACCGCCGCCGAGGCGGTTGGGACCGTGACCGCCGACAGCCCGACGACCGCAGGGCCGGTGGTCGTGACCGTGGCTACGTGCGCCGTGACGAGTCCGGCGCAGGCCGAGAGCCGTCCGGGTTCCGTCGGCGCGACGACAGCGCATCACGGCCACACCGGGACCGACGCGGCGACTGGGAGCCGGCCCGCCGCCGTGACGACGACCGCCGGGGCGGCCGAGGGGAACCCGGTGGCGCTGCGGGGGACAGAAGCGGCGGTTTCCGCGGGGGGCGCAGGAGCTGGTCCGACGACGGCCGCCGCAGTGAACCCCGCGAGGACCGAGGCTTCCGCGGCGACCGCCGGACCACGGGTGGGGACGGTGGCGAGCGCCGGCCCGACCGTGGCGGATTTCCGACTGGGGGACCTCGCGCCCAGCGTGCTGACGGTGAGCGTCGGTTCGATGCCGGGCGGGGACGGGAGGACCGGCGCCTCGAGCAGCGGGGTGGTGACCGACGTACCGGGCACGGAGAAGATCGGCGCGACCGTTCCCACGGTGATCGCCGGTCGGGCAGCTTTCCGACCACCGGCCGACCGGCCGACCGGAGAAGCCCTCGGTCCGAGGATCGGCGCCCGCACTCCGGTGACGCCGCCCGGTCCCGTGCCGACGGCGCGCCGGGGCAGTTCCGCAGGCGTACGGACGGTCCGACCGACCGGCCCTTCCGACGGGCATCGTCGGACCGTTCTGCGGATGCCTCCGCCGCGCCGTACCGTCGGCGCGACGAGGACGGTGCCGACCGCGTGGCCGAACGTACGCCGCCGCCGGTGTTGTCCGACGATATCCTCGCCACCGACCTGCACACCGAGATCCGGGCCGAACTGCTCGGACTGGCCCGGCCGGTGGCCGACACGGTGGCCCGGCACCTCGTCGCCACCGGCCAGCTGCTCGACGAGGAGCCGGAGACGGCGCTCGCCCACGCCTTGGCGGCACGTCGGCTCGCCGCCCGCATCGCGGCGGTACGGGAAGCTGTCGGCCTGGCCGCGTACCGGGCCGGGCAGTGGCAGACCGCCGTCGCCGAACTCCGGACCTATCACCGGATGACCGGACGTCAGACGCACCTCGCCGTACTGGCCGACTGCGAACGCGCCCTCGGCCGGCCGGAGCGGGCGATCGACATCTACCGTGGCGCGGATCGCGCCGGCCTGGACCCCGCCGCCGCCATCGAGCTGTTGCTGGTCGCCGCAGGTGCGCGTGGCGACCTGGGGCAGCCGGCCGCAGCGGTGGCGATGCTGCAGGTCCGGGAGTTGACCGTGGAGTCCGCCGAGCCCTGGGTCTGCCGGCTCCGTTACGCGTACGCCGACGCGCTGCTCAGCGCTGGGCGTAAGGACGAGGCTCGGGAATGGTTCGCCCGGGCGGCCGAGGCCGACGAGGAGGCGGCAACTGACGCGACCGAGCGCCTTCTGAAAATCGACGGCGTGCTGCTGACCGAGGACGAGACGGACGACGAAATCGACGACGAGCCGACCGCCACGTCACACCCCGGCGGCTCACCTCACCGAAGCGCGGAAGAAGACCGGCCCCGATGACCCGAACCTACGACGCTACCGCTGTCCGCTGCGGGCTGTCCGCCGCATACGACCTGGTGATATTTGATCTCGACGGGGTGATCTACCTGATCGACCGGCCCATCCCCGGGGCGGTCGAGGCGGTGAATCGGCTGCGGCAGGCCGGCCTGCCGGTCGCGTACGCGACGAACAATGCCTCCCGGCGTTCGGCCGACGTCGCCAAGCTGCTCCGTGACATGGGGGTGCCGGCCACTGCCGACGAGGTGGTGACGTCGGCCGGTGCGACCGCCGCGCTGCTGGCACAGCAGTACGGTCCAGGTGTCAAGGCGCTGGTCGTGGGCGCGGACGCGCTGCGTGACGAGCTCACCGAGGCCGGGCTGGCGCTGGTCGCGTCGGCCGATGACAAGCCCGCGGTGGTGGTTCAGGGGTACGGCCCTGGGATTGGGTGGGCCGATCTGGCGGAGGCATCGGTGGCGATCCGGGGCGGAGCCGACTGGGTGGCGACGAACACCGACCGGACCCTGCCCAGTGCCCGGGGACCGCTGCCCGGTAACGGCTCGCTGGTCGCCGCGCTGCGCACGGCGCTGAACCGGGAGCCGGACCAGGTCGTCGGCAAACCGGAACCGGGTTTGTTCGTCAGTACCGCTCGACGTGCCGGTGCCGGTCGGCCGCTGGTGGTCGGTGACCGGCTGGATACCGACATCGAAGGGGCGAACCGCGCCGGCATGGCGAGTCTGCTCGTGCTGACCGGGATCAGCGACGCTCGGGAACTGCTGGCCGCCCCGCCGGCACGCCGGCCGACGTACTTGGCGGCGGACCTCGCCGGACTGTTCGCGACCGACGACGCCCGACCGATCGACGACGGGCCGACGGATGGTGCCGGGTGGCAGGTGCACCGCGACGGCTCGGCGGTGCTCGTCCTCGACGGCACCGGCGGTGACAGCGTGCAGGCGCTGCGGGTGCTCTGCCAGCACGCATGGCAGGGAGACCCGGTGACCGAGGTGCGATGTGAGTCCGCCGCAGCCGAGTCTGCGCTGCGTGTCCTGGCGCTGGCGTGACCCGACGTGCTGGGGTGGTTCGACGCCGGGCCGCAGCCTACGCTGACCGGGTACCGGGTCGCCGGGCGAGCCGGGCCGGCGGACGCGGACCTGGCCACGGAGCGGGTTGGCTCACAGCAGCTTCCGGAGCTTCAG
Organism: Micromonospora sp. LOL_013; assembly: GCF_048060315.1. Classification (NCBI taxonomy): domain Bacteria; kingdom Bacillati; phylum Actinomycetota; class Actinomycetes; order Micromonosporales; family Micromonosporaceae; genus Micromonospora; species Micromonospora sp. LOL_013. Next base: position 3,127 of record NZ_JBHMIQ010000017.1, read on the forward strand.
CAGGTCGAACGGGCTGGCGCTGACCGACAGCCGTCGGGCCGCCAACGCGCGACCTACGTCGAGGTCGCCGCGGACCAGCGCGAGCAGGTCGTCACTGCCGATGTTCATGGCGATCTTGGCCTTCGGGTCGTCCCCGTCGGCGAGGTCGACGAGACGACCGTCGGTCAGCCGTCCGTGGAACGCGGCGCCGAGATCGGTGATCCGGCAGGCGAGCGTACGGTCCAGGTTGACTCGTTCGCGTACCTGGTCGGCGTTGCCCTCGAGCCGGGTGGCGAGCTCCCGCAGCGCCTGCCGACATTCGTCGACGCTGGCCACAATCGCACCTCCCGGGCTTCGCGGCGGATCGCGGTGCCCGGCCGGGCACCGCGACCGGTGGTCGCACCACCGGTGTTCAGCACAGGCACCGTACCGCACTGCGGCGTCGCGTCCCGGTAGCGTGTCAACCGAACATTCTCCGCGGTGAAGGAGTCGGACCATGCGTGACGCCTGGCGGGCGTACCTGGAACTGGCCCTCGGCGTGACCGAGGCGTCCCGGAAGAAGGCCGAGCAGACTGCGCGGTCGTTGGTCGGCAAGGGCGGGGCGACCGCCGCCCAGCTGCAGGCGGTGGCGGAGGACCTGCTGTCGGCCGGCACTGCGAACCGTGAGTCACTCACCCGGCTGGTGCGGGCGGAGGTGGACCGGGCGCTCGGCGCAGTGGGCCTGGTCAAGGCCGAGGAGGTCGTGGCGCTGCGGGACCGGATGGATCGGCTGGAGGCCGACATGGAGCGGACCCGGAGCCGGGCGGCCGCCGCCACGGCCGAGGCGGCGATTCCGCCGCCGGCCAAGAAAGCCGCGGCGAAGAACACGGTCGCGAAGAAGGCAGTGGCGAAGAAGGCCGTCGCCAAGAAGGCCCCGGCCAGCAAGACGGTGGGCCGCAGATCCGTCGACGGCTCGGTGGGTGGGCAGTGACCGGCCCGGTGCCGGGGCTCCCACCCGGTAACCAGGTCTCGCCGACCCCGCCCGGCGCGGCCGCCGCGTCGGGCACCGCGGCGGTGGACGGCGCAGTCGACGGTACGGACGTTTCCGCCGGCAGTACCGTTACCCGGACCGGGCACCCGGCGGTCGACGCGGCCATCGAGGCGGTCCGTAACGCCGCTGGTCTGCCGCCGGCCGACCAGATCGTTCAGTACGAAGCGGCGCACGGCACCCTGCAGGAAGCTCTCGCCACCATCGACCAGGCCTGACCGGCCGAGATCCTCCCCGGAGTCGCATGGCACGCCGTAACCGCCTCGATGTGGAGCTGGTCCGCCGCGGACTCGCGCGGTCCCGTGAACAGGCCGCCGAGTTGATCGCGGCCGGGCGGGTGGAAGTGCGCGGCGTCGCCGCCGCCAAGGCCGCCGCGATGGTCGATCCGGCGGAGGCAGTCCGGCTCCTCGGCGGGAACCCGGTGGACGGGTACGTCTCCCGGGGTGCGCACAAGCTGACCGGCGCCCTGGCCGGCACCGAAGTCGCGGTCGCCGGTCGGCGTTGCCTGGACGCCGGGGCCTCGACCGGCGGCTTCACCGACGTGCTGCTGCGGCGTGGCGCGGCCGAGGTGGTCGCGGTGGACGTCGGCTACGGACAGCTGGCCTGGTCGCTGCGGGGCGATCCACGGGTACGCGTCCACGAACGGACCAACGTCCGTACCCTCACTGCCGACCGGATCGACGGCCCGGTCGGGTTGACCGTGGCGGATCTGTCGTTCATCTCGCTGCGGCTGGTCCTTCCCTCGTTGGTCGCCTGCACCGAGCCGGACGGCGATCTGTTGCTGATGGTCAAGCCACAGTTCGAGGTCGGCCGGGAGCGGGTCGGTTCCGGTGGCGTGGTGCGCGATCCGCAGTTGCGCGCCGAGGCGGTGCTCGCTGTCGCGCAGGCCGGTGCCCAGCTTGGCTTCGGCGTGTCGGCGGTGGTCGCCAGTCCACTACCCGGCCCGCGGGGCAACGTCGAGTTCTTCGTCTGGTTCCGGGCCGACGCGCCGCCCGTCGACCCGCTCCGGGTGCGGGCTATCGTCGACGCCGGTCCGGCCACGGAAGAAGGTGGAGCGCGGTGAACGCGACAGTCCCGACCGGCGGGGCGCCGATGGCCCCCCGCGGTGCCAGAGCGGCGCTGCTGGTCACCCACACCGGTCGGCGGCGCAGCACTGACCATGCCCGGACCGTCGCCGCCGATCTGATCGAGGCGGGTTTCGAGGTACGGGTGGTCGCCGAGGAGGCCGACGATCTGGATCTGCCCGGGGTGCAGCCGGTCGGTGGTCCGGCGGCTGCCGACGGGGTGGAGATCGTGTTCGCGCTCGGCGGTGACGGTACCTTCCTGCGCGCCGCGGAGCTGGCCCGTCCGGCGAAGGCCCCGCTGCTCGGGATCAACCTCGGCAAGGTCGGGTTCCTTGCCGAGGCCGAGATCGGTGATCTGGACCGGGCGGTCCGGCAGGTGGTGGCCCGTGACTACACAGTGGATGAACGGTTGACCCTGGACGTGCGGGCCGAGCTGGAGTACGGCGTCACCATCGACTCGTGGGCGCTGAACGAGATCAGTGTCGAAAAGGGGCAGCGCGCCCAGATGCTGGAGCTGATGGTCGACGTGGACGGCCGACCGTTGTCGCGCTACGGCGCGGACGGGGTGGTCTGCGCTACGCCGACCGGATCGACCGCGTATGCGTTCTCGGCCGGCGGTCCGGTGGTGTGGCCCGAGGTCGAGGCGCTGCTGCTGGTGCCGATCAGCGCGCACGCGCTGTTCAGCCGGCCGCTGGTGACCGCGCCGAGTTCCACCTTCGTCATCACCGTCGACCCGTACACCACGTTCGCGGTGCTGTGCTGCGACGGCCGGCGGGTCTACGACCTGCCGCCCGGTGCGCGGGTGACGGTCCAACGGGGCGACCTGCCGGTGCGGGTAGTCCGGCTGCATCCGCGCCCGTTCAGTGACCGTCTGGTCGCCAAGTTCGATTTGCCGGTCAACGGTTGGCGGGGTAACCGGCGCTGACCGCCCCGGGTAGTCAACGTCGCGGCCCGCTACTACTGTCGGTGGCTGTGCTGGAAGAGCTGCGCATCACCGGGCTGGGCGTCATCGAGGACACCACGCTGCCGTTGACCGGCGGCATGAACGTGATCACCGGTGAAACCGGGGCAGGCAAGACGATGGTGGTGACCGGGCTAGGGCTGCTGCTCGGTGGCCGGGCCGACGCCGGGCGGGTTCGAGCGGATCCTGGCCGGGCGGTCGTCGAGGGCCGGCTGCGGCTGGTCGGTGCCAGTGGAGCCGTGGTGCGTGAGCGGGTCGCAGACGCCGGAGGCGAGCCTGACGAGGACGATGTTCTGCTGCTCAGCCGTACGGTGACCGCCGAAGGACGGTCCCGGGCGCACGTCGGCGGCCGCGGCATGCCGGTGTCGGTGCTGAGCGAGATCGGTGCCCAGGCCGTCGCCGTGCACGGGCAGTCCGACCAGTTGCGGCTGCTGCGCCCGGCTGAGCAGCGCGCGTCGCTGGACCGGTTCGCCGGGGCCGACCACGACAAGCTGCTCGCGGCCATGCGGGAGACGTACGGTCGGTGGCGCCAGGTCAGCGACGATCTGGCAGACCGGCGGCGCAACGCCCGCGAGCGCAACCAGGAGGCGGACCTGCTCCGGCTGGGTCTCGACGAGATTACCCGGGTCGATCCGCAGCCGGGCGAGGAAGCCGCGCTCAAGGCCGAGGCGCAACGGTTGGAGCACGCCGAAGGGCTGCGTACCGCCGCCCAGCTCGCCGCCCTCGCTCTCGCCGGCGGCACCGAACCGGCCGACGACACGCCGGACGCGACCGGTCTGCTCGGCACCGCCCGCCGGTCGCTGGAGGCACAGGCCGGCGTGGACCCGACGCTCGGTGAACTGGCGGCCCGGGTGACCGAGGCGGCGACGTTGGTCGGCGACGTGGCGGCGGAGCTGTCCGGGTACCTCGCCGCGCTGGACGCCGACCCACAGCGTCTGCAGGTGGTCTACGAGCGGCGGATGGCGCTGCGCGGGCTGACCCGCAAGTACGCCGACGACGTGGACGGGGTGATCAGCTGGGCGGAGCGGGCCCGGTCCCGGCTGGCCGAGTTGGACACCTCCGACGAGCTGCTGGACGAGCTGGACCGGGAACGTGCCCGGCTGGCCGACGAGGTGGCGGAGCTGGCGGCCCGGGTGTCGGCGGCCCGTCGGCAGGCGGCGGCGCGTTTCGCCGAGCTGGTGAGCGTGGAGCTGGCCGGGCTGGCCATGCCGCACGCCCGGATCGAGGTCGCGGTGCTCGTCCGGCCGGCGGGCCGGGGCGAACCGACGCTGACCGTCGACGGTGTCGACGCCGGCGTCGGCCCGGACGGTGCCGACGAGGTCGAGCTGCGGTTGCTGGCGCATCCGGGCGCGCCGCCACTGCCGTTGCAGCGGGGTGCCAGCGGCGGCGAGCTCTCCCGGGTGATGCTCGCCATCGAGGTGGTGTTCGCCGGAGCCGGCGGCCCGCCGACGTTGGTGTTCGACGAGGTCGACGCCGGAGTGGGTGGGCAGGCCGCGGTGGAGATCGGTCGTCGGCTTGCCCGGCTTGCCCGTAGCCATCAGGTGCTGGTGGTGACGCACCTGCCGCAGGTGGCGGCGTTCGCCGACCGGCATCTGGTGGTGGCGAAGGACACCGGGGGAGCGGTGACGACCAGCGGCGTGCGGGTGGTCGAGGACACCGACCGGGCGCGGGAACTCGCCCGGATGCTCGCCGGGCTACCCGACTCGGATCTGGGTATCGCGCACGCGGAGGAGCTGCTCGCGGTCGCCGCCCGCGATCGACGGGGTTGACCTGCCGGAGTCGGCCCGGTGTGTCTGACCTGCCGGCAATGGCACAGCGGGCATGTCGTGTCGGTGTTCACCGCCCAACATGCCAGGATGGTAGGGATGCGTCTACCCACCTTGCGCCGAGCTCGTAATCCCGAGCCCGGAACGATCTCCGGCACGGCTCGGCTCGACCGCCGGACGAAGCGTCTTGCCGGTCGGCTCCGGTCAGGTGACATCGCGGTCATTGACCACGTGGACCTGGATCGGGTCGCGGCCGACTCGTTGGTCGCCGTCGGCGTGGCTGCGGTCCTCAACGCCAAACCGTCGGTCTCCGGCCGGTACCCGAACCTCGGTCCGGAGGTGCTGATCCAGGCGGGTATCCCCCTGGTCGACGGCCTTGGTGAGGACGCGTTCGAGAAGATTCGCGAGGGCGACACGGTACGGGTCGACGGCGCCGAGGTCTTCGTCGGCGACGACCGGGTGGCGTCCGGGGTACGCCAGGACGCGGATTCGGTCGCCAAGGCGATGGCCGAGGCCAGGGAAGGACTCTCGGTCCAGTTGGAGGCGTTCGCCGCCAACACGATGGAGTACCTCAAACAGGAACGGGACCTGCTGCTGGACGGGGTCGGGGTACCGGACATAGAGACCAGGATCGCCCGCCGGCACTGCCTGATCGTGGTCCGGGGTTACGACTACAAGGCAGACCTGGACGTGCTGCGGCCGTACATCCGGGAGTTCAAGCCGGTGCTGATTGGTGTGGACGGGGGAGCGGACGCACTGGTCGAGGCCGGCTACACCCCCGACATGATTATCGGGGACATGGATTCGGTCACCGACGACGTGCTGCGCTGCGGCGCCGAGGTGGTCGTCCACGCCTACCGCGATGGCCGGGCGCCGGGCATGGACCGGGTCCGTGAACTCGGGGTGGAGGCGTTGACCTTCCCAGCGGCGGCGACCAGTGAGGATCTCGCCATGCTGCTCGCCGACGAGAAGGGCGCGTCGTTGATCGTCGCGGTCGGTACCCACGCCACGCTGGTCGAGTTCCTCGACAAGGGGCGGGGCGGGATGGCCTCCACCTTTCTGACCCGGTTGAAGGTCGGCGGTAAGCTGGTCGATGCCAAAGGGGTGAGCCGGCTGTACCGGCAGAGCATTTCCGGCTCGTCGTTGCTGCTGCTGGTGCTCTCCGCAATCGCCGCCATGGCGTCCGCCGTGGCGGTTTCCACGGTCGGTAAGGCCTATCTCGGGGTCGCATCCGAGTGGTGGGACAATTTCGTCTTCCAGGTGGGTCAGCTCTTCTAGCGCGGACGAAACTACTGGTCAGCGCAGACGGATCGGAGAAGGCGGCAAGTGTGATCAACTTCCGTTACCACGTGGTGTCGCTCACCGCGGTGTTCCTCGCCCTGGCGATCGGCCTCGTGGTCGGCACCGCTGCGCTGAACGGCCCGGTTGCCGATTCTCTGAGCGACAACGTGAATGCGCTCCGCAAGGACAACACGCAGTTGCGGGAGACCGTCAACTCGCTGCGCGAGGAGGTCAACCGTGAGGAGGACTTCGTCGCCGAGGCCGCGCCGATCCTGCTCGCCGACAAGCTCGCCGGTCGCCGGCTGCTGGTGGTCTGTCTGCCCAGCGGCCGGGACCATGCCGAAGGCGTGATGGCCGCGCTCGACCTCGCCGGAGCGACGTTGACCGGTCGGATCGACGTGCAGGACAAGTTCGTCAACCCGGACAACAGCGTGGAGTTGCTGGCGCTCGCTACGGCGGCGGCCCGGCCCACCATCCCCACCGCCGGACTGCCCGGTAACAGCGACGGGGTGGAGACCTCCAGCGCGCTGCTGGCCAGCGCGTTGGTCGACCGAGAGGAGCCGCCGGCAGTCGAACCGGCGGACCTGGCTGCGCTGCTCGACGCGTACGGCGACGCCGGCTACATCACCGTCGAACATGAGGTCACCGGACCTGCTGAGGCGGTCGTCGTGGTCAGTGGGCAGCCGTACGTCGACCGGGACGCCGCCAAGAAGGACGCCGCGGTGGTCACCATGGTGGTGCAGTTCGACCGGGTCAGCCAGGTCGTGGTGGCCGGGACCGGCTCCAGCGACGGGAACCTGATCTCCGCGGTCCGCAACGACCCTACGCTGACCCAGTCGATCTCGACCGTCGACAACGGCAACACGACCGCCGGCCAGTCGGTGACGGCGCTCGCCGTGGCCGAGCAGTTCACCCTCGATCAGGCCGGGCATTACGGGCTCGGCGCGGGTGCCACGTCGTTGATGCCGAAACGTCCTGAATAGCACCCTGTCGACGGAGTGAACCCCTGATGCCGAATCGTCACCCGCTGGGCCTGTTGCTGCTCGGTGCCGCCGGTGCCGTCGCCGCCCGCGTCGCACTGCGAACCGCCAAGCGGGTCGCACCAGGTAGCGGATTGGAGCGCACCAACTTCCGGGGCCGTTCGGTGAGCCTCGCCGGCGGCCCGGCGCTCGCTACGGCCGCGTCGACCGCCGCCGCGTTCGGGGCCGCGAGCCCGCCTGCCGCCGCAGCGGCGCTGGTCGCCGGTGCCGGTGCCGGAGCGGTCGGGCTCTACGACGACATCGTCGGCGCCCGACCGGAGCAGCGGGCGGACAAGGGCTTCGCCGGGCATCTCTCGGCGCTGCGGTCCGGCCGGGTGACCAGTGGGCTGGTCAAGATCGTGGGGGTCGGCGCCGCCGCCACCGCCGCGGCCGCGCTGCTCGCCGCGGACCGTCGGGACACCGCCCGCCGACCGGTCACCCGGGCGGCCGACATGCTGCTCGGCGCCGGCGTCATCGCCGGCACCGCCAACCTGGTCAATCTGTTGGACCTGCGTCCCGGGCGGGCGGCCAAGGCCGGGCTGCTGATCGCCGCCCCGTTGCTGGCCGGCCCGACGGCGGGCACCGCTGCGGGGACCAGCGGCGCGGTGCTCGGACTGCTCCGCGACGATCTCGACGAGCAGGTGATGCTCGGCGACTGCGGTGCCAACGCGCTGGGTGCCCTGCTCGGGGTAGCTGTCGCGCAGCGTACCGGGCCGGCCGGACGCGCGGCCGTGCTCGCCGTGCTCGCCGGGCTCACCGCAGCGAGCGAGCGGGTCAGCTTTACCCAGGTGATCGCGCGCACCCCCGGCCTGCGTGAGCTCGACGCCCTCGGCCGCCGGACACCCTGACCAGGACGCGGCAATGACCAACTCGGCGGTCGGCACCCGGGTCGCCGGTGCCGCGGCGCTGATCGCGGTGCTCACCGTGGCGAGCCGGCTGGCCGGGGTCGGCCGTACCGCCGTCTTCGCCTGGTCGGTGGGGCCGACCGCGCTGGGCGACATCTACCTCGCCGCCAACACGATCCCCAACATCATCTTCGAGATCGTCGCCGGGGGAGCGCTGGCCAGCCTCGTGGTGCCGCTGCTCGCCGGTGCGGTGGCCGCCGGCGACCGTAGCGGCGTGTCCGCGACCACGTCGGCGCTGCTCACCTGGACGCTGGCCCTGCTGATCCCGCTCGCGGTGCTGCTCGCGTTCGCGGCCGGGCCGATCGTGCGGCTGCTTGACGCCGACGCCGGTCCTGCGCAGATCGACGCCGGCACCCTGATGCTGCGGCTGTTCGCCCCGCAACTTCCCCTGTACGGGATCGCCGTGGTGCTCACCGGAGTGCTGCAGGCGCACCACCGGTTCGCCTGGCCGGTGATCGCCCCGCTGCTGTCCAGCGTCACGGTGATCGGCACCTACCTGACCTTCGCCGCCACCGAGGGACGGCTGGCCGACCTGCCCGGGGTGGGCGCGTCAGGCCAACTGCTGCTGGCCGCTGGTACCACCGGCGGAGTGGCCGTGCTGTCGCTGTGCCTGTTCGTGCCGCTGCGCCCGCTGGGTCTGCGGCTACGACCCGGCCTACGGTTCGTTGGCGCGGCCCGCGATGCGGTCGGCGGGCTGGCGGCGGCCGGCGCGGTCACTGTCGGCGCGCAGCAGCTCGCCATACTGGTCGCGGTCTGGCTCTGCTTCGCCGGTGGCGCGCCGCAGGGCAGCGTCGTGCTGTTCACGCTGGCCCAGACGGTGTTCCTGCTGCCCTGGTCGGTGCTCGCGGTGCCGTTGGCGACTGCGGCGTACCCGACCCTGGCCGCAGCCCACAGCCACGGGGACATCGCCGGGTACCGATCAAACCTCGGTCCGGCCGTACGCGGCGTGGTCCTGCTCTGCTGTCTCGGCGCGGCCGTCCTGGTCTCGGTCTGCCTTCCGGCTGCGGCCTTTCTGGTCCCGGCCGGGCAGGCCGGGACGCTGGCCGCCGGCATCGCCGGCTTCGCTCCGGGCCTGATCGGCTACGGCATCTTCGCGATCGGCTCCAGGGCGCTGTACGCGGCCGGCCGTCCGGCGCCTGCCGCCGCAGCGGTGGCCGGCGGCTGGAGCTGCGTGCTGGTCGCCGCGCCGGTGCTGTCGCTGGTGCTGCCGGACCGTGACCGGGTCCCCGCCTTGGCGCTGGCCAACGCGCTCGGCATGTTGGTGATGGGGCTGCTGCTGGTCGCGGCGCTCCGCCGGGTCGGCGGTGGCGCGGTGCTGACCGGGCTCGGCCGTGCGACGGCGACTGGTCTGGTAGCCAGTGCCGCCGCGGCGGCTGCGGGCGCCGGCGTGGCGTACCTGACCGGGCCGGGGCCGACCACCCCGACCGTGCCCGGCGTGCTGCTGCAGGGCATGCTGTCCGGGGCGACCGGGTTGGCGGTCTTTCTCGCGGTGGCCCTGCCTGCGGACCGCCACGATCTGCGGCCGATGGTTGTTGGTGCGGTGCGCCGGACCTGGCGGCTGGCGGCCGGCCGGCGACGGGACGGGAAGGGGACGGAGTCGCGGTGAGTGATCCGACGGACGACCGCTGGAGGGGGGCGGTCCTGCTGCTGATCGGCTCCAGCACGGGCGGTATCGGCCAGCACGTCGCATCCCTGAGCCGCGGCCTTGTGTCGGGCGGGGCGCGGGTGACCGTGTGCGGTCCGCTCGCTGTCGAACAGCAGTTCCGGTTCACCGCGTCCGGTGCCCGGTTCGTCCCGGTGGAGATCCCGGCCAACCCGACCCTGGCCGACGTCCGCGCGGTGACCGCGCTCCGCCGCGTCCTCGCCGACGGGGCCGACGTCGTGCACGCGCACGGACTACGCGCCGGATTCGTCGCGGCGCTCGCCCGACCGTCCGCGCCGATCGTGGTGACCTGGCACAACAGCATTCTCGCCGGTGGACTGCGGGGGCAGCTCGCGCGGCTGGTCGAGCGGCGGGTGGCGCGGGTCGCCCAGGTGACCCTCGGCGCCTCCGCCGACCTTGTCGAGCGGGCGTTGGAACTCGGCGCGTCCGATGCCCGGCTCGGCCCGGTGGCGGCGCCGGAGTTACCCGCGCCGAGGCGCAGCCGTGCCGCGGTTCGCGCGGAGTTCGGTGTCGGCGCCCATCGACCCCTGGTGCTCTCGGTCGGCCGGCTGCACCCGCAGAAGCGCTACGACCTGCTGGTCGACGCCGCCGCCGGGTGGCGCGAACTGACCCCACCGGCGCAGGTGGTGATCGCCGGAACCGGGCCCAGCTACCTGTCCCTGGCGGCGCAGATCTCGGCGGTACGGGCACCGGTCACCCTGCTCGGCCACCGTCATGACGTGGCCGACCTGCTACTCGGTGCCGACCTGGCGGTCGTCAGCAGCGACTGGGAGGCTCGACAGCTGTTCGCCCAGGAGGCGTTGCGGGCCGGCGTACCACTGGTGGCGACCGCGGTCGGCGGGTTGCCCGAACTGGTCGGAGACGCCTGCCGGTTGATTCCGCCCGGCGACCTGGCCGCACTGGACGGCGCTGTGCGCGAGCTGCTGAGCGACCATCAGCAGCGGGCCGACCTGGCCGATCGTGGACCCCGGCAGGCCGCCGGCTGGCCGACCGACGCGGACAGTCTCGACCTGGTCCGCGCCGTCTACCGGGAGTTGACCGACGGGCGGGGCGTCACCGGCGTGCGGAAGGTAGCCGGCGGTCAGTCGGTGTCGGGCCGCCGCAACGGGCCGACCGACCGCGACGAACGACCCGTGGACGGGATCGGCTGATGCGTCACCGGGTCGTGCCGCTGCTGCTGATGTCGGTGCTGCTGGCCGCTGGCGTGGCGGCACTGGCCGGCCGGCCGGCAGTGGGCACCTCCGGCCGCAGCGCCGACTACGTGGTGATCGTCGGAGTTCCGGGCCTGCGCTGGGACGACATCGACCGGCGGACGACGCCGACGCTGTGGCGGCTGGCGGAGCAGGGCTCGATCGCCTCACTTTCGGTGCGATCCGCGCAGCGCCCGACCTGTCCGGCCGACGGCTGGGTCACCCTCGGCGCCGGCAACTACGCGGCGTACGACGGCACCACCGGCGACGGCACCTGCCCGCCGGCGCAGATCGCCGTCGAGCAACCCGACGGCATCGGCGGCTACCTGACCTCGCAGCCCGCGACCGTACGCCTCAACCAGGAACGTCTCGCCTGGGGCGCGGTGCCCGGCGCGTTGGCCGAGTCGGTGCGGTGCACGGTGGCTGTCGGACCGGGTGCCGCGCTGACCGCCGCCCGGCCGTTCGGCCGGGTCGACCGCTACGAGCCGGAACTCCCGCAGGACCCGGCGGACCTGCTCGCCTCCTGCGTGCTGAGCGTGGTCGCCGCCGGAGTGGTCGCCGGTTCCGACCCGATCGAACGGGCCGCCGCCGCCCGGCAGGCCGACGCGACGCTGGCGCGGGTCCTGGCGGCCCGCCCGCAGCGTTCACTCGTGCTGGTCGCCGGGCTGGCCGACACCAGCGCACCGGCCCGGCTGCACGTCGCGATCGCCGACGGCCCCGGCTGGGACGCCGGCTGGATGACGTCGCCGACCACCGGCCGGGACGGCTACCTGCAGCTGGTGGACCTGGCGCCGACCGCGCTGCACGTGCTCGACCGGGACCAACCCGACGGGCTGTTCATCGGCCAGCCGGCGAGTTCGGTACCCGGCCGGCCGGAGGACCTCGCGACGGCGATCGCGTACCCGGCCGACGCCGACCGGGAGGCCCGCGCCCAGCGACGCGCCGCGGTCTGGTTCTTCGGCCTGCTCGCCGGGTTCCATACGGTCCTCGCCGTGGCCGTCGTACCGTTGCTGCGCCGGGTGCGACGCACCGCTGGGCGGCCCGGCCCGGATCCGGTCACCCGACGGGTCGACGCCGTCATGGAGGTGCTGCTGATCGCGGCCGCGCTCGTCATCCCGGCGGCGTTGCTGGCCGAGGTGGTGCCCTGGTGGCGCAGTGGCCAGCCCGGCCCTGCGTTGGCCGTGACCACGCTGCTGGCGGTCGCCGCCGCGACGGCGGCGGTCCGGTTCAGCCGTTCCTACCGGCACACGCTCGCCCCGATGACGCTGGTCGCCATGATCGCGGCGGCGGTCGTCGCCGCCGACGTGCTGACCGGGGCCCGGCTGCAGCTCAACGGCGTCACCGGGTACTCCGCCTCTGAAGGCGGTCGCTACGCCGGGCTCGGCACAGTGGGGCTGGGAGTGCTGATCGCCGGCACCCTGCTGGCCGCCGGTTGCCTGGCCCAGCGGGTCCGGCGTAGCTGGCGGGTGACGGTGGTGGTCACCATCGGTGGTGCAGCGGTGATCCTGGTCGGCAGCCCCTACCTGGGTGCCGACCCGGTAGGAGCGATCGCGTTGACCGCCGGGGTGGCGATCACGGCGGCGATCAGCACCGGTGGGTGGCTGAGCGTGCCCAAAGTGGCGTGGGCGACGATCGCGGGTCTGCTGGTGACCGCCGGCTTCGCACTGCTCGATCTGCAGCGGCCGGAGACCGAACGGGGCAGCCTGGGACGGTTCTTCACCGCACTGGCCGACGGCACCGGCGGTCTGACCCTGCACCGTTCCTCGGCGGCCAACATGTCGGCCCTGTTGAGCAGCCCGTTGACGGTACTGGCGCTGGTCGCCGCAGTACTCGTGTGGTTCGCCCTGCTGCAGCCGTGGGGCGGGCTGAAACGGCTGTTCGGCATCTACCCGGCGGTGCGGGCGGCGATGGCTGGCATCGCTGTGTCGTCGGTGATCGGCGGCGGACTCGCGGGTTCGGCGCTGGACGTGGCTGGTGCGGCGGCGGCGGTGACCGTGCCGCTGGCCGCGCTGGTGGCGTTGCGGGTGCTCGGGCACTCGGCGGACCGGACCAGACCGTCGACCGGCCCGCCGGGCTCGGCCGAGCAGACCACGGCGAAGGCACCCGACGAGGTCAGCGAGTCCGCTGTTTCGGCAGGTGTTACCGTGGAGTCCCGTGGATCGCGCCAGCAGCTTCATCAGTGACGCGCCGGTCTGCATGACCAGTCAGACGACCCACGGGAGCACGCCTTGGCCCCTTCGACACAGACGGTACGGCACATTTTCGTCACCGGGGGCGTCGCGTCCTCACTCGGCAAGGGGTTGACCGCATCCAGCCTGGGTAACCTGCTCAACGCCCGCGGACTCCGGGTGGTGATGCAGAAGCTCGACCCGTACCTCAACGTCGACCCCGGCACGATGAACCCCTTCCAGCACGGTGAGGTGTTCGTCACCGACGACGGCGCCGAGACCGATCTCGACGTGGGGCACTACGAGCGGTTCCTCGACCGTGACCTGTCCTGCAAGGCCAACGTGACCACCGGTCAGATCTACTCCGAGGTCATCGCCAAGGAACGCCGGGGCGAGTACCTCGGCGACACGGTGCAGGTGATCCCGCACATCACCAACGAGATCAAGGCCAGGATCCGGGCGATGGGGGAGCCCGACGAGCACGGGCTGATCCCGGACGTGGTGATCACCGAGGTAGGCGGCACCGTCGGAGACATCGAGTCGTTGCCGTTCCTGGAGGCGATCCGCCAGGTCCGCCACGATGTCGGCCGGGACCGCTGCTTCTACCTGCACGTGTCGCTGGTTCCCTATCTGGTGCCGTCCGGCGAGCTCAAGACCAAGCCGACGCAGCACTCGGTCGCCGCGCTGCGCAGCATCGGTATCCAGCCGGACGCGATTGTGTGCCGCTCCGACCGGGAGATCCCGGACAAGTTGAAGCACAAGCTGTCGCTCTACTGTGACGTGGACCGGGAGGCGGTCATCGCCGCCCCCGACGCGCCGAGCATCTACGACATTCCGAAGGTGCTGCACCGGGAGGGCCTCGACGCCTACGTGGTGCGCCGGCTGAGCCTGTCCTTCCGGGACGTGGACTGGACCAGTTGGGACGACCTGCTGGAGCGGGTGCACCATCCGCGACACACCGTGACCGTGGCGCTGGTCGGCAAGTACGTCGACCTGCCGGACGCGTACCTCTCGGTGACCGAGGCGATCCGGGCGGCGGGTTTCGGGCACCGTGCGCGGGTGCAGATCCGGTGGGTGCCCAGCGACGAGTGTGTCAGCCCGAACGGTGCCGCCGCCGCGCTCAGCGGGGTCGACGGGATCGTGATTCCGGGCGGGTTCGGGGTGCGGGGCATCGAGGGCAAGATCGGCGCGGCCCGGTACGGGCGAGAGAACGGTGTCCCGGTGCTCGGGCTCTGCCTCGGTTTGCAGTGCATGACGATCGAGGTGGCCCGCAACGGCGCCGGTCTGGCCGGTGCCAACTCCGCCGAGTTCGACGAGGAGGTCGAACACCCGATCATCGCGACCATGGCCGACCAAGAGCAGATCGTCGCCGGCAAGGGGGACATGGGCGGCACGATGCGGCTGGGCGGGTACCGGGCGTTGCTGGCCGAGGGCTCGATCGTCGCGCAGGCGTACGGGGCGACCGAGGTCAATGAGCGGCACCGGCACCGCTACGAGGTGAACAACGCGTACCGGGAGGTGTTGGAGAAAGCCGGGTTGCGGATCTCGGGCACCTCGCCGGACGGCCGGCTGGTTGAGTTCGTCGAGCTGGACCGGGCTGAGCACCCGTTCTTCGTGGCCACCCAGGCCCATCCGGAGCTGAAGAGCCGCCCGACCCGGCCGCATCCGTTGTTCCACGCCTTCGTCGGTGCCGTGATCACCTATTCGGAGGCCGACCAGTTGCCGGTGGATCTGGTGCCGGCCCCCGGAGGCCGGGCCTGATGCGGGAGCATGAGCCGGACGCCGAAGACGGCTCGGGTGGTCACGTCTACCAGGTGTTGTCGCGGATCGACCGGTTCTCCGGCCCGGTCTTCTCGGTGGTCAGTGACGAGGTGACGATGCCAGGCGGCGGTGTGGCCAGGCGCGACTACGTACGGCACGTCGGCGCGGTCGCAGTGGTCGCGCTCGACGAGGCCGGACGAGTGGTGCTGATCCGTCAGTACCGCCACCCGGTGGGCCGGCAACTGTGGGAGCTACCCGCCGGCCTGATCGACGTCGCCGGGGAGGAACTGCCCGCCACCGCCCACCGGGAGCTCGTCGAGGAGGCCGACCTGACCGCCGGTCGACTCGACCTGCTCGTCGATGTGCACCCGTCGCCGGGATTCTCGGACGAGACGGTCCGGATCTTCCTCGCCCGGGACCTTACCCCGGTGCCGGAGCAGGACCGGCACCACCGCCACGACGAGGAGGCCGAGCTGCAGATCCGCCTCGTCGACCTCGACGAGGCGGTCCGGATGGTGCTGGCCGGCGAGATCACCAACGGTCCGGCGGTGGCCGGTCTGCTGGCTGCCGCCTGCGCCCGGCAGACAGGGTGGGCGGCGCTGCGCGCCGCCACCGAACCTGCCTCGCGCCCGCCCGGCGGCGCGGCGCGCTGACCCGGTGTACGCCGAACGGCGGCCGGGGCGGATGTCGCCCGACCGCCGTTCGGCTTGTCGCAATCTCCGCTCGGCGACCGGCCGGATCCGCCGGGGTCGCCGAGCAATCGGGTGGTCAGTCGCGCAGCGGCCGCCCCTGGGCGTCGGTGCCGCCGTTGACCAGGACGAGAATCCCGTCGATCAGGCCCCAGAGCGAACCGAGGCCACAGGTGACGACGCTGACGACCAGCTGGAGTACGGCGATCTTGGTATGGCCTGTGTAGAACCGGCCGACGCCGAAGCCGCCCAGCAGGATGCCGAGGACCCCGGCGATGATCTTGCTTTTGTCGGAGACGCCACCGGCGCCAGGATGCTGAGGAAAGGTCATGAAGCGGCAATGTAGTGACCTTGGTCCAGGTCGTCGCAGCGAAAGTCCGGATGCTGGGAAAACCCGTGAACGGGTGCTACCTGGTGGTCTCGGACCTTCGCTCTGTGTAGCCAGCTGGCCGGTGGCTGCGTGGGATGACACACCGTCAAGCCGCGCCGCCATCGACTGTCAACGTGCGGACTGTCGGACCCGTCGACCGGATCTAGACTTCGCCGGGAGACAAGTTCGGGCAGCGTGGCCCGCGGAAAGGTGACGGCGACGTGAAGGTTGGCATTCCCCGCGAGGTCAAGAACCACGAGTACCGGGTGGCGATCACCCCGGCCGGGGTGCACGAGTTCACCCGGGCCGGTCACCAGGTGACGGTGGAGACTGGCGCCGGCGTCGGGTCCTCCATCACCGACGACGAGTTCGCCGCCGCCGGGGCGAGTATCGCCCCGAGCGCCGACGATGTCTGGGCAAGCGCCGACCTGGTACTCAAGGTGAAGGAGCCGGTCGCCGAGGAACACCACCGGATGCGTTCCGGCCAGGTGCTCTTCACCTACCTGCACCTTGCGGCGTCGCGGGAGTGCACCGACGCCCTGCTGCGGCAGCGGGTCACCGGAATCGCGTACGAGACGGTGGAAAACGCCGACCGGTCCCTCCCGCTGCTCGCACCGATGTCCGAGGTCGCCGGTCGGCTGGCCGCGCAGGTCGGCGCGTACCACCTGATGCGTCCCGGCGGCGGGCGCGGCGTGCTGATGGGCGGGGTCCCCGGCGTCTACCCGGCGAAGGTGGTGGTCATCGGGGCCGGGGTGTCCGGGATGAACGCGGCGGCGATCGCGGCCGGGATGCATGCCGACGTCCTGCTGCTCGACCGGGAGATCAGCAAGCTGCGTCAGGCGGACGCGATCCACCAGGGGCGGATGAAGACGGTCGCGTCGAACACCTACGAGGTCGAACGGGCGGTGATCGACGCGGACCTGGTGATCGGCGCGGTCCTGGTGCCCGGGGCGAAGGCACCCAGGATCGTCACCAACGAACTGGTGTCCCGGATGAAGCCCGGCAGTGTGCTCGTCGACATCTCGATCGACCAGGGTGGCTGTTTCGAGGACTCCCGGCCCACCACCCACGCCGAACCCGTCTACCCGGTCCACGACTCGGTCTTCTACTGCGTGGCGAACATGCCGGGCGCCGTCCCGCACACCAGCACCTACGCGTTGACCAACGTCACCCTGCCGTACGCCCTCGAACTCGCCAACCGGGGCTGGCGCGACGCGCTGCGCCACGATCGGGCTCTCGCCGCCGGTCTGAACACCCACGACGGCGAGATCACCTCCGGCCCGGTGGCCGAGGCACACGGCCTGAGCAGCCGGTCGTTGGCCGAGGTGCTGGGCTGACCGGCGACGCGCCGCCACCGACGGTGCCGCCGGCCCCCGCGCTGCGGCACGCGGTCCGCAGCTACCTGGATCACCTGACCGTCGAACGCGGGCTGTCCCAGCACACCCTCCGGTCGTACCGGCGCGACCTGGACCGATACCTCGGCACCCTGGCGAACCTGGGGATCGACGAGCTGGCCAAGGTGGGGTCGGCGCAGATCACCGGGCACCTCGCCGCGATGCGGTCCGGCGCAGATGGGCAGCCGCCGCTGTCGGCCGCGTCCACCGCCCGGGCCGCCAGCGCCATCCGCGGGCTGCACCGGTTCGCCGTCCGGGAGGGACACGCCGACTCCGACGCCGGCCGCGATGTCCGTCCCGCCGTCCCGCCGCGTCGGCTGCCCCGGGCGCTCGACCTCGACCAGATCGAACGGCTGCTGGCCGCCGCCGGGGCCGTGGACGGTCCGGTGCCGCCGTTGGCCGTACGCGACCGGGCACTGCTGGAGTTCCTCTACGGCACCGGGGCGCGGATCTCCGAGGCGGTCGGTGCCGCCGTCGACGACCTCGACCTGGCCACCGGGGCGGTCCTGCTCCGCGGCAAGGGCGGCCGGCAGCGGGTGGTCCCGGTCGGTGGGTACGCGGCCGACGCGCTGCGGGCGTACCTGACCCGGGTGCGGCCGGCCCTCGCGGCGGCGGGCCGGGGCAGCCCGGCCGTCTTCCTCAACGCGCGGGGCGGGCAGCTGTCCCGGCAGAGCGCGTGGACGGTGCTGCGGCGCGCCGCAGCACGCGCCGGGCTGCCGGTGAGCGGGGCGCATCCGGTTTCCCCGCACACCCTGCGGCACTCGTACGCCACCCATCTGCTCGACGGCGGCGCGGACGTACGGGTGGTCCAGGAACTGCTCGGGCACGCGTCGGTGACCACCACCCAGGTCTACACTCTGGTGACCGTCGACCGGCTCCGCGAAATCTACGCCACCTCCCATCCGCGGGCCCGTCATTGACCCGCTCCGCGTGCCTACGGTTGATCCGTGGGCGGGTGCGGGTGAGGCCGCCGGGCGTACCCGGGCAAGCCGGGTCGACACGCCGGACCGGTGTCCGCCGCACCCCAGCCGGGTGGCGTACAGTCGGGCAACGGCGCGGCTTTCGTACGGCGGCAGGCGAAGGCCCCGCAGCGGCGACGCCGCTGCAGACGCCGGTCGGCTCCGGCGCCGAGCAGTCGTCGGGAGGGGGCGCACAGGACATGGCGGGCAACGGTGACCGTGCCGAGGCGTGGACCTCGACGCTCCGCGAACAACAGGCGGGGCTCGATCTGAGCGCGGAGCTCGGTCCCGCCGATCCGACCGCCTACACCATGCGCAAGCCGATCCCCGAGCCGATGCCGACCGACCGGCACGGCCCGGCGCGGATCATCGCGATGGCCAACCAGAAGGGCGGCGTCGGCAAGACCACCACGACGATCAACCTCGGTGCCGCGTTGGCCGAGTACGGACGCCGGGTGCTGCTGGTCGACTTCGACCCGCAGGGCGCGTTGTCGGTCGGGCTCGGGGTCAACCCGCACAACCTTGATCTGTCGGTCTACAACCTGCTGATGCAGGACGACGTCACCGCCGAGGACGTGCTGATCAAGACCGACGTCGCCGGTCTGCACCTGCTGCCGGCCAACATCGATTTGTCGGCCGCGGAGATCCAGCTGGTCAACGAGGTCGCCCGGGAGATGGCCCTGGCCCGGGTGCTCAAGTCGATCCGCAAGGAGTACGACTTCGTTCTGATCGACTGCCAGCCCTCGCTCGGTCTGCTGGCGATCAACGCGCTCACCGTGGCGCACGGTGTGCTGATCCCCCTGGAGTGTGAGTTCTTCAGCCTGCGCGGGGTGGCGCTGCTGCTGGACACCATCGACAAGGTCCGCGAGCGGCTCAACTTCGACCTGGAGCTGGAAGGCATCCTCGCCACGATGTACGACAGCCGCACCACCCACTGCCGGCAGGTGCTGCAGCGGGTGGTCGAGGCGTTCGGCGACAAGGTCTACCAGACGGTCATCACCAAGACGGTGAAGTTCCCCGAGTCGACGGTGGCCGGCGCGCCGATCACCAGCCTTGACCCGGCCTCGTCTGGGGCCCGCAACTACCGGCAGCTGGCCCGTGAGGTCATCGCGCACCAGGCGGAGCGCTAACCTGCGGTGCAGCTCGTCGAGCAGGTGGACTACGGTCGACGGGTGAGCGCTCCGACGGTCGACGCGACAGCTGGGCAGGTGGCCGATACGGCACCCGGCTCCGGCGACGCCGCCGGGGTGGCCCGGCCCGGCGAGAGCACCGGATTCACCGTCCGGCTGGACAACTTCACCGGCCCGTTCGACCTGTTGCTGCAGCTCATCGGGAAACACAAGCTGGACGTAACCGAGGTGGCGTTGCACCAGGTCACCGACGAGTTCATCGGCTACATCCGGGCGATGGGCGACGACTGGGACCTGGACGAGGCCAGTGAGTTCCTGGTCGTCGCGGCGACCCTGCTCGACCTCAAGGCGGCCCGGCTGCTGCCCGCCGCCCAGGTCGAGGACGAAGAGGATCTGGCTCTGCTGGAAGCCCGGGACCTGCTGTTCGCCCGGCTGTTGCAGTACAAGGCGTTCAAGGAGGCCGCGGGGCACATCGCCGAGCTGGAGACCGCCGGGGCCCGCCGCTATCCCCGCTCGGTCACCATGGAGGAGCGGTACGCGCAGGCGCTGCCTGAACTGGTGCTCGGTGTCGGTCCGGAGCGGCTCGCGAAGCTCGCGATCAGGGCGATGACGCCACGCGTCGCACCGGTCGTCTCCATCGACCACGTGCACCAGATCCGGGTGAGCGTGCGGGAGCACGCCACTCTGTTGCGTGACCGGCTGCGCCGGATGGGCACCGCGACGTTCCAGACGCTGTGCCTGGACTGCGAGTCCACCCTGGAGGTCGTCGCACGCTTCCTCGCGCTGCTGGAGCTCTACCGGGAGGGTCTGGTCGGCTTCAGCCAGGAGCAGGCCCTGGGAGATCTGACCGTACGCTGGACCGGGGGCGCCGACGGCGGCGGGGAGCTCACCATCGACGAGTACGCCGGCCACCCGGAGGAACGGGACGCCGCGGCGGCACCGCCCGCCCAGCCGGACACCGTCCAGGAGGAGACCTCGTGAGCACCGACGAGCAGCCTGACTCGCTCGCCGAGCAGGCGGCCGCCTGGGTTCCACCGTGGGCTCGGGCCCCCGTACCAGCGGAGCGTGCCCCCGCGCCCGAACCGGAGCCGCCGCCGGACCCCGAGCCTGAACCGGTCCCGGCGGCGGAGCCGGACCCCGAGCCTGAACCGGTGTCGGTCGCTGAGCCGGCACCAGCTACTGAGCCGACCCCGGTGGTTGAGCCGTCGCCGGTCCGACCGGAGGCGCTGGCGTTGCTCGACGACGGCGAGCTGCGCGCCGCGCTCGAAGCAATCATGCTCGTGATCGACGAACCCGTCGCCGAGGTGGTTCTGGCCCAGGTGCTGGAGCAGCCCACCGACCGGATCGCCGCGGTCCTCGCCGACCTTTCCGCCGGCTACACCGCGGCCGGTCACGGCTTCGACCTGCGCCGGGCGGCTGGCGGCTGGCGGCTCTACACCCGTCCGGAGTACGCACCGTACGTGGAGCGGTTCGTGCTCGACGGGCAGTCGGCGCGGCTGACCCAGGCCGCGCTGGAGACCCTCGCTGTGGTCGCCTACAAGCAGCCGGTGACGCGCGGTCGGGTCTCCGCGATCCGGGGTGTCAACTGCGACGGGGTGATCCGTACCCTGTTGTCCCGTGGCCTGATCGAGGAGTGCGGCAGCGAGCCGGAGTCCGGCGCCTACCTCTACCGCACCTCGACGCTGTTCCTGGAGAAACTGGGGTTGGACAGCGTCGAGGAGCTACCCTCGCTCGCGCCGTTCCTGCCCGACGACGTGGAAGAGATTGCCGATGCCCAGCGATGACGACAGCGGTGTCCAGCGTCTGCAGAAGGTGCTCGCCACCGCCGGGGTCGGCTCGCGGCGGGCCTGCGAGGATCTGATCTTCCGACGCCGGGTGACGGTCGACGGACGCATCGCTCAACTCGGTGACAAGGTCGACCCGCGTACGGCGGTCATCCACGTCGACGGCGAACGGGTCGTCGCCGACCACCGGCTCGCCTATCTGGCGATGAACAAGCCCCGCGGTGTCGTTTCCACCATGGCAGACGAAAAGGGGCGTACCGCGTTGTCGGACCTGCTCGACCGGGTCGACCAGCGGGTCTACCACGTCGGCCGGCTGGACGCGGACAGTGAGGGACTGTTGCTGCTGACCAACGACGGCACGCTGGCGCATCGCCTGATGCATCCGTCGTACGGGGTGCCGAAGACGTACCTGTGTGAGATCGCCGGCCCGGTGCCCCGGGCGGTCGGCCGCCGGCTGCTCGCCGGTGTCGACCTCGACGACGGGCCGGCCAAAGTGGACAAGTACGCGCTGCTGGACACCCTGGGTCGCACCGCGCAGGTTGAGGTGGTGCTGCACGAGGGGCGCAACCACATCGTGCGTCGGCTGTTCGACGAGGTGGGGCACCCGGTCTCGCGACTGGCGCGGACCGCCATCGGGCCGATCCGGCTCGGTGACCTGCGGCCGGGGCGGACCCGGCGGCTGAACAACGCGGAGGTCGCCGCCCTGTTCGCGGCCGTCAGTGACTAACCAGGCATGATGGACCCGGAAAGCGGGCACTCGGCAGGTGCTCTCGTGGATGCTCCCGGGACTACCGGGGCCGGTGGTGCGGAAGAGAGGAAACCGACGGTGGCTGAGCAGGTACGGACCGGGCACTTTGTGGTGGCGGTGGATGGTCCGTCCGGATCCGGCAAATCCACCGTTTCCCGGCGACTGGCCACCGCGACGGGCGCCCGCTATCTGGACACCGGGGCGATGTACCGGGCGATCACCTGGGCGGTGCTCCGGTCTGGCGTCAATCCGCACGACACGCCCGGGGTCGTCAAGGTCGCGTCGGACGTCGCCTTGACCGTCGGCACCGATCCGGCGGCACCGCATATCAGTGCGGACGGCGTCGCGGTGGACGTCGAGATCCGCAGCCAGGAGGTCACCTCCGCAGTGTCCGCGGTGGCCGCCGTGCCTGCGGTACGCGAACGGCTGGTCGCCGAGCAGCGCGCGTTGATCGACCAGCCGGCCCCGATCGTCGTCGAGGGCCGTGACATCGGCTCCGTCGTCGCACCCGACGCCGACCTCAAGGTCTACCTCACCGCTTCGGCCGAGGCCCGGGCGATGCGGCGCAGCGCCGAGACCGCCGCCGACGTGGCGGCGACAGCGGCGGCGCTGGCCCGCCGCGACCGGCTCGACTCGACCCGGGCCGCCGACCCGTTGCAGCAGTCCGCCGACGCGGTCGAGCTGGACACCACCGGGATGGGCATCGACGAGGTCGTCGACCGGCTCCGTGAGCTGCTCGCAGCCCGGACGACCCGGTGAGCGCCGAGGCGGTTCCGGACGAGCGGACCGGGCCGGCTGCCCCGGTCCCGGTGGTCGCCGTCGTCGGGCGTCCCAACGTCGGCAAGTCCACACTGGTCAACCGGATCATCGGCCGCCGGCAGGCGGTGGTGGAGGACACCCCGGGCGTGACCCGGGACCGGGTACCGTACGACGCCAACTGGTCCGGCCGGCAGTTCGTCGTCGTCGACACCGGCGGCTGGGAGCCGGATGCCCGCGACCGCGCCGCCGCGATCGCCGCCCAGGCCGAAGCTGCGGTGGCCACTGCGGACGTCGTCCTGTTCGTCGTCGACGCCACGGTCGGCTCGACCGACGTCGACGAGGCCGCGGTCAAGATGCTGCGACGCAGCGCCAAACCGGTCCTGCTGGTCGCCAACAAGGCCGACAACATGTCCGTCGAGTTGGAGTCGGCCGCCCTGTGGTCGCTCGGCCTGGGGGAGCCGTACCCGGTCTCCGCGCTGCACGGCCGCGGGTCCGGTGATCTGCTCGACGCGGTCCTCGACGCGTTACCTGATCCGCCGCCGGTCACCGAGCCGGGTGGGCCGCGTGGCCCTCGCCGGGTCGCCCTGGTCGGCCGGCCGAACGTCGGCAAGTCGAGTCTGCTCAACCGGCTCGCCCGGGAGGATCGGGCCGTCGTCGACTCCGTCGCGGGCACCACCGTCGACCCGGTGGACAGCATCGTCGAGATCGGCGGTGAGCCCTGGCAGTTCGTCGACACCGCTGGGCTGCGCAAGCGCGCAAACCGGGCCAGCGGCACCGAGTACTACGCCAGCCTGCGCACCGCCGGTGCGATCGAAGCGGCCGAGGTGGCGGTCGTCCTGCTCGACGCCAGCGAAGTCCTGAGCGAGCAGGACCAGCGGGTGTTGTCGATGGTCGTCGAGGCCGGCCGGGCGCTGGTGATCGCGTTCAACAAGTGGGACCTGGTCGACGCCGACCGGCGGTACTACCTGGAGAAGGAGATCGAGCGGGATCTCCGGCGCATCCCGTGGGCGATCCGGGTGAACATCTCCGCCCGGACCGGCCGGTCGGTGGAGCGGCTCGCCCCGGCGCTGCGGACCGCCCTGGCCAGCTGGGAGACCCGGATCCCGACCGGCCAGCTCAACCAGTGGATCACCGCCCTGGTGCAGGCCACCCCGCACCCGGTACGCGGCGGCCGCGCACCGCGCATCCTCTTCGCCACCCAGGCCGGCGTGGCGCCGCCCCGGTTCGTGCTGTTCACCACCGGCCCGCTCGATGCCGGCTACCAGCGGTTCGTCGAGCGCAAGCTGCGGGAGGAGTTCGGCTTCGAGGGAACCCCGATCGAGGTCACGGTGCGCCCGCGCAAGCAGGTGGGTCCCGGCGGGCGGGGCAAGGCCCACGGCTGACGCCTGTTGCCGCTGTGGCTGTCGTGGCCGTCGGGTGGGGCCACGGAGTCCTGGCCGACCGGTGCGCTACGCTGTACCGGCTGCCGCTGGCGTTGTGTCGGCGGAGGCGGGACGTGGCGCAGCTTGGTAGCGCACTTGACTGGGGGTCAAGGGGTCGTCGGTTCGAATCCGGCCGTCCCGACAGTTGTTAAAGAAGCCGCTGACCAGGAGTAATCTCTGGTCAGCAGCTTCTAATGCACTGTGCCTCGGTAGGAGATTGCTGATCTAGACCCGTCGTTCGCACATGCGGTTGAGTGACTTGCGTTGCGGGTCCGGGCGCCTCACCGGTCGGGCATACCGTCGCGTGCCGACAGCGACCGGGTGACGATTTCGAGGACGGCTGGGCGGTGCTCGTTGAGGAAGAAGTGCCCGCCGGTCATCGTGTGGATGGTGACGCCCGCGGTGGTGTGCCGGCGCCACGCGTCGGCCTCGTCCGGGGTGGTCGTCGGGTCGGCGGTGCCGGTCAGTACCGTCACCGGGGCGGAGATCGTCACGTCTGGGGCGCACCGGTAGGTCTCGATCGCACGGTAGTCGTTGCGGATCGCCGGCAGCAGCAGCGCCCGCATCTCCGGGTCGGCGAAGACCCGGCTGTCGGAACCGTCGAGGGCCGTCAGTTCGGCGATGAGGCCGTCGTCGTTGAGAGTGTGTACGCGTTCATCGCGGTGCCGGGACGGAGCGCGGCGGCCGGAGACGAAGAGCCGGCGAGGAGTGAGCCCCAGCCGGTTCTCCAGCCGTCGTGCCACCTCGAAGGCGACGGTCGCGCCCATGCTGTGTCCGAAGAGGGAGACGTCGCCGCCGAGGTCGGGCAGGGCGGCGAGCGCGTCGAAGGCTCCGTCTGCGAGGTCGGCGACGGAATTGGCGAAGGGCTCGTCGTGGCGCTCCATGCGACCGGGGTACTGCACGGCGAGAACCGCGACGGCGGGGGCCAGGGCGACCGAGTGCCGGAAGTAGAAGCTGGCGCTGCCACCGGCGTGCGGGAGGCAGATCAGGCGCGGCGCGTCCACCGCCGCCGAGTGGTAACGGCGAATCCAGGCACCTGCGGTGATCGATGTCATGGGTGTCAGGATGCCGTCCAGGCTTCGCGGGCGCCAGTGCCGGCTAGTCGAGCCGCTCCGCCAGGATCTCCACGGCCAGGGCGGTGGCTGCGACCACGTCCGCCACCTGCTGCATGCTGACCGTTTCGGGGACATCGCCGGCCCGGTGGTAGTGCGGGTTGCGGAAGTTGGCCGTGTCGGTGATTTGGACCGCGGGCAGATCGGCGTCCCAGAACGGCAGGTGGTCGCTGCGCGCGAAGTGCTGGGTGAACGGCACGAAACGGCCAAGCAGCGGCCCCAGCACAGGGAGGTCGGTGGGTGCGCGGAGCAGAATAGTGCCGGTCGGGCCGGCCAGCTGGGTCAGGGCGGCCGCGAACAGCGTCGCCATCGTACGACTGGACCGCTGGTAGAGCACGGCAGCGAAGTCCGCTCGCTGCCCGTCGCGCCGAATTCGCTTGATCTGCCCAGGGTAGAGCAGGCCGAGCCCGGTCGGCAGATGTTGGCTGCCGGGCTCCGTGCTAGCGAATCCGAGCATCTCGAACACATAGGCGCCGACCACCTTCCGCCTGGCAACCGACATCTGCCGCACCAGGTGACGGGCACCGTGAAAGCCGAGTTCCTCGTGGTCGACCGCGACGAGCAGCACCGTACGGCGGAACCGTGTCCCACCCAGCAGTCGTGCCAGTTCCAGTAGTCCGACCACGCCGGTGCCGTTGTCGTCGGCGCCGCCGGTGCCTGGAACCGTGTCGTGGTGGGCGAGGACCAGGACCACCTCGGAGAGCTCGCCCTCCTTGGCGGCGACGATGTTGACGCCGTCGATGTCCACGTCGGTCAGGACGTCCTCGTACCGCCCGCTCGGCCCCCACTGGGGGACACCCCGCGCGTGAAACCGGTCGAGTCGGGCCGTCCAGCCCGCTGCCGCGAAACGGTCCCGTAGGTCACCGTCCAGCTCGGCGCAGGCGTCCGGGGTGAGCACCCGGACCCGGGGTGCCGGGAGTGTCCGGAGCTCGTGTCGGAGCGCGTCGGCGTCGACGGTCGCGCGCAGCTCGCGCACACGTTCGACCTGCCCGGGGTCGAGAACGGGTAGGCGAGGTTCGGCTGCTCCAAAGATGATCAACCTTACATCGGTGGACGTCAGCGTATCCAGTTGACAGTGAGTGCGCCGGCATAACATTTATGAGCATCTATCGATGGTGCGTTCGCTGTCTTCCCTTCGGACGATCCACCACGCTGCGCTGCCCGGTGCCACCCGTGCCGCGCCACACCGGGACACCTCGCGCTTCAGGCCACCCGGGGTGGTCGACCGTAGGTGACAGCGCGCCCTGTCGATCCGTCCGCACGTCAGTGGAGGAGAGCCAGCACATGCGTTAACACCGGTACCGGTCCCGGCTGTGGTCAGCCGCGACCGTGACGGCCGTCATCGCCGGAAGCGGAGTGGCCGTCACGGCCGCGTACGCTGCCGTCGGATGCGGCGTCACCTACTCCGTCGCCTCGCAGTGGCCGGGTGGCTTCACGGCCAGCGTGGCCGTCACCAACCTCGGTGACCCGGTCAGCTCGTGGACGTTGACCTGGAGCTACGGCAACGGTCAGCAGATCACCCAGGCGTGGAACGCCACGGTGTCGCAGAGCGGTGGACAGATCACTGCCCGCAACGCCAGCTACAACGGCAACATCGCTACCGGGGCGACTACGTCGTTCGGCTTCAACGGGTCGTGGAACGGCAGCAACACCGCCCCGACCAGCTTCGCGCTCAACGGCACCACCTGTACGGGGTCGCCCACCGACCCCACCACCCCTCCACCCACGACCGCGCCGCCGTCCAGTCCACCGCCGACCACCGCGCCGCCGCCGATGCCGCCCGGCGACCCGGCCTGGGGCACTGCGCTGCCACCGGCGAGCGCGCCCAGGAGCCGGGCGTACGAACTGATCGCCACCGCCAACGAGAAGGGCTACCTGCCGCGGGCCGGCGAGTGCTCGGTCGAGATCCACGCCCGGTACTGGACCTACGGCCCAGACGGCAAGGTCTACCCGACCTGGCACCCGAGCGGCTGCTACTTCGGCCACGAACACGGTGACGATCCGCGGACCTCGGACCTGTACGGCACCGCAGGCTGGCCGGCCTTCGGCTACACCAGCGAGGTCATGCTGGACAACATGCCCGACCACAGTCACCGCCACGAGGACCACGTCGGGCACAAGGTACTGGTGGTGAACAACAGCAACGTCATCCAGGGGGACAACGGCACCAGCTTTTTCCCACCGGAGCGGCCCACGATCGCCGTCTGCGACGTCTTGCTGAAGTTCCGCCAGGGTACCCACTCGCCGGACGCGTTCACCAACAACGTCCACGAGCTGCTGTTCAACCAGCGCTGCGTCGGGAGCAACGGTGGCCCGGTCACCGAGGCTCGATACAACGCGATGATCCCGCTTGGCCGACCCGGCGGCTTCAGCCCCAGCGAATGCCCCGGCTTCGGTCGTCCGCTCATCGACGTCGCACCCCCGGTGCCGGCGGACTCGCCGTCGGACACCCGATCGCTGAGCCGGTTGATCGCCGAGAACGGCTGTATCGACGCGATCCGGGAAGGTCGTACGCATTTCGACCCGCTCTACCCCAACCCGGTGCCGTTCACGGTTTCCGACATGGACGACTTCTGGTTCTCCGACGTGCGGGTGACGGGCTCCGGGCTGGACTTTCACCTCGCGCGGCTGTTCTACGTCGTCAATCCCTCCCGGTACTACGACCCGACACTGCCGAACAGGATGGGCCGGATCGTGGACCTGTGCTACACCGACCTGGTCGGTGGCGACTACTGCGCCGAGGCTCGACAGGTGACCCAGCAGACCGGCCAACAGGTCGCCTGGGGCGATCCCCGATCGCCGTTCAAGGGCACCCTGCGCGAGTACCGGCCCGGCACCTTCTCGGTGCGCAACAGCGGGCCATCCACGGTCTACACAGACGTGTACGGACGCAACGCCTCCACCACGCCGTTCGCCGGCTGGTAACACCGGAAGCGAGATGTACGTCCGAGGATCCATCAAGGACTACGCGGCGACCGGAGTCCACGCCCCGAACTGACACCTCTGACCCGGGCACCTCCGGCCGCGGTACGCCGTGAGCCGGCCGGCACCGCACAGGGCGGGCCATCGGCGAAACCGATGGCCCGCCCGTCGTCTGCACCCGACACGTCGGCCGGGCAACGCCGGAGAAGCACCGCAGCCGCCAGCCGTAAAGAATCTTGACAACGTTCCGCCACAGCCGACGTCTCGCAGAAGAGGTCGGCACATGTCTGTGCCAGTGCCCAGGGGCATCCTCGTCGAGAGACCTGGCTGACCATGGTGCCCGCCGCGGTCGAGGCCCGCCGGACCCGACACCGGCCGATGGCCGCGCTGTTCACCGGCGCGGCGGTGACCCACGTGCCGATGGTCGGTGCGAGCACGGTGAGCACTCTCGTCGGGGCGCAGTTGCTCAGCCCGCTGTGGAGCGGCATACCGAACGCGGCCGGAATCGTCGGCTCCGCCGTCGGCACCCTGACGCTCGCCGCCGTGCTGGCCAGACGTGGCAGCCGTACCGCGCTCGTGTTGGGCTACCTGGTCGCGGCCGTCGGTGCGGTCGTCGCGGGCGGCGCCGTGCTGGCCGACGCGGCGGGCCCGCTGATGGTCGGCATGCTGCTGCTCGGTGTCGGCAACGGCGCAGCGCAGCTGGCCCGGTACTGCGCGGCGGACCTGTACCCGCCCGACCGCAGGGGTTTCGCGGTCGGCGTCGTCGTCTGGGCGGGTACCGTCGGCGCGTTGGCCGGGCCCAACCTGATCGCGCCACTCGCGCGGTTCTCCGCCGGGCTGGGTCTGCCGCCGCTCGCCGGGCCGTACCTCCTGGCGCTGGTCGGTGCGGGTGCCGCGGCAGCGGCGTCGGCGACCCTGCCGACGACCCGGGCCGGTACGCGGCGCGCTGCCCTGACGCCCGGTGACACGAAGCCGGGTGCCGTGTCGGTCGGGGTGTGGCGACGTCCGGTGGTCCGTACCGCGGTGGTGTCGATGACCGCCGGCCAGGTGTCGATGGTCGCCGTGATGACAATGGCGCCGTTACACATGGACATGCACGGTCACGACCTTGGCGCGGTAGGTGCGGTGGTCAGCTCGCACCTGCTCGGCATGTTCCTGCTGGCGCCGCTGTCCGGGCACATCGTCGACCGGTTCGGGGCACGGACGGCGATCCTCGCCGGCATCGGGTTGATCGCCCTGTCCACGATGGTCGCATTGGTGCCGGCGGCCGCAAGCGCGCAGCTGTACGTCGCGCTGTTCCTACTCGGTTCCGGCTGGAACCTCACCTTCGTCGGCGGCAGCGGCCTGCTCACCCAGTCGTTGACACTCGCCGACCGCCAGCACGTCCAGGGGGGCGTGGACGCGGTCGCCTGGGGAGCCTCGGCGGTGGCCAGCGTCGGTGCCGGAATGGTGCTCGGCACCGTCGGGTACCCGGTGTTGGCGGTCAGTGCCGGTGCGGCGGTGCTGCTCCCGTTGTTCCTGCTGGCCCGGGCGGATGGCCCGGCGGCCGCCCCGTCCTCCGGCGGAGCCGAAGACCCGCCGGACCGGCACGGCGGGCAGCCGTGCTGTTAGCGCCGCCGGCCAGCCGTGCCGCTAGCGTCCGCCGGGCCGGGGCGGCCGGTCAACCGGGCGCGGAGCGTTGCCGTCGGCCGGTCCCAACGTGGTCATGTCGACGACGAGGTCGGCTCGGTCTCGACCGGCCCCGATCAACCGGGCGTTCGGGTCGTCGACCGTGGCTACCCAGGCGCGGGCGGCGGCGGGTGACTTGCCGAACTCGACGTGCCGGCGGATGAGACGGTCCCGCCGTACGTCGTCGTCGAGTTGGCAGAACCACACCTCGGCCAGCAGCGCACGTACCGCCGGCCAGGGCTCTGCGTCCGCGAGCAGGTAGTTTCCTTCGGTGACGACCAGCCGTACCGGTGGGTCCACCGCGATGGTGCCGGCCACCGGTTGTTCGAGGTCACGTTCGAAACCCGGCGCCCAGACGGTCCGATGCCGCTCGGTCCGCAGCCGGTGCAGCAGGGCAAGGTAGCCGTCACCGTCGAAGGTGTCGATGGCGCCCTTGCGGTCGCGCCGGCCGAGCCGGTCCAGTGCCGCGTCGGACAGGTGGAAGCCGTCCATCGGCACCAGCGCCGCCGGAACCCCGACCTGCCGCAGCCCGGCGACCAGCAGCGCCGCCAGCGTCGATTTGCCCGCCGCCGGGCAGCCGGTGATGCCGAGCAGGAGTCGGCCGTCGCGGGGGACAAGCCGGTGGGCACGTGCGACGAGTTCATCGAGCATGCACCAGCTTAAGCAGCGCCGGGGAGCCGTTGGCCGACTCCCCGGCGGACACGGGTATCCGCTGCCGGCCCTCGACCCATTGACATCGAGACTGCAGGTAGTTAACACTGTCGATTCAATCCGGCAATCGCGCGGCAATCGTACCGGGTGCCGTGTTAGCGATAACATCGGATGATCTGGATACCTGTCGCCTGCGGCGTCGCTGCCGTCCGGTGCCCGGCAGTGCCACGTCGTGCGCCAGCACGTAGGCGGCGGACCGCCGGCGCTGGCCGGACCCGACCAACTCCAACTGAAGGAGACCCGATGCCGAGGACCCTTGCCCGGCTCAGCGCCGTCCTCGCCGCCGCCTGCCTGCTGTTCACCTCATGGTCGGTGACCGCGGCGAGACCGGCTGCCGCCCTCGACCCGTTCACCGGATACCTGTTGGCCCACTTCACCGGGGAGTCGACCAACGGCGAGCAGATCTATCTGGCGCACAGTACCGACGGGCTGCACTGGACCGACCTCAACAACGGCAGCCCGGTCCTGATATCCACAGTGGGCACCCGTGGCGTGCGGGACCCGGTCCTGGTCCGCTCACCGGCCGGCGACCGGTACTGGATCATCGCCACCGATCTGCGGATCGCCAGCGGAACGTCGTGGAACGACGCCGCCAACCGGGGCAGCACCTCGATCGTCGTCTGGGAGTCCACCGACCTGGTCAACTGGTCGGCACCGTGGCTGCTCAACGTCGCCAACGGTATCGCGGGCGCCGGCAACGCCTGGGCACCGGAGGCGATCTACAACCCGGCGACCGGTGACTACGTCGTCTACTGGGCGACCAACTCGGCCCGCAACGGGGTCACCAAGCACCGCATCTGGTACGCGCGGACCAGCGACTTCCGTACCATCGGTGCTCCGCAGCTGTACATCGATCGGGGTAGCGGCCAGGGCATCATCGACACCCAGATCATCGAGGTCCCGAACAGCGTCGGCGGCTACCGCTACTACCGGGCGTCGGCCGACGGTCACATCACCATCGAGGCGAGCAACTCGATCCTCGGTAACTGGACGACCCTCGGCAACCTGTCGCACCTGGGCATCTCCAACGGCACCGGCGGCGGCAACGTCGTCGAGGGCCCGATGTGGGCCCAGTTCAACGGCCGTGACGAGTGGGTGCTCTGGCTTGACCAGTACGCCACCGGCCGCGGCTACCTGCCGGTCACCTCGACTAACCTGGGCGGCACGGGCAACTTCCGGACCCGGTCGGACTACAGCATGGGCGGCAGCCGCAAGCGGCACGGATCGATCCTCAACCTGACCGCGGCCGAGCAGTCCAGGGTGCTTGCCCGCTGGGGCACGACCACCCCGGTGAACCGAATTCAGTCGTACAACTACCCGGACCGCTACGTGCGGCACGCCAACTTCGACGTGCGCATCGACGCCAACGTCAGCCCGGCCCAGGACGCGCAGTTCCGGCTGGTGCCCGGCCTGTCCGGCGGCTCGGGGTACGTCTCGATCGAATCGGTCAACTATCCGGGCCACTACCTGCGGCACTACGCGTTCGACTTCGAGTTGGCACCCGACGACGGCTCGGCGGTCTTCGCCGCCGACGCCACCTTCCGCCGGGTCGTCGGCCTGGCCGACGCCGGATGGTCGTCGTTCCAGTCCTACAACTTCCCGGACCGCTACATCCGGCACTACGGCTACCAACTGCGCCTCGACCCGATCGCCGACGCGCAGGCACGCGCCGACGCCACCTTCCGCGTCACCGGCTGACCCGGTGGCCCACACTGACCTGGTGCAGAAGCAGACAGCGCCGGTACGGTCCGCCGTAGTGGTCAACCCTACGAAGGTTACTGACCTCGACGTCCTGCGAGCGGCGGTCGACGCGAGCCTGGCCGAAGCCGGCTGGGCGGCACCGATCTGGCTGGAGACGACGGTCGCCGAACCGGGGCGGACGCAGGCCCGGGACGCGGTCGCGGCCGGGGTTGACGTCGTGTTCGCCTGCGGCGGCGACGGCACCGTGATGTCGTGTGTCGCCGGTCTGGTCGGCACCGACGTGGCGCTCGCCATCCTGCCGGCCGGCACCGGTAACCTGCTCGCCGCCAACCTGGGGCTGTCGACCGACCTCGCGGCCGGGCTGGAGGTCGCGGTGGAACGGCAGACCCGCCGGCTCGACGTCGGTCGGCTCGACGACGAGCGCTGCTTCGTGGTGATGGCTGGCATGGGGTTCGACGCGAGCCTGCTGGCCGCCACCTCCGAGCAGGCCAAGGCACGGATCGGCTGGCTGGCGTATGTTGCCGGCGCCGTGCGGCACCTGCGGGACCGGCCGGTGCCGGTGCAGGTCCAGATCGACGACCAGCCGCCGGTACGGTCCCGGGCCCGCACCGTGCTGGTGGCCAACGTCGGCCGGCTGCAGGGCGGGATGACCCTGCTGGCCGACGCCGAACCCGACGACGGTCTGCTCGACGTCGCCGTGCTGACGCCACGGACGCTGCGGCACTGGCTTGCGCTGGCCTGGGCACTGGTACGGGGTCGGCGACGGGTGCCGCGGATGCAGGTGTACCGGGGGCGCGAGGTGTCGGTGGTCAGTGACCGCGACCAACCCCGCGAGCTCGACGGCGACCTGATCGAACCCGGCGCCACGCTGCGGGTGACGGTCCAGCCGGCGGCGTTGCTGCTGTGCGTGCCGCGTCCGGCGGATGACCCGGACCTGTCGGTGGACGCCGGCGCCGCCGCGCGGCGCGGCACGGCGCTCGTCGAACGTACCCGTGACGCGCACTGACCGGCCCGGGGCGTGGCCGCCCCGAGTCAGCCGTTGTCGCTGTGTCCCAGCCGGGCGAGCAGCCCGGTGTGCTGCCGCTGGTGACGCTCGGCCCGTCGGCCGAGCGCGTCCGCCCGGCCCCACCGGCCGGGTACGTCGAGCAGCTCGATCCGGGGTATCGACGGCGGGAGATGCGGGTCGACGCCCAGATGGTCCTGGTACGGGGTGAGATCCAGCATGGTACGCAGCAGCAGCAGCACCGCCCCCGCCGACCAGCCCTGTGGGCTGCACGCCGTCGGGTACTCGACCGGATATTCGGTCAACTCGCGTCGGTAGCCGGCGAAGGCCTCCGGCAACCGTCCGTCGAAGAACCCGGACGCCTCGATCATCCCTTCCGCGATCCGGGCGGCCTCCTCGCGGAACCCGTACCGGCGCAGCCCCCAGGCGATGATCGAGTTGTCGAACGGCCAGACCGACCCCACGTGGTAGCCGACCGGGTTGTACCGTGCCTCGGTCTCGGCCAACGTCCGTACCCCCCAGCCGGAGAACATCGCCGGCCCGAGCAGATACTCGGCCAACTTGCCGGCCCGATCCGGCTCGACGATTCCGCTCCACAGCAGGTGCCCCATGTTCGACGCCAGCGCGTCGACCGGGGTGCCGTCCGGGTCGAGAGCGAGCGCGTAGTACTCGCCGTCGGCCACCCAGAAGTCGCGGTTGAACCGCTGCTTCAGGTCGGCGGCCTCCCGCTCCAGCCGGTCGGCGTACGCTGGGTCGTTCCAGAACTGGCGGGCCAGCCGGGCGCCACGGATTTTGGCGTCATAGGCGTAACCCTGCAGCTCGCAGGTTGCCCTCGGCAGCGCGGACAGCCGTCCGTCACGGTAGGAGATCGCGTCCCAGGAGTCCTTCCAACACTGGTTCTCCAGACCATTGCGGGTGTTGCGTCGCCAGTAGGAGACGTAGCCGTTGCCGACCAGGTCCCCGTATTCGTCGATCCAGTGCAACGCGGCGCGGGCCTGGCGTTCGAGCCCGCGGACCAGTTCGACGTCGCCGCTCCACCGTTCGTACTCGTCGAGCAGGATCACGAACAGCGGAGTCGCGTCGGCCGAGCCGTAGTACGGGGTGTGCGGCTGCTCCTCGAACGCCGCAGACTCGCCGTACCGGAATTCGTGCAGTATCTTGCCGGGCTCCTCCTCCCGCAGGTCGTCTAGGCTGCCGCCCTGCAATGAGCCGAGCAGTCGCAGCACCGGGGGAGTCAGCTGGGGTAGGAACGGCATGGTCTGCAGGCTGATGAAGATGCTGTCCCGGCCGAACAGCGTCATGAACCAGGGCAGCCCAGCGGTCGGGATCGCGCCGGTGGCGGTCAGCGAGGCATACCGCATGGCGGCGAGGTCGATCAGGCTTCGCTCATACGCCGTGGTGAGGTTGGGGTTGTCGGCGAGCAACTCCGGCGCCTGGTCGATCCAGCGCTCCAGCTCTTGGCGTAGTTGCGGTCGGGCCCGGCGCCGGTAGGCGCCCCAGATGGTCGGCGACGTGGGGTCGCCGCCATTGATCACCGGTTCCACCCGGAGTTCGGTCTGCCATTGACCGCGCGGCTCCAGGGTGACGTCGAACGTCATGCCGTCGTCGTCGATCCGGGCCGGAAGCGTGCTGGAGATGACGGTGTCCCGCCGAAAGGTCTCCCGCCGGTAGCTGTACCGCAGCCGACCGTCGTCGTGCTGGACCGACTTCGTTCCGCGCTTGTGCTGAACGTCCTTGATTTCGAACAGGTCCGCGAAGTCGGTGTCCATGTCGACTCGCAGGGTCAGGGTTGCCGGCGCGATGTCATGGTTGAGCACGGTGATCCGCTCGACGAACGCCGCGCCGATCGACTGCTCCCGGATGACGGACAGCTTGGCGTCGACGTAGTGAGTGGGTCGGCCCGGCACGAGGAAGAAGCGGGTCTCGAAGAAGTGCAGGTCGTCCTGGGACAGCGCGTTCAGTCGATGGCCGTCGATCCGGAGCACCCAGGTGGAGAGGAAGCGCGTATCGAACGAGAACAGGCCGGTTGGCAGGTCCGGTGAGGCGGTCACGTCACCGCGTTCGTCAGTCACCACGAAGGTGTTCCCGTCCAGGATGCTGACGGTCTTCTCGTTCATTCTTGACGGCCTCCCTCCGGGTGAAGTCCCTTGGATGCAGCCCGGCCGGCACACTGCCGAACAGGACCCGGCAGATCTGGTCCGCAAGGCCCAGGTCTCCCTCGACGACGACCGTGTTGCGGAACAGCAGGGGGATGAACCGGTCCTCGCCCCGGGCCAACCGGTCGAAGCGGACCCGTTCACTGCGGATGATCGAATCCGGCTCGGGCCCCGTCGACGACACCTGGACCTTCCCGGTTCCCAGGGTGACAAACCAGTGCGTCGTCCTGCTCTCGTCGTGCACGTCGAAGCGAACGGTGCCGCTCAGCCGGGGTGGCAGCCGGGTCAGGACCGAGCTTGCGTCGCGAACCAGCCGATCCAGCGCGTCCTCGACCGTGTCGACCATCCGACCCCACCTCCTCGCGCCGTGTGACGTCCTCGGTGCACCGTAGGTCGGGCCGAGACCGACCCGCATCACCCGCGTCGGGTGAGTTACCTGGGATCAGCCGGCCGGGGCGACTCGGCGGTGGACATCAGGTCGACGAAGCGCCGGGTATCGACGTTGCCGCCGGAGACGATCACGCCGACCCGCCGTAGCGTCGATACCGACCGACCTGCCAGTAGGGCGGCCAGCCCGGTCGCGCCGCTGGGCTCGACGACGACCCGCATCCGGTCGAAGGCGAACCGCATCGCCATCCGGATCTCGTCGTCATCGACCAGCGCGATGTCGTCGAGCAGTTGCCGGTTGATCGCGAAGGTCAGCTCACCGGGCGTCTCGGCGGCCTGCCCGTCGGCGATCGTGCGTGGCACCGGGATGGTGACCCGTCGGCCGGCGGCCAGCGATCGCAACGTGTCGTCGCCGGCCGCCGGTTCGACGCCGATCACCCGGATCCGGGGCAGTAGTCCTTTCGCGGCGACTGCGGTGCCCGCCGCCAGCCCGCCGCCACCGACCGGCACCAGCAGCGCGTCGAGCGGGCCGACCTCCTCGACCAGCTCGAGCGCTGCGGTGCCCTGCCCGGCGATGACGTGCGGGTGATCGTACGGCGGGACCAGGGCCAGTCCCCGGTCGGCGGCCAACGCCGTACCGATGGCGACCCGGTCACCGGTGTACCGGTCGTAGGTGACGATCTCGGCCCCGTAACCGCGGACCGCCGCCATCTTGGCCGCCGGGGTGTCCTGCGGCATCACGATCACTGCGGTGCTGCCCAACTCCCGGGCGGCCAGCGCGACGGCCTGGGCATGGTTACCGGACGAGTACGCGGCGATGCCCCGGGCCAGCTGAGCCGGTGACAGCCGGGAGATTGTGTTGTAGGCGCCACGAAACTTGAACGCCCCGACCCGTTGCAGGTTTTCGCACTTGACGAAGACCTCGGCGCCGACCATGGCGTCCAGAGTGCGCGAGCGCAGCACAGGGGTGCGGTGCGCGGCGCCGGCTATCCGCGCGGCCGCGTCGCGGACGTCGTGCAGGGTGACCGGTGTCGAGTCCGTCAAGGTGCTTCCTCCCGGGGCGCTCATCTGACAGAGTTCCATACAGCGGCCGGGCGAGTCGCAGCCGGCCGGCTGGTGTCCATGCCGCATTGTCCGGGCGCGGCCGACACCGCCGACCCGTAGCGCGACGGTGCCGCTGATGGTGTTGCGCGCGGTCCGGATCTGCTCGGATCTTTTCGAAAATTTTGGTACCTCTGGTCTCGCCATCAGGTGCCGACGCCGTGCTGCCGTCCTCCGGACCGCTGGTTGAACAGCGGGTCCGCCGGTATCGGTCTTGGTCATTGAGCTACCGGAAATTTTCCGTTAGCATCGCTCAACAGCACTTCGATGAAAGTCGATGTGTGGCCGAGGTTCACCCGCCGACCACACTCCGCACCGAGAGGCAACCATCGCCATGACCCATCAATCAGCCAGCAGACCGAGGAGAAGGGGACCGCGGGCCGCGTTGGCCTCCGCCGCGGTGGTTGCCCTTGCCGCCGGTACCTCGCTGCTGTACGCAACCTCCGCCAGCGCCGCCGAGTCCACGCTCGGCGCGGCCGCGGAGCAGTCCGGCCGGTATTTCGGTGCCGCCGTCGCGGCCAACAAGCTCAGCGATTCGACGTACGTGAACATCCTCAACCGGGAGTTCAACAGCGTCACCGCCGAGAACGAGATGAAACTCGACGCTACCGAGCCGCAGCAGGGCCAGTTCAACTTCAGCAACGGCGACCGGATCGTCAACCACGCCATCTCCCGCGGCATGGCCGTCCGTGGCCACACCCTCGCCTGGCACTCCCAGCAACCCGGCTGGATGCGGCAGATGGAAGGCGCTCCACTGCGCCAGGCCATGCTCAACCACGTCACCCAGGTCGCCTCCTACTACCGGGGCAAGATCCACTCCTGGGACGTGGTGAACGAGGCCTTCGCCGACGGCGGTAGCGGTGCCCGGCGCGACTCCAACCTGCAGCGCACCGGCAACGACTGGATCGAGGCGGCGTTCCGGGCCGCCCGCGCCGCCGACCCCGGCGCCAAGCTCTGCTACAACGACTACAACATCGACAACTGGTCCTGGGCCAAGACCCAGGCCGCGTACAACTTGGTCCGCGACTTCAAGCAGCGCGGCGTACCCATCGACTGCGTCGGCCTGCAGTCGCACTTCAACAGCGGCTCGCCGTACCCGTCGAACTACCGCACCACGCTGTCCAGTTTTGCCGCCCTCGGCGTCGACGTGCAGATCACCGAGCTCGACATCGAAGGCTCCGGCAGCAGCCAGGCCAACACCTACCGCAACGTGGTGCAGGACTGCCTGGCGGTGTCCCGCTGCACCGGCATCACCACCTGGGGCATCCGGGACTGCGACTCGTGGCGCAGCGGCGGCACCCCGCTGCTGTTCGAGTGCAACGGCAACAAGAAGCAGGCGTACCACTCGACCCTCTCCGCGCTCAACGCCGGCGGCACCCCGCCGCCCACGACGGCTCCGCCGCCGCCCACGACGGCTCCGCCGCCGACCACGGCCCCGCCGCCCACGACGGCTCCGCCGCCCTCGCAGCC
Source organism: Micromonospora sp. LOL_013 (assembly GCF_048060315.1). Lineage (NCBI taxonomy): Bacteria > Bacillati > Actinomycetota > Actinomycetes > Micromonosporales > Micromonosporaceae > Micromonospora > Micromonospora sp. LOL_013. The sequence continues at coordinate 41,396 of NZ_JBHMIQ010000017.1, forward strand.
GCCAGGTGATGGCAACTGCTCAGCCGCGGTGATCTCGCTCGACCAGTGGTCAGGTGGCTTCGTGGCGAACGTGCGGGTGACCGCCGGGTCCGCCTCGACGAGCAGTTGGACGGTCACCATGACCCTGCCGTCCGGGGCGGCGGTCACCAACGCGTGGAACTCTCAGGCCAGCGGTAGCACCGGCACGGTGCGCTTCAGCAACGCACCGTGGAACGGCCAGATCGGTGCCGGGCAGTCGACTCAGTTCGGCTTCCAGGGCACTGGCACCGGCAGCGGGATGACCCCGACCTGCAGCGCCGGCTGACGGCAACCACCCCAGGGCGGGGCCGGTACGCGGGACGTCCCGCGTACCGGCCCCGCCCGCGTGCGGCGATCGGGAGCGCGGGGGGTGCGACCGTCTGGGCCCGGCGACACCCGGTACCGGCCCGGCGCGGCGCTGTCGGTGGCTGCGGTTACGCTCGTCGGACGGTGGCTCGCAGGCCACCGTCGTTGCCCTGCCGGCCGGTCCTGTGCACCGGCGAGGCGGGGCACCGTGGGCCGGCACCGGGAGTTCGACGCGTTGACTGCACAATCTGAGACGCTGTACGGAGCAGACGACCTCACCCACCTGGAAGGGCTGGAGGCTGTCCGTAAACGGCCCGGCATGTACATCGGCTCCACCGACAGCCGGGGCGTCGGCCACCTGCTCAACGAGATCCTCGACAACTCCACCGACGAGGGCGTCGCCGGCCACGCCAGCCGGGTCGAGGTGACTCTGCACGCCGACGGTTCGGTCCAGGTCGACGACGACGGCCGGGGCATCCCGACCGACGTACACACCCGGTCCGGGCTGTCCGGGGTCGAACTGGTGCTGACCCGGCTGCACGCCGGCGGCAAGTTCGGCGGCTCCGGTTACAAGGCGTCCGGCGGCCTGCACGGGGTCGGCGCGTCGGCGGTGAACGCGCTCTCGCTACGGTTCGACGTACGGGTCAAGCGGGCCGGCCGGGTGTCGGAGATGTCGTTCCAGCGGGGCGTCCCGGGGGTCTTCGACGGCCCCGGCCCGGTCGCCGGCTTCACCAGGCAGTCGGGGCTGCGGGCGGTCGGTCGGATGAAGCGCGGCGAGGCCACCGGCACCTCCATCCGCTACTGGTACGACGCCCGCTACTTCGACGCCGGCGCCGCACTCGACGTGGCGGCCGTGCGGACCAGGCTGCGTAACACCGCCTTCCTGGTACCCGGGGTCACCTACGTGCTGCGCGACGCCACCTCTGGCGAGCTGGCCGAGGAGGTGTACCACCATCCCCGGGGCCTGGTTGAGATGGTGGAGTTCCTCACCCCGACCGGGGACCGACCGGTCAGCGGTACGCTGTTCATCACCGGCACCGGCACCTACAAGGAGAACGCCGCCGACGCCAACGGGGTGATGCAGTCGGACGTGGAGCGCCGGGCCGAGGTGGAGGTCGCCCTCGGCTGGGGCACCGGTTACGAGCGGACCGTGGAATGCTTCACGAACACCATCCGTAACCTGCACGGCGGCACCCACCGGCGGGGTTTCGAACGCGGGGTGACCCGGGCCGTCGTGGACGCGGTGCGCAACAGCCGTGGCCTGCTAAAATCCAAGGAGGATCCGCCGACCGTCGACGACGTCCTCGAAGGCATGACGGCCGTGGTGCACGTGCGGATACCGGAGCCCCAGTTCACCTCGCAGACCAAGGACGAGCTTTCCACCGCAGGCATCACCCGGGTGGTCCAGACGGTGGTGGAGCGGCACATCAAGTCCTGGGTGGAGGATCGTCGAACCCGTACCGAGGCCCGGACCGTGCTGCAGAAGGTTGTCGACGCGGCCCGGGTCCGGCTCACTCAGAAGCAGCAGAAGGACGCCGCTCGGCGCAAGACCGCCCTGGAAGGGGCGTCCATGCCGCCGAAGCTGGTCGACTGCCGGTCGACCGGCCTGCAACGCAGCGAGTTGTTCATCGTGGAGGGCGACAGCGCGCTTGGTTCGGCCCGGATGGCCCGCGTCGCCGAGTACCAGGCACTGCTGCCGATCCGGGGCAAGATCCTCAACGTGCAGAAGGCCAACCTGGCCGACACGTTGCGCAACGCCGAGGTTGCGGCGATCGTCCAGGTCCTCGGGGCCGGCACCGGGCGTACCTTCGACCTGGCCGCCATGCGGTACGGCCGGGTGATCCTGATGGCCGACGCGGACGTGGACGGCTCGCACATCCGGACCCTGCTGATCACCCTGTTCGCCAAGTATCTGCGCCCGGTGATCGAGGCCGGCCGGCTGTACGCGGCGATGCCTCCGCTCCACAAGATCACCACCAAGGGCCGCAACGCGGAGACCATCTTCACCTTCACCGAGGCCGAGATGGAGCAGACCGTACGGCGCATCGAGCGGGCCGGGCGACAGGTCGTCACCCCGGTGCCCCGGTTCAAGGGCCTCGGCGAGATGGACGCCGACGAATTGTGGGAGACCACCATGAACCCGGCGACTCGCTCGGTACGCCGGATCACCCTGGCCGACGTGGAGGTCGCCGACCGCACCCTGGAGTTGCTGATGGGGGAGAAGGTCGAGCCGCGCCGCAACTGGCTGATCGACTCGGCCGGCCGGGTCGACCAGGAGAGTATCGACGCCTGAGCATGACCCGCTCGATCGAGGAAGCGCTGGGAACGTAGAGATGGCACGCAGCAAGAGCAAGCAGTCCGGGGTCGACCTGTCCGCGTTCGACCAGGCCGGCGCCCGGATCCTGGACAACCCGCTGGAGACCGAGATCCAGGACTCCTACCTGGAGTACGCCTACTCGGTCATCTATGCCCGAGCCCTGCCCGACGCCAGGGACGGGCTCAAACCGGTGCACCGACGGATCCTCTACTCGATGAGCGAGCAGGGGCACCGTCCGGACCGGGGCTACGTCAAGTCGGCTCGGGTGGTGGGCGACGTGATGGGCAAGTTCCACCCGCACGGCGACACTGCGATCTACGACGCGATGGTCCGGATGGCGCAGCACTTCTCGCTCAACGTGCCGCTGGTCGACGGGCACGGCAACTTCGGCTCCCCCGACGACGGTCCGGCGGCCAGCCGCTACACCGAGGCGCGGATGTCCCGCCCGGCGATGCTGCTCGTCGGCGAACTCGACGAGGAGACCGTCGACTTCAAGCCCAACTATGACGGCTCGTTGACCGAGCCGAAGGTGTTGCCGGCAGCCTTCCCGAACCTGCTGGTCAACGGCGCGTCCGGAATCGCCGTCGGGATGGCGACCAACATGATCCCGCACAATCTCAGTGAGGTCGTCGCGGCCACCCGCTGGCTGATCCGCCATCCCGACGCGAGCCTCGACAAGCTGATGGAGTTCGTTCCCGGCCCGGATCTGCCGACCGGTGGCTTGCTGCTCGGACTCGACGAGGTGCGCCGTGCGTTCGCCACCGGGCGAGGGGTGGTGCGGATGCGCGCCAAGGTGCAGATCGGCCTGCTCGAGGGCAGCCGTGGGCGGCAGGCGATCACGGTGACCGAGCTGCCTTACGGGGTCGGTACCGAGCGGATCATCGAGAAGATCACCGAAGAGGTCAACAAGACCAAACGGTTGCAGGGCATCGCCGACGTCAAGGACCTGACCGACCGGGAGAACGGCACCCGCCTGGTCATCGAATGCAAGATCGGGGTCAACCCGCAGGCTCTGCTCGCCGATCTCTACCGGCTGACCCCGATGGAGCAGTCGTTCGGCGTCAACAACCTGGTGCTGGTCGACGGGCAGCCACGTACGCTCGGGCTGAAGGAGCTACTGGAAGCCTTCCTTGCTCACCGGTACGACGTCGTCACCCGACGCAGCCTCTACCGACGGAGCCGCCGCCAGGATCGACTGCATCTGGTCGACGGTCTGCTGATCGCCCTGCTCGACATCGACCGGGTGGTGCGGCTGATCCGGGGCAGCGACGACGCGCAGGCGGCGCGGGACGCGCTGATGGCCGAGTTCGGGCTGACCGCCGTGCAGGCCGGCTACATCCTGGACACCCCGCTGCGCCGGCTGACCCGGTTCGACCGGATCGAGCTCGAGGCCGAGCAGGACCGGCTGCGTAGCGAGATCGCCGAGCTGTCGCGGATCCTCGACGACCCCGCGGCGCTGCGGAAGCTGGTCTCCGACGAGCTGGCCAAGGTGGCCAAGCAGTTCGCCACCCCCCGGCGGACCACTCTCGTCGACGGCGACCTCAAGGAAGTGCTGGCCGCCTCGGTCCCGGCCGGTCCGCTGGAGGTCGCCGACGACCCCTGCCAGGTCATCCTGTCCGCCACCGGGCTGGTCGCCCGCACCGTCGCCGAGAGCGAGGAGTCGGTCGAGGATGCCCGGCGCAACAGCCGGGCCCGGCACGACGCGGTGCAGGCCGTGGTGCCGGCCACTGCCCGTGGCCAGGTGCTGCTGATCACCAGCACCGGCCGGGCGGTCCGTACCGATGTTCTGCCGTTGCCGGTGCTGCCGCAGCGTTCCGGAACGGTGTCGCTGTCCGGCGGCATGCCGGTCGCCGAACTGCTGCCGTTGGGCACGGGTGAGCAGGTTGTCGGCCTGGCCCCGGCCACCCAACGGGACGCGCCGGGACTCGCGCTGGGCACCCGCCACGGCGTGGTGAAGGTCTGCGCGCCGGACTGGCCGGTACGCGCGGACGAGTTCGAGGTGATCGGTCTGCGCGACGGCGACGAGGTCGTCGGAGCCAGTTGGCTGACCGACGGCACCGAGAGCCTGGTGTTCGTCACCACTGACGCCTCGCTGCTGCGGTTCGCCGCGAAGCTGGTCCGTCCGCAAGGGCTCAAGGGCGGCGGCATGGCCGGGATCAACCTCGCGGCCGATGCCCGGGTGCTGTTCTTCGCCGCCGTACGGACCGACGACCCGGTGCACGGAGAGCCGATGGTGGTCACCTCCACCGGGCATCACGTCAAGGTCACGCCGTTCGCCGAGTATCCCGCGAAGGGCCGGGCCACCGGTGGGGTCCGGGTGCAGCGGTTCCTCAAGGGCGAGTCGGGGCTGGAGCTGGCCTGGGTGGGTTCCCGACCGGTCGGTGCCACCCCGTCCGGGGAGTCGGTGGCGTTGCCGCAGCTCGATCCGCGCCGGGACAGTTCGGGCACCCCGGTGATGCTGGCCCCGCAGGTCATCGGTCACCTGCTAGAACGAGGCTGACCACCGGCGGCCGATCCGGTGCCGTCGGCCAATCACCGACCCGACCGGTTATCAGCCCAGCTGGGTGGCGGCCAGCCGGCGGTCGTACCAGGCCCGGATCGCGGCGGCAGCGTCCGCCGGCAGTGGGCCGTCGGCGGCACCGGCAACGCTGCTGGTGAGCTGGGCGACCCGGCGGGCGCTGTGCGCTACCGACGCCTCGATCTCGCTGGCCGACCAGGTCTCGGTGCCATCGGGCAGATAACCGGCGCAGCCGCCTCGACCGGCCCCACCGCTGCCGCCGCCCGCCGCCGGGGCCCGGTCCGGTCCGGCCGTACCCGCCTACCGAGCAGCCCGAGCCCACCGAGCGCCAGCAGCACGTACAGGTTGCTGTAGATCAGCCCGAGCCCGGAGAAGTGCAGGTCCCACCCGCCCGGACTGGCCAGTACCCAGCTCGTGCTGCCCGCCAGGACCAGCCAGCCGGCGGCGGCAGTGAGGATCGTCGACCTGCGGCCGCACCACCGTTGGTCACCGCCGAGGACCAGCAGCGCCGGCACCCACCACACCCAGTGGTGGTGCCAGGAGACAGGGGAGACCAGCAGCCCGGTGGCCGCGCAGGCGAGCACCGCCAGCAGTTCGTCGCCGGCCCGCGCGCAGCGGACCGCGACGGTCATCCCGGCCGCGCCGACCAGCACCGCGATCACCAGCCACGGCAGACCAGGCCGCGGTTCGTCCAGCACCCGGGTCACCGCGCCGGACAACGACTGGTTCAGGACGGTCCGGGGATCCCCGGTGACCCGGTCGGTGTCCAGCAGCCCGCCGGTCCAGAACCAGTTCGAGTCGGTCGGCGGTTGGCCCGCTCCTGCTCCAGCCAGGTCCGGGCCGCGACGGCGTCGGGCAGCGGCCGCGCCGCGACGCTCGGGCCGGTCGCCGCCGGCCGCCGGTGTCGCTCGGCGGGGAAGAGTAATCCATGGCGGCTGCGGCGGTGTGCAGGTAGTGGTCGAACAGGACGGTCATCGCCTGGTGCCGGTCGACCGGTGAATCCTGCCGGCCGGCGAGGTCCACGGCGTACGCTCGGAGCAGGTCGTGCATCCCGTAGCGGTGGCCAGGCCCAGGCCCGGGATGCAGCCCCAGCAGCCGGAACGCGCGGGCGGCGTCGGCCGGCAGATGCAGGTAGGACCAGGAGAACACCGCGCGTACGCCGGTGCGCCGGTCGCCACCCGCGTCGAGCAGATCGAGGCGCCGGTGCTGATCGGCGAGTCCGCGGACCAGTTCGACCAGTGGCGCGGTGGGGCGGGTGGCCGCCAGTTCCGCGGCTACCCGCAGGAAGCCGGCGAGGGCCTGGCCCGGGGAGACGGGCTGCTCGGCGTCGTAGCCCTGCAGATCGACGTAGAGCTGGCCGTCGGGGAACCGGTGCCGGATCCGGTGCGCCCAGCGGACGGCGAGCGCGGTCTTGCCGACGCCGGCGGTGCCGGACACTGCGGCGATGGTCACCACCGGCGACCGGTCCACGTCGTCGGTCCACCCGTGGGCGTCGTCGAGCAGTTGGTCGAGCTCGGCCAACTCGGTGATCCGGCCGGTGAAGTCGGGGATGTCGGCTGGCAGCTGGGCCGGTGCCGGTTCGGGCGTTGCCCGGCCGGTTTCACCGCCCGGGGATCTGACCGAGGACCCGGATACGCAAAGTCGTCACCCTCGCCGGTCGTACCGAATGCCGCCGCTCGGAACGGGTTGGCCTTGTACGTCGGTCGGCTGACCTCAACCTACGTCTATATCGCTCAGCATTGCAACGTCAGCTGTCGAATGACCCAGTCGAACTGCCGAACCCATCGGTGGTGAGTGTCCGCAGTGGATAACGTCGGCGCGGGTCGGATCTCTCTCGATTGTGTGCCGGGTACCGCGGTGACCTGGTAGCGACGCCGCGTCGCCGGGCGTTGGTGCCCCGACCGGGGCACCAACGCCCGGCTGATGGTCACTCCTCCTCGAACTCTTCACCCGAGTCGTCGTCCCCGCCGAACGAGTCGAAGACCTCGCCGGCGATCATCCCGCCGGCGAAGCCGAGCGCGGCGCCACCGACCGCGCCGGCGACGGCCCCACCCATTCCCGACCCGCCATGGTGCCCGCCGTAATGCCCACCGGGCGCGCCGTACCCGCCGATCAGCGACTGGCGCTGGGAGAGGGCCTGGCGGACCCAGGTGTCGACCTGGGCGGTCCAGTCCACCTGGTCGGCGTCTGTGTGACTGACCCGGTAGCGGCCGTACGAGTCGTGCCCCGGCCGGAAAAGACCACCGCGCTTGTCGAACTCCAGCACGACGTCGATGCCGTACTCGCTGGCCACGAAGGTCAGCTCGACCTCATTGATGCCGCCGGCGTACTGGGGTGCGGCGTAGTACTCGATTTCCTGGTAGAACGGCAGGGTCTGGGGCACGCCGTGTAGCCGCCCGTACTCCAGGTCGGCGCCCTTGAAGGCGAAGCCAAGCCGGGCGAACGCCTCCAGGATGCGCTCCTGCAACGGCAGCGGGTAGATGTGCACCGCATCGAGGTCGCCTCGGTCGATCGCCCCCGGGATGGCGACCTCGGTCCGCAGACCCATGGTCATGCCGTGCAGGCGCTGCCCGTAGAGGTCGGTCACCGGGGTCTCCCACGGCACCGGGAACTGGAAGGGCAACGACAACTGCTGGCCTTCGCGCAGGTGGATGCCGCCGGACACAGGGAACCGGTGGAACTCGGCCAGGGCGTTGTGGTCCTCGCCGCCGGCCTCCACCTCAACCCGGGTGACCAAGCTGACCGTGATCTGGTCCAGCTGCACGTCGTGGCTGCCGCCAGTGATGTTCACCTGCCCGGTGAGGGCAAGGCCCGGCCGGGCGTTGGGGTTCTGTAGCACCGTGTCGACGCTGGGAGCGCCGATTCCAAGAGCGCCCAGCATCTTCTTGAATACCACGTACATTCCTCTCGGTTCTCGGTTGACGGACCGTGCCCTGCCGGTACCGGCATTCGGGGCATCCAGTGTGGATATAATGGCAGGTGTTCAGTTTATCCTGATCTATCGTGGCGGGTTGTCGTGGGCGGTTGTCGGCGTGGTCCGGTTATCGCACGCGACTGCGGGACATGTGAAAAAATGCGTCTATGCCGGATTTCCTGGTGACGGCGGACTGGCCTGTCTCCTGGTCGATAGCCGCGTTCGCGATCGCCGGAGTGGTAACGGTGGCGGCTGGGATCCGGCTCGTCGCCGTGGGTGACGCGCTCGCCGACCGGACTGGCTGGGGAGAAGCGGTCTTCGGTGCGGTCTTCTTTGGTCTGGCGACGTCGCTGTCCGGGATCGTGATGACTGCGGTGACCGCGGCTAGTGACGCTCCGCAACTGGCCTACAGCAACGCCGTCGGCGGCATCGCTGCGCAGACCACCGCAATCGCGGTGGCCGACCTGTTCTACCGGCGGGTCAACCTCGAACACGCCGCCGCTTCGCTGTCCAATTTGCTCTTCGGCTGCCTGCTGCTGGCGCTGCTGGCCCTGGCGCTGCTGGCCACCTACACCCCGGACGGCGCGGTGGCGGGCGTCCACCCGGTCTCGATGATCATGATCGGCTGCTACCTCGGCGGCGTCATGATCGTCCACTCCACCGACGTTACGCCCTACTGGCAAGCCGTCGACACCAACGAGACCCGCCGGGATCTGCCGCAGAGTCACGGTCCCCTCGACGACCGTCCACTGCGTCGGCTGTGGGTGCGGTTCGCTCTCGTCGGGCTGGCCGTCGCCGCCAGCGGCTGGCTGACCGCACTCGCCGCCGAGAGCCTGGTGCAGGCGACCGGGCTACGGGCCGGATTCGTCGGCGGGGTGCTCATGGGCCTGGTCAACGCGTTGCCGGAGACGATCACCGCGATCGCGGCGGTACGGCGCGGGGCGGTGACCCTCGCGGTCGCGGCCGTCCTCGGCGGCAACTGCCTCGACGCGCTCAACCTGGTGGTCGCTGATGTCTTCTACCGCCCCGGGTCGATCTACCACGCGGCCGGTCCGGACGAACTGTTCCTCACCTCTGCCGCGCTACTGATGACCACGGTGCTGCTCGGTGGGCTGCTGGCCCGGCAGGTCCGCGGCTGGGGTCGGTTGGGCTTCGAAGGCACCCTGTTGTTCGGCGGCTACCTCGCCGTGGTCGCGGTCCTGGCCCTCTGACACCAGCATCAGCGCCCCGGATCGTCGGTCACCGGCCGGCCGGGCCAGGCTGATCACTGCGGTAACCACCGCCCCCGGCCCCGGTTCGACACGATCGATGATCAACTCCGTGCAGAGTTGCCGGCAGATCCAGATCCCCCGACCACCGGCCCGCGCCTGGTCCGGCGGAACGGTTCCCACCTGCGGGTCACGCATTCCCGGTCCACCGTCGCTGACCTGGCAGTACAGGATGTCGTCGCGGCGCCAAAACCGGAGCCGGCCACTGCCGCCGCCGTGGCGTAACGCGTTGGTGGCGAGCTCCCCGGCAACGATGAGCAGATGCTCGGTCTGCTCGGCCGAGATGCCCAGCCCGGGAGCGTGTGCGCTGAGCGTAGCCCGCAGGCCGTACAGACCGTCCCGGTCGAACGGCTGGTCAACGGCACCGGCCGGGGACGGAGTGCCCGTCGGCCGTCCCCCGATGCCGAGCGAGGTGGGATCAGGGCTGCTCATGGCGTCTCTGTACCCGCAGTTGAGCCACGTCATCCGCGCCGACCAGGGACAGCACGGTACCGACCAGCCGGCGGCAGGATACCGTCATTCGGCGCGATCCCGGCAACGCCCGAGCGGCAGCCAGGATGATCCCGGCGCAGGCTCCGTCGATGTAGTCCAGCCCGGTCAGGTTGATGTGCAGGTGGCGGTCGATCCGTACCGACTCGGCCAGCGCCAACTCGAGCACATCCTTGTGCCGGTAGTCCAGCTCACCGGCGATGCGCAGGCCGGCCGGGCTGTACTGCCGGCAGACCCGCAGCAGCGGATGCTCCAGGTAGACCTGAGCGGCGACGGTCCGGGGATGGGCCCGGGCGGCGAACGCCAGCGTGACGGCGTCAAACCGCTCCCGGTCGTACTGGCAGATCAGACAGAGCTGGCCGTGTGCGAACAGGTCGGCGACCAGCGTCTCGAACTCGACCAGTTGATCGGCTGCGGCGGCCGGGCGGGTCGCCCAGCACATGTCGGCGGTCACCCGGAGGCCGGCGTACCCCTCGTCGCTGGCCTGGCGCGCCTCCCGCGCGAGTGTCCGCACCATCGCCCCGGCGTCGGCGGTTGCCCCGCCGAGCAGCGACTCGGTGGCCGAGACGATGCGCAGCTGGCCCCGGCGCAGGGCCGATCCAGGCCGTACCGCGCGGTCGTGCAGCTCACCGGCGAGCTCGTCCGGGCTCACCGAGTCGGTCCAGCAGACCACCTTCTGCCCGGCCCGCAGCCCGCGACGAACGAAGGCCGCCACCAGGTCCAGTCGCTCCTCCTGGTCGGAGAAGGTGAGACAGGCATGGTCGCCAGCGCCGAGCGTGCCAACCGCAGCCGTGTCCGCCATCGTCGATCCGCCTTGTCCGTCTTAGGGAGGATGCCCGCCACCTTATGCGTTGCCCCCGGTCGCACCCGGACACGCCCTCCGTTGAGCCGTCGATTTGAACGTCCGCCGTGCGATGCCCGTACCACCGGTGGTAGAGCGGACAGCACCGGATCTGGGGGCCCACGTGATCATCGGAGAAGGCCCGGTTAGTGGTCGCCTCGCGGATCGGTCCGGCCGGTCCGGGAACTCCCGGCACCCTGCCCGGCGAACCGCGACGTCCGGCCGACGCGCCGACTCCCGTGGCGGAACATCTCGTCGGTCACTGCTCGGCTTCGGCCTGTCCGGCCTGCTCGCCGCAGGTGGCCTCGGCTATGGGTGGCGGGCTGCCGCCGGTTTGCCGGTGACCGGCGGTCGGGTGGCCGCTGGCGGGCCGGGTACGGTAGTGGCCGTGCCGACCTCTGCGGTGCCGACCCCGGACGTCGTGGTGGAGCAGCGCCGCCGGGCGGCGCTGGCGGCCCGACAGGTACGCGAGTACGCCGCCGGCCTGCCCGGCCAGTTCAGCTTCGCGGCTGTCGAGCGCGGCACCGGGGCCGGGTTCCGTACCGGTGACGAGCTCCAGTTTCAGACGGCGAGCATCGTCAAGGTGGAGATTCTCACTGCCCTGCTGCTGGACCGGGGCGGGATCCCGTTGACCGCCGTGCAACGCGACCGGGCCGAGGCCATGATCACAGCCAGTGACAACGCGGCGGCCAGTGAACTCTTCGCCGCCATCGGCGGCGTCTCCGGACTGGACCGGGTCAACACCGAGCTGGGCCTGACCCGGACCCGACCGAGGTCGGCCTGGGGAACGACTGTCACCACCTCAGCCGACCAGGTCCGGCTGCTTCGAGTGCTGGTCGACGAGGAGAGCCCGCTGCGACCGGCGGAGCGGGGCCTGGTGCTGGACCTGATGCGTCGGGTGGTCGATGGACAGCGGTGGGGGGTGCCGGTCGGTGCCGGTACGACCGGCTCCCGTACCTGGGTGAAGAACGGCTGGGACACCGTCGACGATCATGACGGACGCTGGCTGGTCAACAGCATCGGGCGGATCGTCGAGGACGACCACGACTGGCTGGTGGCGGTGCTGTCCGACCACCACGACTCGCTGGATGCCGGCATCGCGGCGGTGGAACAGGCGGTGCGAATCGCCTTCGACACGTGGCGCCGGCCGGCCCCGGCCGGCTAGCCCCCGGCTGGCCGGCACCTGTCCGTCGGGTCAGGCCGGGCCGAACACCCGGTCGCAGGCCTCGCGCAGGTCGACCTGCGCGGCCGAGATCGTCAGGTTCCCCTCGATCGGCTCCTGGTCGGCGGCGGCCCGGGCGGCGTCCACCAGGTCCTTTCCACGGGCGGCCAGCGTGGCGTCGGTCGACGCCTGTGCCTGCCGGCCGATCTCCCGATTGACGTCGTGGTCGAGCTCGGCCGCGCTGATCTCACGTAGGTCCTGGCACGCCTGCCAGCCTTCGGTGTCGGCCGGTGGGGTCTGCGACGTGCTCTCGTCGATTGTCGGCGTCGGCGTCGCCTGCGACTGCTCGCCCCTGGTCAGCGCGCCGATCCCGATGACCAGGACGGCCAGCAGGACCGGCGCGGTGATCCACAGCCAGACGGGCCGGCGGCGGGAGCGGCGGGAGGGGGAGAATCCGGAGTGGTCAGCAGAGGTGCGGTAGGGGTGGCTCACGGTAGTGCCTCTCAGGTCCGACTGGGCGGGCGGAGCTCCGACTGGAGAGGGAAGCGGTGGCTTACGGCATAGCGGACATCAACGCCCGTGCCATCATATATTCATACACGTTGCCTTCATGTGCTGCCCCATAGTAAGCTTTTCGCTGCGGAAGGCAACCCGTCTATCGCCCCAGGTCGTCCGGACGGACAGGGGTGGTCGTAAGCATCCGGAAACCCGGGCCTGTCACACTGGGTCGGTGTATGACGTCGACGTGCTCGTGATCGGATCCGGCCCCAGTGGACAGAAGGCGGCGATCGCCGCGGCGAAGCTCGACCGGAGCATCATGGTCGTCGAGCGCGCGCACATGCTCGGCGGCGTGTGCATCAACACCGGCACCATCCCCTCCAAGACCCTGCGCGAGGCCGTCCTCTACCTGACCGGCCTCAACCAGCGCGAGGTCTACGGTCAGAGCTACCGGGTCAAGGATCACATCACGGTCAGTGACCTAACTGCCCGGACCCAGCACGTGATCGGGCGCGAAATCGACGTGACCCGCAGCCAGTTGACCCGCAACCGGGTACGGATCATGACCGGCACGGCACGGTTCGATGACGCGCACACCGTGGTGGTGACCGATGCGACCGGCCACGGAAACAAGGTCACCGCCGAGAAGATCGTGATCGCGGCCGGTACCCGCCCGGCCCGCCCGGCCAGCGTCGACTTCGACGAGCGGACCATCATCGACTCGGACGGCATCATCAACCTCGAACAGGTGCCGCAGTCGATGCTGGTGATCGGAGCCGGGGTGATCGGCATCGAGTACGCCTCGATGTTCGCCGCGCTCGGCACCGAGGTCACCGTGGTGGAGCGGCGGGACCGGATGCTCGAATTCTGCGACCTGGAAATCGTCGAAGCGCTCAAGTATCACCTGCGTGACCTCGCTGTCACCTTCCGTTTCGGCGAGGAGGTGGCGTCGGTGCAGCGCCACCAGCGCGGGGCGGTCGCGGTGCTGGAGAGCGGCAAGCGGATCGCCGCCGACACCGTGATGTACTCCGCCGGGCGCCAGGGCGTTGCGGGTGACCTTGATCTGGAGCGGGCCGGCCTGACCGCCGACGCCCGGGGCCGGATTCAGGTCAACGAGAACTTCCAGACCACGGCCGGGCACATCTACGCGGTCGGAGACATCATCGGTTTTCCCGCCCTGGCCTCCACCTCGATGGAGCAGGGCCGGCTCGCCGCCCACCACGCCTGCGGTGAACCAGCCCGTGGCATGCCACAGCTACAACCGATCGGCATCTACACGATCCCGGAGATCAGCTTCATCGGCAGCACCGAGGACCAGCTCACCGACAACCGGGTGCCCTTCGAGGTGGGGGTCGCCCGCTACCGGGAGCTCGCCCGCGGGCAGATCGTCGGCGACTCGTACGGGATGCTCAAGCTACTGGTCGCCCCGGACAGCCGGCAACTGCTCGGCGTGCACATCTTCGGCACCGGGGCCACCGAACTGGTGCACATCGGGCAGGCGGTGATGGGCTGCAACGGTACCGTCGACTACTTCGTCGACGCCGTGTTCAACTATCCGACCCTTGCCGAGGCGTACAAGGTCGCCGCGCTGGACGCGATGAACAAGATGCGGCACCTCGCCCAGCTGCACGACTGACCGTCAGCTGTCCATCCGACGGGACCGGAGGGTCAGTCGGGTCCAGCCGGTGCCGCCTGACGGCGGTGCACCGCGACCGCGGCGAGCAGTACACAGCCGGTCATCGGCACCACCAGCGGGACCAGCTGCCAGGTGACCAGGACCAGACCGGTGAGGGCGAGCGTCAGCAGCACCGTACCGCCCGGGTCGGTCCGCAGCGTGCGCGCCGCGGCGCGCAGCAGCGCCGGCCAGGCTGCGCCCGGGTGCCAGCCAGCGGCGGCCCGCAACAGTAGGGCGCCCAGGCCGACCGCGGTGAGCAGGCAGGCCGCCGCGACCAGCTCACCGACGGGCAACTGGCCGGTGCGTACCACCGCCGCGTCGAAGTACAGCAGCAGCCCGGCCCCGACCGCCGCGAGCGACCATGGCCAGCTGCCGGGCAGCGCGGCCCTCAACCGTACGCCGAAGGCACCGAGCCGGGTGCTGCCGGTGTCGTCGATGTACGCCCGCAGCTGCGCGCACCCGGCGGCCAGCGCGGCCAGCAGCGTGACCAGCGGCAGCAAGCTGACCAGCACCAGCACTCCGACCAGCAGGGTCTCACCGAACAACGCGAAGCGGGCGTTACGCACACCGGCTCCGGCGGCGGTGGCGAGGTCGTCGCGGCCGGTGGCGCTCACCCCTTCAACCCCGAGGTGGCGACCCCGTCGACCAGCAGACGCTGGAAGAACAGGAAGAACCCGATGACCGGCAGCAGCGCGAGCATCGACATGGCCATCAACGCACCGTAGTCGGACAGCGTGGTCTGATCGATGTAGAGCTGCAGCGCCAACGGCAACGGGTACTTGTCGGGGGTGCTGAGGTAGATGAGCGGGGCGAGGAAGTCGTTCCAGGTCCAGATGAAGGTGAAGATGGCCGTGGTGACCATTGCCGGCCGGGACAACGGCAGCACCACGTGCCAGAAGATGCCCCACGGCCCAGCGCCGTCGATCCGGGCCGACTCGTCCAGTTCATGCGGGATGCCGCGCATGAACTGGACCATCAAGAAGACGAAGAACGCCTCGGCGGCGAGGAACTTGCCGGCCAGCAGCGGCACGTAGGTGTCGACCAGAGCGAGTTTCTGGAAGACCGCGTACTGCGGGACGATCAGCACGTGGAACGGCAGCAGCAGGGTCGAGATCATCAGTACGAACAGGACGGTACGGCCATGGAACCGTAGCCGGGCGAAGGCGTAGCCGGCCAGGGCCGACGACGCCACCGTCCCGACCACGGCGAGCACCGCCAGCACCGCCGAGTTCCAGAAGAACCGCAGCACGCTGATACCGGCCATGCCCTCGGCCGCCCGCTGGTAGTTGCCCAGCGTCGGCTCCTGGGGAAACAGTTCCAGGCTGCCGACGATCGACCCGGACGGTTTGAACGAGGCGGAGACGACCCAGACTACCGGGTAGAGGATCACCGCCAGCAGCGCCACCGCCGCCAGATGCCAGCCGACGCTGCCGAGGCGACGCCGCCGGGTGGCGGCACCCGCCGCCCGAGACGCGGGGGTCATCGGTCGTCTCCCGAATAGTGGACCCAGCCACGGGCGGTTCGGAACAGCATCGCGGTCACCAGCCCCACGCCGAGCAGTAGCATCCAAGCCATCGCCGAGGCGTAGCCCATCCGGAAGTCGGTGAAGCCCCGGTCATAGAGGTAGACCGTGTAGAACAGGGTCGAGCCGGCAGGGCTGCCGTTGCGGCCGCCGATGACGTACGCCGAGGTGAAGATCTGGAACGAGTTGATTGTCTCCAGCAGCAGGTTGAAGAACAGCACCGGTGAGATCATCGGCAGGGTCACCGACCAGAATCGACGCGCCCGGCCGGCGCCGTCCACCTCGGCCGCCTCGTACAGCTCGGCCGGCACCTGCTTGAGCCCGGCGAGGAAGATCACCATAGGCGCGCCGAACTGCCAGGCCGCCAGCAGCACCAGCATGAGCAGCGAGAAGTCGGGATTGCCGACCCACCCGCCGCTGCCCAGACCGACCGAGCTCAGCAGTCGGTCGACCACCGCGTCGTCGCTGAACAGCGCCTTCCAGACGATGGCGACGCTGACGCTGGCGCCGATCAACGACGGCCCGTAGAACGCCGCCCGGTAGAAGCCCTGGCCGCGGCGGCGCTGGTTGAGCAGCATCGCCACCGCCAGCGCCGCGGCGAGCTTCAACGGTACGGCGAGCAGCACGTACCCAGCGGTGACCCGGACCGACTGCAGCCACCGGTCGTCGTCGAAGAGCCGGCGGTAGTTGTCCAGCCCGACCCATCCCGGCGTGGTGAACAGGTTGTAGTCGGTGAACGACAGGTACAGCGAGGCCGCCATCGGGCCGACCGTCAGCAGCAGCATGCCGACGATCCAGGGGGACAGGAACAGGTAACCGGCCACCGGGTCGCCGTTGCGGCGACCCGATGGCGGCGTCGCCGGTCTACGGCGGCCGGCTGCCGCGGGCCGGGCGGAGCCGACGGTGGAGCTTGTCATCGGAACCCTCGGGCTGGTCACCGCGTACGGATCAGGGCTCGAGGATTTCCTCGGCTTCGGCGAAGAGCTGGTCGGCCGCCTCTGCCACGCCGATCCGCCCGTAGTGCAGTTCCTCGCTGATCCGGATGAACGCTGCCTCGATGCTGCCGGCACCGCGCGGAGGCGCCGGTGGTGCCTGGGTGAGCTGATCGGCGATGGTCTCCTCGTAGGCGGCCACAGCAGCCAGCGGCCCGTCGAGTTCGGCCGCGTCCCGCTGGGCGTTGGTGGCTGGCAGGCCACGGTTGCCGCCGAAGATCCGACCCACCTCCGGGTCGTTGATCATGAAGGAGATCAGTCTGGCAGCCGCTGCCGGGTGCTCGGTGCCGGCCGACGTGCTCAGCAGCATCGCCGGTTTGAGGTACTGCCCGAGCTGTCCCGGGTTGTTGCTGGGCACCGGGCCCAGCCTGATCTCGGTGTCGGTCTCGCCAGCGTACCGGGTGAGGAAGTTGTCCCAGCTGAGGTCGGAGGCGGCCAGGTCGTCGACCCACAGGGAGGCCGGTTTGATCTGGACGGCGGTCTCCACCGGCAGGACCACGTCCTGCTCGATCAGGTCCATGCCCTGCTGCCAGAACCGCGCCAGCCGTTCCTTGCTGAAGCCGAGGCGGCCGTCCTCGGTGAACAACGCCCCGCCCTCCTGACGCAGCTGCGCCTCAAGGTTGTAGATTACCCCGGTGTAGTTGCCGCCGCCGTAGGTGCCGGTCTCGGCCTTGATGGTGGCCATCGCGGCGTGGTAGTCCTCCCAGGTCCAGCCGATCACCGGCGTGGGCACCCCGGCCTGCTCGAACAGCGCCGGGTTGTAGAACATGCTCCAGGTGTTGCCGCCGACCGGGACCGCGTACAGCGTGTCGTCGACCGCGCCGGCGCCGTCGAATCCGGCCAGCAGGTCGTCGAGGACGAGGTCGGTGCCGACGTGCTCGTCGAGACCGCCAAGCACTCCCCGGTCGGCGTACTCGCGCAGGTAGGAGAAGTCCATCTGCAGGACGTCCGGCATGTTGCCGCCGGCGGTCTCGGTGGTCAGCTTCTGCCAGTACGCCTCGTATTCCTGGAAGCTCGGCGTCACGGTGATGCCCGGGTTCTGCTCCTCGAACAGGTCGATCGCCTGCTGCATCAGGTCGGCCCGCTCGGCGTTGCCCCACCAGGAGTAGCGCAGCGCGACCTCGCCCGACTCGGTGTCGGCACCGCAGGCGACGGTGCCGGTGGCGACCAGCGAGAGGGCAGCAGCGATGGCCAGCGACTTGGTGAATCGTTTCAATCTTGCCATCAGAAACCTCCGGATCTGAGCCGACCACCAGGTGCGTAACGATGTGTTTGGGGGCCAGAGGAAGCGCTTGTGAACGTAGGTTAGGAGTCAGTTACATGTGCGTCAATGGCTGACTTGAACGTTACAACTCCGCGGCATGCCCGCCGACCCGAGCCGGGCCGGGGCAGCACACCGGCCGCCCTGGTCGTACCATCGCGACATGGCAGAGATGGTCACCCTGCGGCTGAGCCCGCAGACCCTGGCCAGGGCGCGGGCCGCTGCCGAACGGGACGGGATGACGCTCTCCGACTGGATCGACCGGGCCGCCCGCCGGGAAGCACGCCGCGACGCCGCCCGGGCACACGAGGAGTGGCTGGCCGCCAACCCGGAGGTCCGCGACGAACTGGACGGCTTTGACGAACTCGCCGACACGCTGGAGTCCGGCTGGTCCGACCTGTCTGACGCGGCGTGAACCGCGGCGAGATCTGGACCGTCGGCGAGCGCTCCGATCTGCGCTACCGGGTGGTGGTGCTGTCCGGCGACACGCACAACGAGCGACCCAGGGCCGCCCCGTACTGCGCGCCAATCGTCCGCCAGCGCGGCGCCACCAGCCTGCCGCCGTTCGTGGTGCCGCTGGCCGAGACCGACCCGCTGTCCGGAGTCGTCGTGGTCAACCGGATGCGCCGCATCTCCGGCCGCTCCGGGGCGGAACGGGTCGGCATGGTGACCGGTGCCAGCATGGCCCGACTGGAAGAGGCGATGCGGGACCTGTTCGACCTCTGACAGGTGCGCGCGGCCCGGCACCTCGGACGAGTGCAATCCCCGCCGACGCTGGCGGAAGCGCCCGGCCAGGTGGTACGACGGTCCGATGGGTATCGTGTCGCCCGGTTTCCAGGGCCGTCCACGTCCTCCCGGCGCTGCCACCCTGCCGCCGGGACAGTATCTGACCGACGACTTCCCGGTGCTGTCCGCCGGCCCGACCCCGCGCATCGACGTCGCCGGCTGGCAGTTCGTGGTCACCACCGAGGACGGCACCGAGCAGCGGTGGAGCTGGCCGGAGCTGCTCGACCTGCCCAGTGAGGACGTCACCGTCGACCTGCACTGCGTGACCAAGTGGTCCAAGCTCGGCACCCGCTGGCACGGCGTCTCCCTCGACACCCTGCTGGCCGACATCGACACCAGCGCCGACTACGCCCTCGTTCACTCGTACGGCGGATACACCACCAACCTGCCACTGGCCGGCCTGCTTCACGGGCAGGCATGGATCGCCTACCGCTACGACGGCGCCGACCTGAGCCCGGAGCACGGCGGCCCGGCCCGGCTGCTGGTGCCGCACCTCTATCTGTGGAAGTCGGCCAAATGGGCGCACGGCATCCGGCTGCTGACCGACGATGAACCCGGCTTCTGGGAGACCGCCGGCTACCACGATTACGGTGACCCATGGCGCGAGCAGCGGTACCAGGGCGACTGAGCTGGCGGGTGGCCCGCCTCGCCGCCGTCCGCGACGAGACGACGACCGCCCGTACCCTGCTGCTCGACGTGCCGGACTGGCCCGGACACCTGCCCGGCCAGCACGTCGACGTGCGGCTCACCGCCGCCGACGGTTACCAGGCACAGCGCAGCTACTCGATCGCCAACGCGGCCGACGGCGACCGGGTCGAGCTGACCGTGCAGCGGGTGTCCGACGGCGAGGTCTCCGGCTACCTGGCCGGCCCGTACGCCGTCGGTGACCCGGTGGAGATTCGCGGACCGGTCGGCGGCTGGTTCGTGTGGCGACCGGACACGACCGATCCGGTGCTGTTGATCGCCGGCGGCTCCGGCATCGTGCCGCTGATGGCGATGATCCGCGCCCGACGGGCCGCCAGCAGCCGGGTACCGTTCCGGCTCATCTACTCGGTGCGTACCCCGGCCGACGTCTACTACGCCGACGAGCTGCGCCGCCGCGCCCGCGACGACGCCGGTCTCGACGTCAGCTACGTCTACACCCGGCAGGCGCCCGAGGGCCGGCCCGGCCAGGTCGGCCGGATCGGAATCTCCCGGGTCAACACCGACGGTTGGCCGGCCATGCTCGAACCGGCCTGCTATGTCTGCGGGCCGACCGGCTTCGTGGAGACGGTCGCCGACATCCTGATCGCCCTCGGGCACGACCCCCGCCGCGTCCGCACCGAACGATTCGGACCCACCGGAGGTTGACATGACCGACCAGCCCGTGACGTCGGTGCTGCCCGACGGACGTCACCTGATCGACGAGCACCACCTACCCGATGAGCACCACCTGGACGGTAACGCGCTGGCCGGTCCGCTGGGCGAGATATTCGCGGTGGACGTCACCACCGCGATCGGCCGCTGCGCCAACTGCGGGCGGGCCGGGCCGCTTGCCGCTCTGATGGTCTACTCCGACGCGCCCGGCCTGGTCGCCCGCTGCCCGCACTGCACCGGGGTGCTGCTGCGGCTGGTACGCGGCCCGGTCGACGTCTGGCTCGACCTGCACGGCGCGCTGAGCCTACGGATCACCGTACCGGCAGGTTGAGCCTTCCCGGCTCCGCCGTGCCGACCGGGCCGCCCGGCACGGCGGAGCCGGATCACCTCAGCCAGTGCGCCACGTCGTGCGCCAGCAACTGCTCCAACGCCGGCAGGTCGCCCTGCTGAGCGGCAGCGAAGAACCGTCGGGCAAGCTCGTCGCGTTGCCGCCGGCTGGCGTGATAGCGCGGTCGGCGCGCGCGAATCTTCTCGCGCGCCCGGGCGACCAGATGCCGGGTGCCGTCCACGTCGGCACCGACGATCTCGGCGACCTGCGGGTACGGGTAGTCGAACACCTCGCGCAGCAGGAACGCGGCGCGCTGCTGCGCTGACAGGCTTTTCCAGCAGGACGAGAAAGGCCAGCGACAGCGAATCGGCGATCTCCGCCTGCTCGGCCGGTGTGGGGTCGGTGACCAGTGGCTCGGGCAGCCACTCGCCGACGTAGCGTTCCCTACGGGACCGGGCCGAGCGGAGCTGGTCGATGGCCAGCCGGGGGTGGCCAGCGGTCGGGCGACAGGTCCGAGAGCACCTCGTAAGCCGTGCCGATCGCCTGTTCTGCCTCCTGCGCCTGGCCGAGCTTCGCGTGCGCGCGTGCCTCGCCGTTGACGGCGAGGCGGACCGCCTGTGCTCCGCGGCTGGCGAACCGGCGGCCGTCCACGGCGTAGGCGAGCGCCTTGCGGTACTGCCCGTCGTAGAACTCGGCGAAGCTCTGTGTGCCCCGTACCCATGCTTTGAGTTCCCGGTCCTCCGCGTAGTCGGCGAGCTGGAACGCCTCGATCCCGTAGGCCCGCGCGGAGCTGAACCGGCCGAGATTGACCGACATGTAGCTGAGCAGCCCGGAGAGCTGCCCGGCGATGGTGAGCAGCCGGGCGCTGTAGCTGGGCTGCATCCGCAGCGGGATGAGGCTCTGCACCCAGCGTCGTTGCCGCACCACGTCGGCGGCCAGCGTGAGTGGCCCTTCCTCCTCGTAGCGGGCGACGACATCCGAAACGTAGAGATCCAGAGTGTCCAGCAGCGCGTGGTTGACGCTCGCGTCGTTGTTCTCGCGAATCCGGGCCAGGATGACCGAGGGCTGCTCGACCAGCCCTTTGGCGCTACCTACGCTCGGGAAAGCGGGCACAACCCTCCGGTTGCCGGAGACGGCACTGATCTCCGATCCGACAACAGCAGCATCCTGCCGTACCGTTGTGCGAGGGTTGCGGAATCCGAGTTCGTCGTTGGTGTCGACATTGAGGACGATGCGCAGGGCCGTGCGGTAGTCCTCGGCGGGGAAGCGGATCTTGCCGTTTTCGAGTTTGCCCAGGTAGTTGGCGGTGAAGGCGCTGTGCGCCGCCTGGCCGGGGTCGGGGTAGAGGATCTTGTTGACGGCGTCGGCGAGTTGCCGGCGGGTCAGGCCCAGGCGTTCGCGTGCTGCGGTGAGCGGATGGTTCTGCATGACACCCCCGAAGTGTGGCGCACGATCGATGCGTGGTGGCGCGAACTGCCTGTGGCGGTGATCGATTTTGGACAGTATCCACCCGGTGAATGCCGCCTTCAACCATCTGCGTCGAACAATTCCTGACCCTGTCGGGGATTACGTCAACGAGGAAATGTCAAGAGGGAAGGCAGGGGATGGTTCCGGCAACGGGAAGCATCCCTTCCAGTAGCGGGTGTGCTGAACTGCCCCGGGGCCAGGTGTACGTACCGACGTGCAGCGCATCAGAGTGGTTCGCCGGGGATGGCGCTGTAGTCCTTGCGGATCTGCTCGACCACCGGCGTCATGTCAGACCATCGGATGGCGTCGATCGCGGTGACAGCCCGGACTCCAACCGTGGCGTTGGTGGCGAACGCTGCGGTGTAGCGGTCCAGCTCCGCCACGTTGACGCGGCGCTCATGCCCTGGGCGCTCCTGACGGATCAACGCCATCGTGACTCCCGGCAACACCGGTGCCTGCGGCCACACGATGTCGTCCCCTTCGATCAGGCCGATGTTCCAGGTCGCCCCTTCGGAGATGAAACCCTCCCTGTCCACGAACAGCACGTCATCGAAGCCAGCGAGTTGGGCCTGTCGGCGATGGAACACCGTCGCGAACAGGCCGAGGTGCTTGACTCCTGGTAAGTCCCGCTCGTAGCAGCGAGTGGTGAGCACCAGCGGTTGTGGTGGGACCGACGACACCGCTCGCGTCGTGACGAGCACCTGCGGGCTTGATGCGCCGGCGGGATGCCCCAGGTCGAGATCTGGGTCGAACACCGTTACCCTGGCGACGGTCGACTCGGCGGAACCCACCACGTGACGGACATAGCAGCGAACCTCGTGCTGATCGAGTTCCGTGCCGAAGAGTGCACGGCAGTCCCTTGTCAGCCGATCGAGGTGAAGCGCGAGTCCGCGCACCCGGCCGGCGTCCACTCGCATCGACGTGAAGTGACCGTAGTTGGTGAGACCCAGGATCTTCAGATGATCCAGATCGACGGGCTGCCCGTTCAGAAGCATGATGCCAGTCTCCGATCAGCGGGCCGGTAGGGCGGACGCGCGCAGCGCCTCGGCCAGCCACTCGAACGGGAACCGTTCCGGCTCCCCGCCGTTAACGGTGGTGACCAGCGCCAGGTACCGGTCCAACAGACCGGGCGGGTCCGGCGGTGTGCGGTCCCACTCCGCACCTTCCATCATGTGGTCGGCCGTCTGGAGCCGGAACTCGAGGGTGTCCGGCATCCCTGGGCTGTCCGGTGTCGCGAAGACGCCGGTCAGCCAGCCCATCCACCGGTCGGCGATCTCCCGCCCCTGCGGCGAGTCCGGTGGCACCTGGTCCCGTGCCGCATCCATCGCCGCCTGGCCGATCGGCGTAGCCGCTTCCATGCTGCCCAGCATCGGTGACGAGGTCATCAGCGGTCCGGCTCCGGTGGTGCACACCTCGTGCAGCTCGCGGCGCACCGCCTGGCGGATCCCGGGGTCGCGGACCAGCTCCGCCAGCTCGATCCACGCCTCCAGCTGGGCTGTGGTGGGGTGGTCGGGCAGTTTCGGGTGGGCCGCCCGCCACCACTTGAGCATCTGCGCCGGCGGCTCCCAACCGGTGGAGATCTCAGTCCAGAACTCGTCGATCAGCCGGTCACGTTCGTCGTCCGACATTCCGGCGAGTTTGTGCATCAGCGTCACCTGTTCGGCGGTGGAGTCCTGTCGAAGGATGGTCGACAGCACCGCGCGGCGGCTGCGCAGCCGTGCCTCCTGCCGGGTCAGCAGAGCCAGGTGGGTGGCGGCCAGCTCGCGCAGCGTCGCCTCGCCGGCCAGCACCCGCCGGATCTCGTCCAGCCCGGCGTCGAGTTCCCGTAGCGTCCGGACCAGTTCCAGCCGGGCGATCGCCGACACGTCGTACAGCCGGTGGCCGGCCAGCGTACTGGCGGCCGGCGTGACGACACCGGCGTCCGCGTAGTACCGGACGGCGCTGACGCTCAGACCGGTGCGTCGGGCGACATCCCCGATGGGGTACAGCTCGTTCATGTCCACGGCGCCCACTATGCGATCTCAAGCGGCTTGAGATGCAAGCTTCGTCGGGTCGCGCCCGCAGCGGTACGCCAGATTCGCTACACCGACTCCTGTGGCACGGAACCGATCGGTTTGACCATCTGCTGGGCGGTGACGGTGAATGCGGTCGACTCGTACAGCCGACGGGCCACCAGGTTGTCCCCGAAGACGTTCAACCCGAGCCGGGTGACTCCGCGCGTGGCCAGCACCGGCTCGACAGCCGCCAGGATGGCCCGTCCGTACCCGTTGCCGCGGTGGGCGGCGTCCACCTCGATGTTGTAAATCCAGGCCGGCCGCTCCGGTTCGGCAGAGTCCGGTAGCCCGACCCAGATCCAGCCGACCGGACGCGCGTCGTCGGCATCCGCCGGCCGCGCCACCAGGAACAGCATCCGCTCGGTGGCCAGCCCGTCGGGCAGTAACTCGGCGTGCTGGCGGCGGGACTCGGTCAGCGCCGTCGCGGTGGTGGCGCGCCCGGACCGCAGCAGGCTGCCGGCATAGCCCGCCACCAGCGCGGGAATGCGTACGTCGTACTCGGCCTGGGTCATCGGGTGCAGCGCCACGGCGCGCTGATCTGACGTCGTCACCGGCCTATCGTGGCCTACCTGGTCGTGGCCAGTCACGTCAATTGCGCGACGGTCGTTGGCGGGCAGCACACGATCGTGGACGGGACCAGGCGGCACCGCGCCAGTACACTGCGGCTGTGGCGACCGAGGCGGACCGTGATGCCGGGCAGGACGTGCCGCACCGCCTCGATCATGTACCGAAGCCCGAGTTCGCTTTTCCCGGTCCGCTGCGCGACCGGCTGGTCGCGGCGATCCTCACCGGCGAGAAGACGGCCACGTCCGGGCTGCTGCGCGAGTACGAGCACGACAACGAGCCGCTGCCGGTCGCGGGGGACCGGTCGGTGCTGGTGGATTCGGCGGACCGGCCCTGCGCGGTACTGGAGACCACCGGGGTACGGGTGGTTTCCCTGGCGGAGGTGGACCTCGCCCACGCCGTCGACGAAGGCGAAGGGTTCGTTGACGTCGCCGGGTGGCGCCGCGCCCACGTCGACTTCTGGCAGTCGACGCCGATGCGGGCTGCCCTCGGTGACGAGACGTTCACCGTAGACGACCGGACGATGGTGGTGGCCGAACGGTTCCGTGTCGTGCAGCGGATCTGGCGGTCCGACGAGGTGGCCCTCGCCTACGCCGCCGAGAGTCGGGCGGCGGTCGACGCGTTACGGGCCGTACCGGAGGCGGACTTCGACCGCCCGACCAGATGCGGCCCGTGGACGGCCAAGGAACTGCTTGCACACACCGTGATCGCACTGTCCCGTACCGTCAAAATGCTCGACGACGGCGCACCCGCCGCCGGTCCGGACGGTTCGGTGGACGCAGTCGGCTACTACGCGCCCGACGCCCGGTTCCGTCCCGACGCGGACGGCGGGCGGATCGCCGACGCACAGCGGTGGGCGGCGGCCCGGACGGCCACCGCCGCTGTCGACGAACTGGCGGCGCGGGCAGCGACCGCCGCCGCTCGGGTCACTACGCAGCCGCCGGACCGAATGGTCGTCACCCGGCATGGTGACCTGATGACGTTGACCGACTTCCAGGCCACCCGGGTCGTCGAGCTCGCCGTCCACGGTGTCGACCTGGCCGACGGCCTCGGCATAGCGCCGTGGCTGACCGCCCCGGCGGCGGATCTGGTGGTGGCGCTGTCGGCGGGCACCACACTGGCACCGCTGCGGGCGGCGCGTGGATGGGACCGGCCGACGTTGGTACGCGCGGTCACCGGGCGAGTCGAGTCAGGTGACGTGGACCCGGCTGAACTGCACCCGCAAGGAGTGCGCTCCCCGTTTTTCGGTGGCACGCACAGTCCCACTGTGGTTGGCGAAGAGTAGCGGGACCGACCTGCCCTCGAAGCGCCTTGCGACTGCCCGTAGGTTGACAGCGACAAGGCCACAACGAGACCCTTTCGCGATTCTGACTTTTGGTGCTGGAGGTTTGCCGTGGACTGGTCCCTCGGAAACATACTGATTCTGCTGGTCGTGGTGTTGCTCGGTGCAGTCGCGGGGTGGCTCGTGATGAGCCGCCGGTCCGCCGCCGGCAAGGACGCCTCGGTGAAGCCTGAGGCGGCTGCCGCAGTCGAGCCACCGACCACTACCTCGGAGCCGTCGGCGGCCGACCCGGTCAAGACCGGGCCCACCACCGAGGCTCCCGCCGAGCCCACCGCCGAGCCCGCTGCGGATGCCCCGGCCGAGCCGGTCAGTGTCGAACCGGTCAGTGCTGAGCCGGCCACTACCGCCGATGCGGCCAGCCCTGAGCAGGCGCCGGTCGTCGACCCGCCCGCCGCCGAGCCGGTCGCTGCCGTCGACCCGCCTGCCGTCGACCCGCCTGCCGTTGAGCCGCCTGCCGTTGAGCCGCCCGCCGTTGAGCCGCCTGCCGTTGAGCCGCCCGCCGCCGCCGAGGCTGAGGCTGAGCCGGCGGACGACTTCCGGCGCATCGAGGGCATCGGGCCGAAGATGGCCGCCGCCCTGCAGTCTGCCGGGATCCGTACGTACGAGCAGTTGGGCGCGACCGACGAGGCGGCGCTGCGCGCGGCGGTCCGCGCCGCCGGGGTACGGGCCACTGCCAGCCTGCCGACCTGGCCGGCCAAGGCCCGAGAGTTGGCGGCGGCGCGCTCCGCAAGCTGACCGGAAAGGTCAAGCCGCCACAGTGGACCGATTGTCGGGTGACCTAGGTCCCGGCGATCGGGGACGTACGGCGGCAGCGACCGATCGCCGTGCCGGGTGACGATGAGGTCGAGCACCGGCGGCAGGGTGCCGCCGGTGCTCGACCGAACGAGGTGATCGGCACGACCGCAGTCGTCCAGGTGCACCCGAAGCCGGCGGCGCCGGCCGAGACAGAGGCCGCGATCGACGCTCTCGTCTCGGCGGCGTCGAAGGCACTCGACGACTACGCCGAATTCGACCAGGAACGGATCGACACGATCGTCGGCAAGGCGTCGGTCGTCGCGCTCGGCCGACGCAGCGACTTGGCCCGGCTGGCGGTCCAGGAGACCGGCTGCGGCGTGTTCGAGGACAAAGCTCGCCGAGGAGTTCGGCCGGCGGGTCAAGGTGGTACGGATCATCTGGAACGCGCCGGCCTCGCAGGGCGCGATCGGTGACATGTACAACGCGATCGCGCCGTCGTTGACGCTGGGCTGCGGCGGCTACGGGCGGAAGCGCCCGGAAACACGATCCGTATCGGCGAGGCGTCGGCCGGGTGGTACGGCACCGGCTGGGAGCGGTAGACGAAGGCCGGTCTGTGTCGTCGGGGCGGAACACCGCGCATCACGGCGGTCAGGACGTCGGGACGGACTTTCCCCAGCGGGGGGCGGCGAACCGCAGCCCGGCGAGCCGGTCCGGCGGTGCGGCTAGGCCCGGCCCGCCGGCCGCGATCCACTTGACGACACTTGACAGTGACGTCTCGTCGAGCACCCCGCCGAGCCACACCGGACGAGCGCCCAGCCGGTGGGCCAACACTGCCGGCTGCACGATTACCACGTTGGACCGGTCACAGGCGTTGAGGCAGTCCGACACCCGTACCGGCGAGGCGGCACGCAGTTCGTCGAGCTGCCGGTCGTGGTCGACGTCCGGGTGTTTGCGGCGGGTGCCGCAACAGCAGCCTCGGCATACGGTCACCCGGACGAGGCGCCCGGGCTCCGGGCCTGCCGCGCCGTCGTCAGCCGTCACGCGACGTCGGCGAGCGTGGACCGCCGACCACCGGTCCGGGCCGGGGTGAGCAGCAGTCCGAACACCACCCCGAGGACCGTCCACATGGTGGCGAGCTGCGCCAGCGAGGCGAGTCGGAATTCCCACAGCAGCGTCGCCGGGATGTCGGTGGGCACGTCGACTCCGGTGGCTGGCCAGAGCGCCAGCAGCAGGGCGTACCCGACGATGGCCAGCGCCGCCGCGACCACCGTCCGGTAGGGTGCCGGCCGCGCCCAGCCGGTCAGCCGCCGGTGGGTCAGCAGCGCCAGCCAGGTCACGGCGGCTGCGGCGATGATGAACGACAGGTACTGTCCGGTGCGCTGGTTGACGGTGTCCGGATCGCCGACGCCCGGCGGGTTGGCCGGGAAGCGGATCGCCGGTAGCAGCGCCACCACGACGAAGCCGAGCCCGGCGAGCAGCCCCACCCGGCGGAAGTCGTCGTGGCCGGGCAGCAGGTGCCGGGTCGCCGCGTAGACCACGGCGACGATCAACGCCAGGCACAGCGCCACCGCGACGGTGGCGACCAGCCCGCCGAGGACCTGCATGGCCCGACCGACCAACTCCTCGTCGTGGCTGTGTCCGGCCGTCCCGGTCGCAGCGCGGGCCTCCTCGACGACCAGCGCCGACTCGATCTGCGGTTCGACGATCAGCAGGGCCGCCACCGCGCCTGCCACGCCGGCGGCCGCACCGGCGAGCAGGCCGCGGCCCAGCACCGCGCCGAACGGGTAGGTGCTCATCGGAGCCGGCCGCCGCTCAGTGGCACGGTACGCCGAGGGCGTGCCGGCCGTCGTGGGTGAACTCGTGCACGAACTCGGCGGTACCGGCCAGCACCAGCCCGTTGTCCTGCGCGACCAGGTAGATGACGACCGCCGCGACGGCGGCCAGTAACCAACCGGCGAGCGGTACGCGGATGGCGGTGGTGGTGACCTCGCCGCCGACAGAAGGTGCAGTCATGCCAGGAAATCCTCTCGTCCATGCCTCGTGGCGATGCGGTGCATGCCACGGCCGGTCTCCTGGCTCCCGGATCGTCGCGGCCGTCCCGCCTTCCCGGACCGTCGTCGGCCCAGTGGCGTGGTGGAACGGACACTTCCCGGTCACAGTGGCGAGGACCACGCCGGAATCACACCGGCTTCCCGAACACCGTGGCCTGCGCAGCGTACCGCCGTGGTGACCGCTCGGGCAATGGCTGCGGCTCTGGCCGACACCGGGACCGGCGCCACATTGACGGTGGACCGCCGGTGGGGGAGCATGACCGGCACGAGCGGCGCGGAGGAACCCGGTGCGAATCCGGGGCGGTCCCGCCACTGTGACCGGTGAGTCGCGTCCCCCTGAGACAGCCACTGCCCCAACGGCGGGAAGGCTCGGGACGCGACGTCGATCCGGCAGCCAGGAGACTCCGGCCGCTCGCTGGTCCACCGGTACGCGGGCGTGGACACCCGCGGGAGGGATTCACCATGCACACCTGTCGGCCCCTGCCATGACGCCGTACCCGTTCACCGCCGTCGTCGGCCTGCCCGACCTGCGGCAGGCCCTGCTGCTCGCCGCAGTGCACCCCGGCATCGGCGGCGTGCTCATCCGGGGTGAGAAGGGCACCGCAAAGTCGACGATCGTCCGCGCGCTGGCCGGGCTGCTACCGGAGGTCGACCGGGTGCTCGGCTGCCGGTTCGGCTGCGATCCGGCAGCCCCGGACCAGACCTGCCCCGACGGGCCGCACACCGCGCCGGTGACCGCACGCCGCGGCCCGGCCGCTCTGGTCGAATTGCCGGTCGGCGCCACTGAGGACCGGGTGGTCGGCACCCTCGACATCCAGCGGGTACTCAGCGCCGGCGTGAAGGCGTACGATCCGGGGCTGCTCGCCGCCGCGCACCGGGGCCTGCTCTACGTCGACGAGGTCAACCTGTTGCCGGACCATCTGGTGGACCTGCTGCTGGACGCAGCGGCGATGGGCCGGGCCCACGTCGAACGCGACGGGGTGTCGGTCAGTCACGCCGCCCGGTTCCTGCTGGTCGGCACGATGAACCCGGAGGAGGGCGAGCCGCGTCCACAGTTGCTGGACCGCTTCGGGCTGATGGTGTCGGTGGCCGCACCTTCCGAGGTGGCCGACCGGGCCGAGGTGGTGCGCCGTCGGCTCGCGTACGAGACCGACCCGGTGGCGTTCGCGGACCGCTGGCGGTCCGCCGACAACCAGCTCGCACTGCGGGTACGCGATGCGCGGGCGGCCCTGCCCGCGGTCACGCTGCCCGATGCCGAGATCGACCGGATCGCCCGGATCTGCCTGGCGTACCAGGTGGACGGTATGCGGGCCGACATCGTGATGGCCCGCGCCGCCGTCGCGCTGGCCGCCTGGCGGGGCCAACCGGCGGTCACCGCCGCCGAGGTCGCCGAGACAGCCCGGCTGGCGCTGCCGCACCGGCGGCGCCGTGACCCGCTCGACCCGCCCGGTGCCGACGAGCAGCGCCTCGACGAGGTGTTGCGTGACGAGTGCGGCGACGACGATCCCGATCCTCCGCCGCCGCAGGGTCCGCCACCACCGGAGGGCGGCCCGTCGCAGGGTCCGCCACCACCGGAGGGCGGCCCGTCGCCCGAGCCAGCGACGCTGGACGACAGCGGGCCGGCGGGCGGTGCCGAGCAGCCGGACGGCGTACCGCCGGGCGGTCCGGCTCCGGCGGCGGCCGGGCCCGCGTACCGGCCCCGGACACTGCGGCTACCCGGGCTCGGTGCGGGCGCGACGCCCGGCCGACGTTCGGCGGCCCACGCCGACCGGGGCCGGGTGGTCGGTGCCGGATCATTGACTGGACGGCCGTCGACGGTGCATCTACCAGCCACGGTGCGCGCCGCCGCATCCCGGGGTGCCCGCCAGATCACCCCCGCCGACCTGCGCCAGGCCCGCTACGTCGGCCAGGAGGCGAACCTGATTCTGTTCGTGGTCGACGCCTCCGGGTCGATGGCAGCCCGGCAGCGAATGACCGTGGTCAAGACCGCCGTGCTGTCGCTGCTGCGCGACGCCTATCACCGGCGGGACCGGATCGGGATGATCACCTTCCGGGGTGCCGCCGCCGACGTGGTGCTGCCACCGACCAGCAGCCACGAGGTGGCCGTCGCCAAGCTGGCGCAGTTGCGCACCGGTGGCCGTACCCCAATCGCCGCCGGGCTGCGGGCCGCCGCCGCCACCGTCGCCGCCGAGCGCCGCCGCGAGCCACGCCGTCGGCCACTGATCCTGTTGGTCACCGACGGGCGGTCGACCAGCGGACCGAATCCGATAGACCTGGCGCCGTTGCTCGCCGGCACCGCGATGGTGGTGCTCGACTGCGAGTCTGGTCCGGTGCGACTGGGCCTGGCCCGGCGGCTCGCCACCGGTTTCGACGCCGAATGGCTGCCGCTGGAGGCGCTGTCGGCGGTGGTGCCGCAACCTCGGGTCGGCCTCGCCAGCGGGAGGGCTGCCTGATGCCACAGGGTAAACCGGAACACGTCCCCGACGACGGGCTGACCACCCGGGCCCGGCGGCGTCAGCCGGTGCTCGCCGTCCATACCGGGCCCGGTAAGGGCAAGTCGACAGCGGCCTTCGGTATGGCGTTGCGGGCCTGGGCGGCCGGCTGGCCGGTGGTCGTCTACCAGTTCGTCAAGTCCCCGAAGTGGAAGGTGGGCGAGGAAGCGGCCCTGCGTACCCTCGGTGCGTCGGGCCGGGGAGCGCCGGTGACCTGGCACAAGATGGGGGAGGGCTGGTCCTGGATCCAGCGCCCCGGCACCGAGCGCGACCACGCCGCCGAGGCAGCCGAGGGCTGGGCGCAGATCCGCCGTGATCTGGCCGCCGAGGCGTACCGGTTCTACGTGCTGGACGAGTTCACCTACCCGTTGAAGTGGGGCTGGATCGACGTCGCCGAGGTGGTGTCGGTGCTGCGGGACCGGCCGGGCGGCCAGCACGTGGTGGTCACCGGCCGGGACGCGGCGCCGGAGCTGATCGACCTCGCCGACCTGGTGACCGAGATGACCAAGGTCAAGCATCCGATGGACGCTGGACGCAAGGGCCAGCAGGGCATCGAGTGGTAGCCGTTCCCCGGGTGGTGATCGCCGCACCCGGATCCGGGCACGGCAAGACCACGGTGGCCACCGGCCTGCTCGCCGCCTACGCGGCCCAGGGTGTCCGGGTCGCCGGCTTCAAAGTCGGCCCGGACTACATCGACCCCGGCTACCACACGCTCGCCGCCGGCCGGCCCGGCCGCAACCTGGACCCGGTGCTGGTCGGTGAGGAGCGCGTCGCGCCACTGTTCGCCCACGGCGCCGCCGGTGCCGACCTCGCGGTCATCGAGGGCGTCATGGGGCTCTACGACGGCCGGGTCGGCGGCGCCGACGTCGGCTCCACCGCCCAGGTCGCGGCGCTGCTGGCCGCCCCGGTGCTGCTGGTCGTCGACGCGGCCGGGCAGAGCCGGTCGATCGCCGCACTGGTGCACGGGTTCCGGTCGTTCGGTCAGGTCCACATTGCCGGGGTGATCCTCAACCGGGTCGGCTCCGACCGGCACGCGCAGGTGCTGCGGGACGCCTGCGAGGAGGTCGGCACGCCGGTGCTCGGGGTGCTGCGGCGGCATCCGTCGGTCGACACCCCGTCGCGGCATCTGGGTCTGGTGCCGGCGGTGGAACGCGCCGTCGAGGCGCGTGCGGCGGTCGGTGCGCTGGCGGAGTTGGTCGCCGCGTCGGTGGACCTGGCCGCGGTGGCGGCGGTGGCGGGCGCCGCACCCCTGCTGGCGGTCGAACCCTGGTCGTCGGCGGGCGCTGTCGGGCACGCGGACGCCGGCTCCGGCGAGGACGCGCCAGCAGCGGCGAGCGGTGACCGGCCGGTGGTCGCCGTCGCCGGTGGACCGGCGTTCAGCTTCGGCTATCCGGAGACCGTCGAGCTGCTGACGGCCGCCGGTGCCGAGGTGCGTACCGTCGATCCGGTCCGTGACCAGCGGCTGCCCGCGGCGACTGCGGCGTTGGTCGTCGGCGGCGGCTTTCCCGAGGTGTACGCCGCCGAGCTGGCCGCGAACGCCGGGTTGCGGCGGCAGGTGGCGGCGTTGGCGGCCGCCGGTGCGCCGATCGTCGCCGAGTGCGCCGGCCTGCTGTGGCTGTGCCGCACCCTCGACGAGGCGCCGATGTGCGGGGTGCTGCCGGCGGACGCGCGGATGACTTCCCGGTTGACGCTCGGCTACCGCGATGCGGTGGCGTTGACCGACAGCGTGTTGGCGCCGGAGGGGGCCCGGCTGACCGGCCACGAGTTCCACCGTACCGAGGTGACGCCGCGGGCCGGCGCGGCAATGGCCTGGGGGTGGCGTGGCGCGGCGCCGGAGGGTTTCGTCGCCGGTGGCGTGCACGCGTCGTACCTGCACCTGCACTGGGCGGCGCGGCCGCAGATCGCCACCCGGCTGGTGACGGCCGCGCGGCGGACGGTGTCAGTCCCGCGGCAAGCTGGCGGTGAACATGGCAATCAGCCGTTCGTAGCTCTCCGTCACGTCCTCGGGCAGGCCGAAGCCGCCGTCGATTTCCAGGCAGACGAAGCCGTGCATCATCGCCCGTAGGCAGCGGGTGGCGTGTACCGCCGCCGACCGCTGCAGTCCGTAGCCGCGCAGCACGGCCAGGATCACCTCCAGCAGCCGGGTTCCTTCGGCGACGGTCACCGGGTCGCGGATCGGGTCGGCGGGCATCGCCGCCCACCGGGCGGGATGTCGGCGGACGTAGTCCCGGCTGGCGTGCATCAGGGCGGCGACGGCGGCGTCCCGACTGAGACCGAGGGTGTGCCGGGTGAGTTCGTCGGCGAACTCACCGATGAGCCGGGCAGCGATGAGCGTCCGCAGTTCGGTGAGGCCGCCGGTGACGTGCTTGTAGAGCGACGGTGTGGCGACCCCGACCCGGCCGGCCACCGCGTTGAGCGACAGCGCGTCGAGTCCCTGCTCGTCGATGAGGGCGATCGCGGCGTCGACCAGGCCGCCCCGGGTGAGCCCTGCTCTAGGCATGTCGGCGGCCGGACCGCGTAGGCTGGCTACATGGCATAACGCTTAAGCTAATTGTGTTAGCTTGGTTCGTCAAGCTGGCCTGGGTCGTCCGGCCGCCTCGGGGCCGCCTGCCATCGTGGGCTGCGGCAGTATGGAGCGCATGTGCCGAAGCATCAAGACGCTCCGTGAGCCGTACACCGCCGAGGTGACCGACGCCGACATTGAGGCCGCCGCGCTGCAGTATGTCCGGAAGATCTCTGGTTTCCGGCAACCAGCCGCCCACAACGCGGAGGCGTTCGACGCCGCCGTGGCGGCCGTCGCCGCCGCCAGCCGCGAACTGCTGGATCGTCTGGTGGTCCGTGCCCCAGCGGCCCGGTAGGCCACGGCGCCGCCGGAAGAAGTGTGCGACGGAGCCGGCGGCGCCGTGTCGTCGGACGGCCTCGCGAGGTGACTGTCCGTGAATTCTGTGAAGATCCTTAATGGAAACTTGAGGTTCCGGACAGATCCGTCGACCATCCACCCACGTATGGCCCGGTAGCTGCGTTTCGGGCAGCGGCTACCGAGAGGAGCGGTGGATGTACGGGTGGGATGCCAGGAGTGGGCGGGCGCGTAAGGTCTTCGTCGGGGCGGCGGCAGCAGCCCTGCTCGGCGGCGGACTGGCGGTCGGCACCGGGCTCGGCAACGCGGGGGAGAACTGCGACGGCCTGGACACCGCGCTGCGGAACAACCTGACCTTCATCGCCGAGCAGCGGGCCAACCCGGACGCCCTGTCCAACGACCGGATCGCCAACCGGCAGGCAGTGGTCGACCTGATCGAGCAGCGGCGGGCCGCCGCCGGCTGCACGGCCGACGTCGGCGCCGGCGCGCCGGCCGCGACGCCCGCGCCGGAGCAGCCCGATGGTACGGGCGACGCCGCCGCGCCGGACACCGGGACACCCGGCGACGTCGTCTGCGCGGGATCGACGGTGACCCTGTTCAACGAGGACGCCGGCCCGGCCGCCTCCAGCGGCACCTTCCCTGTCGGCACCGTGCTCAAGGTGACCAACCTCGACAACGACCGGAGCGTCACCGTCACGGTGACCAGCCCGTCGGGCAGCTGCGTTCTGCTTAACGACGCCGCGTTCGAACAGGTCCGGGAGCCGGGCAAGTTCGTCATCCGGCGGGTCGTGGTCGAGCGGATCAGCTGACCCGTACCGCGTCGGGTCGTCGGTCCTGGCCGGCGGCGCGACGCCGGATAACCCACTCGGCCACCACCACGTTGATCCTCGACCCGGTAGCTGCCGGCCGTCGGCACGGTGACGATGAACCAGGCCGGGTCGCTGACCGGCTGCGGGCTGGTGAACTGGTAGTCGGCGCCGTAGCGTCCGGCCGACCAGCCACGCTTAACACGTCGCTGCCGGCGGCCGGCACCCGCGCCGCGCCGATGACGAACAGCGCGGCACCGACCGGCGGCACCAGTTTCGGTACCGCCACCTGGCCGGCGGTGTCCCATGGTGGCGACATCCGTACATGATGCACCGGTCGGTCAGAGCCGTTGCCACAGCGCCGGTACGTTCGGCGGTTCCCAGCCGGCGAGCGCGGTGTGTGCCTGCCGGCACCGGTAGCTGACGCCGGCGTAGCTGACGACGGCACCGACCTGGTACGTGGTGCCGGCGGCCCAGGTGCCGCCGGGCTGTTCGGGCGACACGGTGGGCGTGGACGTCGGTGGTGGGGTGGTCGGCGGTGGTGGCGCCGGGGTCGGCGACGGGCCCGGATCTCCACCGATCTGGATGTCCACGCAGGAGTAGAAGGCGTTCGTGGTGTCCGCGACGTTCCAGATCGCCAGCACTTTCTGCCGGCCGGTGTGGCTGCCGAGATCCACGGTGTGCGACACGGTGGCGGCGGGCTGTCGGCCACCGTCGTCGAACACGGCGATCCGGTCGTCGCCGACGTAGTACTCCCAGGTGCTGGTGGCGTGTCGGGCGGTCAGTGTCCAGGTGAAGGTGACCGACCCGCCGCCGACCGCGGTGGCCGGCCAGTTGGCGCTGTCGTCGTTGAGGATGGCGAAGCGGCTCACCCCGCCGTGACAGGTGCGCTGTCCTTTGGGGCCTTCGACGCTCTGCGGCTCCCACACGATCGGGCCACAGTTGGCGACTCGGCCCTGCGCGCACATCGCCTGTCGACTGGGCGGATAGGAGATGTAACCGTGCGCGTTGGCCGGGGCGGCGACCAGCAGGGTGCCGAGCATGGTGCCGGTGGCGAGCAGAGGCAGGAGAACTCGTCGTCGCATGGGGGCGCTCCGCACGTCGTGGGTGGCGGTGGGGCGGCCGGCCTTTGCCGATGAAGTTAGCGTAAGGACAGTTAACAGTAAAGATTGCGAACGAAGAATTTCGATACGTCGACGAAGTCGACCGGTCGTGCGACGGTCAGCCGACCGTACGGCCGTGCCGGTCGCGGGCCTTGACCCGGGTGATCGGCATTTCCGGCGCCGGCAGCGGGGCGTCGACGCAGCCGGTCACCGTGCCGAACCGCCTACCGGCCGCCCAGTCATCGCGGGCGGCAACCAGCTCCTCATGGCTGCGGGCGACGAAGTTCCACCACATCACGAGCGGATCGTCGAACGGCTCCCCGCCGAGCAGGAACAGCCGGGCCGGGCCGTCGGTGGTCACCGTCGTGGCCGACCGGCCCTCGCACAGGTAGAGCAGCCCGCCCGGGGCCAGCTCCACCCCGTCGACCCGGGCCGTGCCGGACATCGTCAGGAGGGCATACTCGAAATCGTCGCGCAGCGTCAGCGCGACGGTCGCATCGGCGTCGATGTCGACCTGGGCTCCGACGATCGGGCTCGCCATCTCGGCCGGGGACCGGACGCCGGCGTACTCGCCGACCACCACGGTAATCCGCGCGTCACCGGCACCCACCTGTGGCAACGCGGCATGATGCGCGAACCGAGGCTCGCCGTGCCTGGCCGACTCGGGCAACGCCACCCACAGTTGCAGGCCGTCCATCACCGGCGGATGGACCGGCGGTGACTGCTCCGAGTGGGCGATGCCGTGCCCGGCGGTCATCAGGTTGAGGTGTCCCGGCACGATCGACTGCACGCTACCCAGGCTGTCCCGGTGCAGAATCTCACCGTCGACCAGCCAGGTCACCGTCTGCAGCCCGGTGTGTGGGTGCGGCGGAATCTGCATGCCGGACCGCCCGGCCACGTCGTCGGGCCCGAAGCGGTCGACGAAACACCAGGCACCGACCATGCGCCTGGGTCGCTGCGGCAGCAGCCGCCGAACCGTCGTGTAGCGGCCCAGCGGCACGTCGTGGCCGGGTAGCAGCACGCTCTCCGGCTGCGCGTCGGCGACCGTCGTCCCGTCGTATCGGATGCTCCCCGACGCCGCCGCACTCATGCCTCGACCTTACGCGCGGCACCGCCGGCGCGCCCGGCCGACCGCACCGCACCGTCCAGGTCAACCGGCGCGGTCCTCCAGGTCGCCCTCGGTTCGCAGGAACACCTCCCGCAGCCCGTCCAGCACCGCCGGGTCGGGATACTCCCACAGTTTGCGGTCGGCCGCCTCCAGTAGCCGCTCGGTGATCCCGTGCAACGCCCACGGGTTCGACTCGGTAAGGAACCTCTGGTTGACCTCGTCGAGCACGTACGTCTCGGCCAGCTTGTCGTACATCCAGTCGGCCACCACCCCGGCGGTGGCGTCGTAGCCGAACAGGTAGTCGACCGTGGCGGCCAGCTCGAACGCCCCCTTGTAACCGTGCCGGCGCATCGCCGCCAGCCAGCGCGGGTTCACCACCCGGGCCCGGAAGATCCGGGCGGTCTCCTCGTGCAGGGCGCGGGTGCGCACCGCCTCCGGCCGGGTGCTGTCGCCGACGTAGGCCGCCGGGGCCGACCCGGTCAACGCCCGTACCGTGGCGATCATGCCGCCGTGGTACTGGAAGTAGTCGTCGGAGTCGGCGATGTCGTGCTCGCGGGTGTCGATGTTCTTCGCCGCGACCGCGATTCGTCGGTACGCCGACTCCATCTGGTCGCGCGCCGGCGCGCCGTCGAGGTCCCGGCCGTAGGCGTAGCCGCCCCACACCGCGTACACCTCGGCCAGGTCGGCGTCGTCGCGCCAGTTACGGCTGTCGATCAGCTGCAGCAGCCCGGCACCGTAGGCCCCCGGCTTGGAGCCGAAGATCCGCATGGTGGCCCGCCGGGTGTCGCCGTGGGTGGCCAGGTCGGCGCGGGCGTGCGCGGCGACGAAGTTCAGCTCGTCCGGCTCGTCGAGGGCCGCGACCAGTCGGACCGCGTCGTCCAACATGGCCACCACATGCGGGAACGCATCACGGAAGAAGCCTGAGATCCGCACCGTCACGTCGATGCGGGGCCGGCCCAGCTCCTCGGCCGGGACTACCGTGACGCCGGTCACCCGTCGCGACGCCTCGTCCCACACGGGCCGTACGCCGAGCAGCGCCA
The DNA here is from genome assembly GCF_048060315.1 of Micromonospora sp. LOL_013. NCBI lineage: Bacteria > Bacillati > Actinomycetota > Actinomycetes > Micromonosporales > Micromonosporaceae > Micromonospora > Micromonospora sp. LOL_013. The sequence goes on from NZ_JBHMIQ010000017.1 coordinate 79,266, forward strand.
GCACTTCGGCGATGTCGTCGCCGGCGGTCCGCATCGCCGACGTGCCCCATACCGACAGTCCCACCGAGCGGGGCCAGTCGCCGGTGTCGGCCCGGTAGCGGGCCAGCAGCGACTCTGCCATCGCCTGCCCGGTCTCCCAGGCCAGCCGGCTCGGCACCGCCTTCGGGTCCACCGAGTAGAAGTTGCGTCCGGTCGGTAGCACGTTGATCAATCCGCGCAACGGCGACCCGCTCGGCCCGGCCGGCACGTACCCGCCGGCCAGTGCGTGCGCGACGTGGGCCAGCTCGTCGGCGGTGCGGGCCAGCCGGGGGACCACCTCGGTCGCCGCGAACTCCAGGATCCGAGTGACCAGCGCGGTCCGCTCGTCATCGTCGCCGAGCACACGCGTGGCGACCTCGACGGCGGCGTCCGACCGCCAACCGTGCCCCTCCATCGCCGCGACCAGCTCCCGGGCGGTCGCCTCGGCGGCGTCGGTGCCGTCGCGGTCGGTGCCGGACTCGTCCAGGCCCAGCGCCTCCCGCAGGCCGGGTAGCGCCGCGACCTGCCCGGCCCACATCTGCCGGGCCCGCAGCATCGCCAGCACGAGATCGACCCGGGCCGCGCCGACCGGTGCCGCGCCGAGCACGTGCAGCCCGTCGCGGATCTGCACGTCCTTGACCTCGCAGAGCCACCCGTCGACGTGCAGCAGGAAGTCGTCGAACTCGGCGTCGTGCGGCCGGTCGTCCAGACCGAGGTCGTGGTCGAGCCGGGCGGCCTGGATCAGGGTCCAGATCTGCGCCCGGATCGCCGGCAGCTTCGCCGGGTCCAGGGCGGCGATGTTCGCGTGTTCGTCGAGCAGCTGCTCCAACCGGGCGATGTCGCCGTAGCTCTCCGCCCGGGCCATCGGCGGCACCAGATGGTCGATCAGGGTGGCGTGCGCCCGTCGTTTGGCCTGGGTGCCCTCGCCGGGGTCGTTGACCAGGAACGGGTAGATCAGCGGCAGGTCACCGAGGGCGGCGTCCGGCCCGCAGTCGGCGCTGAGCCCGACCGTCTTGCCCGGCAGCCACTCCAGGTTGCCGTGCTTGCCGACGTGCACCACGGCGTGCGCGCCGAAGCTGTGCTCCAGCCACCGGTAAGCAGCCAGGTAGTGGTGACTCGGCGGCAGGTCCGGGTCGTGATAGATGGCCACCGGGTTGGCTCCGAAGCCGCGTGGCGGCTGCACCAGCAGCACGATGTTGCCAGCGTTCAGTGCCGCGAGCACGAGCTCGCCGTCGGGGTCGCGGGAGGTTTCCACGTACAGCTCACCCGGCGGCGGACCCCAGTGCCGTTCGACCTGTTCGCGCAGCTCGGCCGGGAACTTCGCGTACCAGCGGCGGTAGTCGCGGGCCGGAATCCGCACCGGGTTGCCGGCCAGCTGCTCCTCGGTCAGCCAGTCCGGGTCCTGCCCGCCGGCGGCGATCAGCGCGTGCATCAGCGCGTCGCCGTCGCCGTCGGCCAGGCCGGGGACCGCGTCGGGGCCGTCGGGCGGCCCGACGTCGTAGCCAGCGTCGCGCAGCGTCCGCAGCAGCGCCAGGACACTCGCCGGGGTGTCCAGCCCGACCGCGTTACCGATTCGGGCGTGCTTCGTCGGGTACGCCGACAGCAGCACCGCGATCCGTTTGTCGGCCGGAGCGACGCGCCGCAGCATGGCGTGGCGGACCGCGATCCCGGCGACCCGGGCGGCCCGCTCGGGGTCGGCCACGTACACCGACAGGCCGTCGGCGTCGATCTCCTTGAACGAGAACGGCACGGTGATCAGCCGGCCGTCGAACTCCGGGATGGCAACCTGGGTCGCTGCGTCCAAAGGGGATAGTCCGTCGTCGGTGGCCGCCCAGGTCTGCCGGGAGCTGGTCAGGCAGAGTCCCTGCAGGATCGGCACGTCCAGCTCGGCGAGAGCCCCGACGTCCCAGGCGTCGTCGTCGCCTCCGGCGCCGACGGTCGCCGGTCGGGTCCCGCCGGCGGCCAGCACGGTCACCACCAGGGCATCGGCCTGACCCAGGGTGGCCAGCAGCTGCGGGTCGGCCGAGCGCAGCGACGAGCAGTAGACCGGCAGCGCCCGACCGCCGGCGGCGTCGACCGCGTCGCACAGCGCGTGCACGAAGCCGGTGTTGCCGGCCAGGTGGTGGGCCCGGTAGTAGAGCACCGCCACGGTCGGCCGGCCCGGTCCGGCCGGCGTCGCCGCGCGCTCCAGCACACCCCACTCCGGTGCCGGCCGCGGCGCGGCGAAACCGTGCCCGGTGAGCAGCACCGTGTCGGACAGGAAGCGGTGCAGTTCGGCGAGGTTCGGTGGGCCGCCGTGGGCCAGGTAGGCGTGCGCCTCGGCGGCCACCCCGGCGGGTACGGTGGACAGCTCCATCAGGGCGGCGTCCGGGGCCTGCTCGCCGCTGAGCACCACCACCGGACGGGGTCCGGCCAGCAGCGCGTCCAGCCCGTCCGGCCAGGCCCGGCGGCCGCCGAGTAGCCGGACCACCACGAGGTCGACGCCGGCCAGCAGCGGCGGAAGGTCGTCGACCGACAGTCGGGCCGGGTTTGCCAGGCGCCAGTCGGCACCGCTGGCCCGTCCACTCAGCAGATCAGTATCTGAAGTGGACAAAAGTAGCATCATCGGACGCCCGGTCCTCCCTCGGGGTCCGCGCCCCGGGTCGTCGGTCGCGGCGACCGGAGTCTCCTGGCTCCCGGATCAACGCTCGCCCCGGCCTTCCGGCCCGTGAGGGACCGTGGCCGTCGGTGGGGTCTGCTCCCCGGTGACAGTGGCGGGACCGCACCGGATTCACACCGGACTTCCTCCGCTTGTCGCCGCGTCTGGCTACGAACACTTTCACGACCGGCGGACGTTTCGTCAAGGTGTGATGTATTCGCCGTGCGGCGGCCGCCGTCCGGGGACGACCCGTAGTATCCGCCGGGTGCCCGCCTTGCCATCGCCGCCCGCCCGGGGCGCACCCGATGCCTGCCCCGGCGCCCTGCAACTGCACCCGGCAGCCGACGGCCTGCTGGCCCGGATCCGCTGCCCCGGAGGGCTGCTCACCGCCGTCCAGTTGCGGCTGCTGGCCGCCGTCGCCCGTGACCACGGTGATGGACATCTCGAACTGACCAGCCGGGCGAACGTCCAGGTGCGCGCGGTCGCGGCCGCCGCCACCGGACCGCTCGCCGCCCGGCTGCGTGCGGCCGGGCTGCTGCCGTCGACCGCGCACGAACGGGTCCGCAATATCCTCGGCTCCGCCCTCGCCGACATCGACACCCCGGCGGCCTGGGACGTCGGGGCGCAGGTCCGCGCCCTCGATACGGCGATCTGCGCGGAGCCGGACCTGGCCCGGCTCTCCGGGCGGTTCCTCTTCGCTATCGACGACGGCCGAGGCGACACCGTAGCGGCCCGAGCCGACGTCGGTCTGCTGCCCGGCCCGGACGACGAGGTGACCGTGCTGCTCGCCGGTGGCGACCACGGGCTGCGGGCCCGGCCCGCCGACGCGGTACGGGTCGCGGTCGCCGCCGCCCGTGCCTTCCTCGACGATCCGGACGCAGCGGCGGGCAGCGCGTGGCGCCTCGATGACCTGACTCCGGCAGCGCTGGACCGAGTCGTGATCCGGGCCGGCACCGCACCCGGGGTACGGCGTACCGCGCGGCGGTGGCAACCACTGACGCCGGCCGGCGGTCCCGTTGCGCCGGTCGGGGTGCGACACCGTCCCGACGGCGACTTCGCTCTCGTCGTGGCGGTCCCGTTGGGACGCTTGACAGTCGACCAGGTCGACCTGCTCACGGCCGCCTCGCCGCAGTTGAGGATCACGCCGTGGCGGGGGGTGGTACTGCCCCGGGTCACTGACCCCGCCGGTTGGGCGGACCGGCTCGCCCGCGCCGGGCTGGTCACCGACCCCGACTCGCCGTGGCTCGGAGTGACCGCCTGCGCCGGGCTGCCGGGCTGTGCCCGGTCCCGGGCCGACGTGCGCGCCGACGCGACAGCGACGCACACCGGGCGGCTGCCAGCACCGGGGCGCCGTCACCGCCTGCCGGTGCACTGGATCGGCTGTGAGCGTGGCTGCGGCAGTCCGACCGGGCCGATGGTCCGGGTGACCGCCACCGGTGACGGGTACCGGATCGACGCCCCCGACCGGACCAGCATCCGCCTCCCGCCCGGGGCTGCCCTTGGCGCAGCCGTCCAGATCGCACGTGAGGAGCCATGATGGACCATGTCCGCGACGCGGCAGAGATCTACCGGCAGTCGTTCGCCACCATCCGCGCCGAGGCCGACCTGAGCCGACTCACCGCCGAGCAGGCCCGGGTCGCGGTGCGGATGATTCACTCCTGCGGGATGGTCGACCTGGTTGACGACCTGGTCTTCTCGCCGCAGGTAGTGGCTGCCGCCCAGGGCGCGTTGCGGGCCGGCGCGCCGATCCTCTGCGACGCCACCATGGTCGCCGCCGGCATCACCCGGCGCCGGCTGCCGGCCGACAACCCGGTGCTGTGCGCCCTGTCCGACCCCCGGGTGCCCGAGCTGGCCGACCGGCTGGGCACCACTCGCAGCGCAGCGGCCGTCGAGCTGTGGGTCGACCGCCTTGACGGCGCGGTGGTCGCCGTCGGCAACGCACCGACCGCGCTGTTCCGGCTGTTGGAGCTGGTCGACGCCGGTGCCGGCCGGCCGTCGGCGGTGCTCGGCGTACCGGTCGGATTCATCGGCGCCGCCGAGTCCAAGCAGGCCTTGATCGACCATGGTGGACTGGAACACCTGGTGGTCCGGGGACGACGCGGTGGCAGCGCGATGGCCGCCGCCGCACTGAACGCGATCGCCAACGACGACGAGGGACAGGTGGGGCGTTGAACGCGCGTCGCGGCGGACCGGGTCAGCTCTACGGCGTCGGGCTCGGCCCGGGTGACCCGGAACTGGTTACCGTGAAGGCTGCCCGGCTGATTGCTGCGGCCGACGTGGTCGTGCACCATAGTGCCCGGCACGGTCGCAGCGTAGCCCGGTCCATCGCCGAGCCGTACCTGCGCGCGGGACAGATCGAGGAGGCGTTGGTCTACCCGGTGACCACCGAGCGCAGCACCCACCCCGGCGGCTACCGGGCGGCGATGGACGAGTTCTACGCCGACTGCGCGCGGCGGCTCGCCGCCCATCTCGACGCCGGTCGGACCGTGGTCGTGCTCGCCGAGGGCGACCCGCTGTTCTACGGCTCCTACATGCACCTGCACAAGCGGCTGGCCGACCGGTACCCGACCGAGGTGGTGCCCGGCGTCACCTCGATGAGCGGTGCCGCCGCCGCACTCGGCCGGCCGTTGGTCGAGGCCGACGAGGTGCTCACCGTCCTGCCCGGCACCCTGTCCGGGGCGGAACTGACTAGACGGCTGGCCGAGACCGACGCCGCCGCTGTGCTCAAGCTGGGCCGGACCTTCCCGGCGGTACGCGACGCGCTGACCGCCGCCGGCCGGCTCGACGACGCGTGGTACGTCGAACGGGTCAGCGCCGGGGGGGAACGCGTCGAGCCGCTGGCCGACGTCGACCCGGCGACGGTGCCGTACTTCTCTCTGGCGTTGCTGGCCAGCCGTCGCGGTGGCACCGTCGCGGCGAGCGCCGCCGACACCGCCCGGTCCGGCCGGGGAGAGGTGGTGGTGGTCGGCCTCGGACCGGCCGGTCGGGACTGGATCACCCCACAGGCCCAGACCGCTCTCGCGGCCGCCGACGACCTGGTCGGGTACGGACCGTACCTGGACCGGGTGCCGGCCAACCCCCGGCAACGCCGGCACCCGTCGGACAACCAGGTCGAGGCGCAGCGGGCCGCGCACGCGCTTCGGCTGGCGGCCGACGGAGCCCGGGTCGCGGTGGTCTCCTCCGGCGACCCCGGGGTGTTCGCGATGGCCGCCGCGGTGCTGGAGGTCGCCGCCGAGCCCCGCTGGAAGGACGTGCCGGTCCGGGTGCTGCCCGGCGTGACCGCCGCCCAGGCGGTGGCCAGCCGGGTGGGGGCACCGCTCGGGCACGACTACTGCGTGCTGTCGTTGTCGGACCGGCTCAAACCCTGGCCGGTGATCGAGCGGAGGCTGCTCGCCGCCGCCCGCGCCGACCTGGTGATCGCGATCTACAACCCCGCGTCGCGCAGCCGAACCTGGCAGCTGGCCCGGGCCCGGGATCTGCTGCTGGAGCACCGGTCGGCGCAGACCCCGGTGGTGGTGGGTCGCGACATCGGTGGCCCCGGCGAACGCGTCGACGTGGTGGCGCTGGCCGATCTGGACCCGGCCACGGTGGACATGCGGACCCTGCTGATCATCGGTTCGTCAGCGACTCAGGTCAACCACAACCGGGACGCGGCGCCGGTGGTCTTCACCCCACGGCACTACCCGGGCTGAGCACCTGCCGCCGTGCTGAGCCTGGCCAGCCAGGTCACGGCGGCGTTGACGTCGCTGACCGTCGGTGCGGGTGGCGCGGCGGCCCGGTCGACCATCAGCACCGGCAGTCCGAGCTCGCGGGCGGCGACGAGCTTGGCGTACGTCTCGTCGCCGCCGCTGTCCTTGGTGACCAGCACGTCGATGGCGTGCGTGCGCATCAGCGTTCGTTCGCCGTCCACGGTGTACGGCCCACGATCGAGCAGCAGTACCCGGTCGGCGGGCAGCGGCGGATGCGGCGGGTCCACCGTCCGGATCAGGAAGAAGACGCCGCTCAGCGGCGCGAACGCGGCCAGGCTCTGCCGGCCGGTGGTCAGCATCGCCCGGCTACCCAGTGCGGGCAGCGTGGCGGCGGCAGCGGTCAGGTCCGGCACCCGGTGCCAGACGTCGCCCGGCCCGGCCGTCCAGCCCGGCCGGCGCAGCACCAGCAGCGGTGTGCCGGTCCGGGCACAAGCGGTGACCGCCGAGGTGGAGATCCGGTTCGCGAACGGGTGGGTAGCGTCCACCACCGCGCCGATGCGTTCGTCCCGTAGCCAGCGGGCCAGCCCATCCGGTCCACCGAAGCCACCGATACGGGTCTCGCCGTGCGGCAGCCGAGGCCGGGCCACCCGGCCGGCCAGCGAGGTCACCACCCGCGCCGGCGGATCGGTCGACAGCGCGGCGGCGAGCTGACGGGCCTGGGCGGTGCCGCCGAGAATGAGCACCCGGGGTCCGCCGTCCGGGCTGGAGCCGGTGCGGTCACCGGTCATCGCCGGCACCGGTCGGCGCTGTACAGATGGCTGTCGGGGAAACCCGCCGCGCCGAGCACCGCGCCGACGACGATCACTGCGGTACGCCGTACGCCGGCGGTGTGCACCTGGCCGGCGATGTCAGCCAGCGTGCCCCGCAGCGCCACCTCGTCGGGCCGGCTGGCCCGCGCCACCACCGCCACCGGACAGTCCGCGCCGTAGTGCGGCAGCAGGTCGGCCACCACCTCGTCGATGCGCTGAACGGCCAGGTGCAGCACCAGGGTGGCCCGGCTGGCGCCGAGGGTGGCCAGGTCCTCGCCGGGCGGCATGGCGGTGGAGCTGGCGGACACCCGGGTCAGGATCACCGTCTGGCCGACCTCCGGTACGGTCAGTTCCCGGCCGAGCGCGGCGGCGGCCGCGGCGAAGGCGGGCACGCCGGGCACGATCTGGTACGGCACCCCGGCGGCGTCCAACCGACGGATCTGTTCGGCGACGGCGCTGAACAGCGAGGGGTCGCCGGAGTGCAGCCGGGCGACGTCGAGCCCGGCGGCGTGCGCGGCCAGCATCTCGGCGACGATCTCGTCCAGGGTCAGCCGGGCGGTGTCGACCAGCCGGGCCCCGGGTGGGCAGTGGGCGAGCAGCTCGGTCGGGACCAGACTGCCGGCGTACAGGCAGACCGGGCTGGTCGCGACGACCTCGCGGCCCCGGACGGTGATCAGGTCGGCGGCACCGGGGCCGGCGCCGACGAATCGTACGGTCACTGGCGTTCCACCGCCCACTGGGTCACCGGCATCATCGGTCGCCACCCGGTGAACCCACCGACCGGGGCGGCCCGGTTGACGGCGATCCGGGTCAGGTCGCCGCCGATGCGGGAGTGCCAACCGGCGAGCAGCGCCTCGGATTCGACGGTCACCGCGTTGACCACCAGGCGGCCGCCGGGCCGCAGTGCCGACCAGGCGGCGTCCAGCAGCCCGGTGGTGGTGACCCCGCCGCCGACGAAGACCGCGTCCGGAGGGTCGAGACCGACCAGTGCCTGCGGGGCGGCCGCGGCGACCACCGTGATACCCGGTACGCCGAGTGTCGCCGCGTTCGCCGCGATCCGCTCAGCCCGCCGTGGGTCGTGCTCCACGGCGACGGCCCGGCACTGCGGATGGACACGGGACCACTCGATGGCGATGCTGCCCGATCCGGCCCCGATGTCCCAGAGCAGCTGCCCGGGCAGAGGACCCAGCCGGGCCAGCGTGACCGCCCGAATTTCCCGTTTGGTCAGCTGGCCGTCGTGCTGGTAGACGTCGTCGGGCAGCCCTGGCACCCGGGGCAGCGGCGGGGTGCCCGGCTCGGCCCGGCAGTCCACCGCGACGACGTTGAGCGGGTCGACATCGAAGCCGCCCCAGTCCTGGGCGGTGGCCGTCCGCAGCTGTTCCCGGGCGCCGCCGAGTTGTTCCAGTACGGTCAGCGGGCTGGGTCCGTAGCCCCGGGCACTGAGCAGGCCGGCCACCTCACCCGGGGTGGCCGTGCCGGCGCTGAGTACCAGCAGCCGACTCCCGGGGCGGATCAGGGGGTGCAGCAGCTGTACCGGGCGGCCGACGGCGCTGACCACGTCGACCTCCTCGACCGGCCAGCCGAGCCGGGCGCAGGCCAACGAGACCACCGACGGGTGGGGCACCGCCCGTACCCGGTCGGGGCCGAGTAGCCGGACCAGGGTGCCGCCGATGCCGTAGTGCATCGGGTCGCCACTGGCCAGCACCGCGAGGTGCTGCCCGCGGTGCTCGTCGAGCAGCCGGGGCAGGTGGGCGAGCAACGGGGTGGGCCAGGTGCCGGTGGCCGCCGGCCGTTCGGGCGGTGGGATCAGCTCGATCTGCCGGCGGCTGCCCAGCAGCGCGGTCGCCGCGCGCAGCGCGGACCGGGCGGCGCCGGACAACCCGTCCCATCCGTCGGCGCCGATACCGACGACGGTGACCACAGCCGGTCCGGATCTGGGGGGCATCGTCCGACGGTATCGGTTCGCCGCGTTGCTCGACATGGCCACCCCGTCGGTGGTGATCCGTGTGACGTCGCCCGGATCAGACGTTGCCGAGCCGGCGGGTGACCGTGATGACCAGCACCACCCGGTCCGGGTTGGGGCGTGGTACCCGGTACCGCAGGGCGTAGCGCTGTTCCGCGTCACGGACCGTCGGCGGATCGTCGTGGAGCCGGGCCAGGCCTTCCAGCGTCGACCATCGCTTGCCGTCGACCTGGCAGACGGCCACCCGAGCCCCGGTCACGCCGGCGGCCCGCACGTGTGCGGCCTTGCGGGACCGGGCGGAGGTGATCACCCGGGCGACGCCGCTGTCCGGGTCGAAGGTCACTCCGACCGGAACCACATGCGGGCTTGCGTCCGGGCGCAGCGTGGTCAGCGTGCACAGGTGCCGTTCGCGCCAGAAGTCGCGCAGCGCGTCGCTGATCTCCGGCCCGGCAGCAGATGTCGTCACCCGTCGTATTCTGGCACCGTGGACGCCTGGCGGCGGTCCCGACGCGCCCGCGCCGGTGCTGGCAGGTCCGGTGTCGGTGCGGTTGGTGCCGGATCGGCTGCACTGAGTCGCGACTCAGCAACGGGGTGCCGTACCGACCGACGAGCCAAGCAATTGCTAGTCCGCTACAGCGCGTCCAGTAATCCTTTTCGCAGGGTGCGCGAGTAGTGTGTGTGGGCGGGGCGGCGCGCCTTAACGTCGGTCTCCCGCAAGAGTCGGCTGCGTCGCCCCACCTTCGAAACCGGCCGTCGGTGACGGACCCGGTGGTCCGCCCCGGTCGCGGTCCGGTCGCCTCGGGGTCCATTGACCCGGTCCGTTGCCCCGGCGCCCGTCGATCGGATGCTCTGTCGACCGGGGTTGAACCGTCCCCGTCGGACCGCCGTATGCATGGTCGAGACAGCGGCGGAAACCGTCGACGCCTCACCGAACATCCTCCGACAGTGTCTGGCGGCCTCGCGCTCGGGGCGCCGCCGGACACGGGCCGCACGGCCCACCGGGACGCCGTCGATCGAGCGGCGCGGCTACCGGCAACTGTCCCCAGAAGGGTTGGGTTGTCAGTCCCATGTACTCGCGTTCTCCCCGGCGGAGGGTCGACCACCCGGTCGGTCCCTCGCCGTTAAACTCCCGGCGGTGGAAGGTGGCCGGCACGGTCGGCCTGGCGGCTGTGATCATGGGGGCCGGCATCGGTCTCGCGGCGGCCGACACCTCTGTCGCAGACGATGTGGGAGTGATCGTCTGTCCCAGCGTGGTGGACCGGTTGCCGGCGGTGCCGGCGGCGGCGCGGGCCGAGGTGGACCGGGATCTGCGGGCGTTGGAGACGCAGCTTGCGCAGGCCAACGCGCGGTTGGTGAGCAGCCAGGGTCAGGGTGGTCGGAACTTCGTGGACAACGCGATTCTTGGTCCGTTGGCGAGCAAACGGACGGCGGCGATCGAGCGGATCGCGATCTCGATCGGTCGGCAGGGGGATCGTCCGGCTGGCCTCGAGCAGCTCGCCACCTGCGAACTGCGGGAGGACTGACCCCGGCCGACACAAGACAGGTTCCCGCCGCTCACCCGGGAACCAGCCCCTCCGGCGCCGCCCTCCTCGCGGTTGCCGGAGGGGCATCTTAATTTCGGCTTAGAATCTGCTGTGACCGCGCGATGACTTTGTGTGGCTTCGGGCGCGTTCTTGCACGTGGATTGAGTGGTAGGTAGTGGGATGATTCCGGCAGACCAGTGACCTGACAATCAAATCCCGGCGCCGTTCATCCGTCGACGCCCCAACTACGTAGATGCAGAGGGACGGCACCGGAGCGGGCGAAACGACCGGGAAGCGGTACGGTTTCTCCGGCGCCAAGCCAAGGGCAGGGCACTCGCGGGTGGACCGGGCGGATGAGTCCGGCCGGTGCGGGTGTGCGGATGGCACCGAGTGGAGATCGAGGAGCAGATGGCGCGGACGAACCAGAACCAGCGACCCGCCGGGCCCAGGACCGAACTCTCTGGCGGCCGACAGCCGTCCCGACTTTCGGTCCTGATTCTCTCGGCGTCGGTGCTGGCGGCCTTCTGGGCACTGGCGATGCTCACGTCGCCAGGCCGGGTCGCGTACGTCTACGCGTTCTTCTTTCTGGATTTCTTCGGTGGCGTCTTCGCCCTGGTGGCGCTCAGCATCACGGTGATGGTCGGGCTGCTGGCGACCGACCGGATCGTGCTGTTGCCCCGGCACCGGGTGCTTCTGCAGTCGGCGCACCGCACCACCGGGATCATGGCGATCACCTTCCTGGTGCTGCACGTCATCACGCAGATCACCACGGGTGCGGTCTCTGCCGTCGGGGCGTTCATCCCGTTCCTGGGCGGCGGTCAGGCGATCTATGTGGGCATGGGCACCCTCGCGGCGTACCTCATGTTCGCCATCATGTGGACCGGCCTGGCGCGGGCCCGGTGGGTCGGTGTGGGCCCGCCGTGGCTGTGGCGGGCGCTGCACAGCGGCGCCTATGTCGCCTGGCCGATCGGGATCACGCACGGACTCGGCACCGGCCGACCCCCGGCGACCTGGGTGACGCTCAGCTACGTGATCTGCCTGGTGCTGGTGGTCATCGCCCTGCTGGTCCGGTTCGCCACCGGCGTGGGCAAGAAGAAGCCGTTCGTGTCGCAGGCCACCGGCACCTCGATGAAGCCGGTCGGCAAGATGGCCGACGATTCTCGCTCCGGGTCCGGATCGTCACGCCGTCGGGGCGGCCGGGACGACGGAATCAGCTCGGAACCGGCGACCGCCCGCTTCGCGTCGTTCGGTGACCGTGGCGCGGACATGATCGATTCGTGGGCGCCGGCCGGTGCCGGGCGCGGCGCCTCCCCCCGGTCCGCCGACCGGTACCGGGTACCCGAGGTGGGACGACCCGCACCGCGGTCGCGTCCGGCCGCGGCCGAGGACTCCCGGGAGTACCGCCGGTCCGACCCCGACCCCGGCCGGGGCCGCTACGCCGAGGAGGAGACCGGCCGGGGCCGCTACGCTGAGGACAACGCCGGCACCCGCCGGCGCTACGCGGAGGAGCCGGACCAGCGGCGCTACGCCGAGCCGGACGGCGGTCGGCGGCGCCAGGCCGCCGACGACGGTGGCTACGAGCCCCGGCGTTCGGTGGCGGAGACCATTGGCTCCCGGGGCCGCTACGCCGACGACCGGCCGGTTTCCGGAGCCGGTGCCCGCAGCCGGTTCGCCGACGACCGGCCGGTTTCCGGAGCCGGTCCACGTGGCCGGTTCGACGACCGCCCAGTCTCCGCCGAGCCGACCCGCGGTCGGGCGGCGCGCTACCGGGCCGAGCCCGATCCGGCTCCGGTGGACCGGGAAATGGATGACTACCTGCCGGCCGACGACACCCCGACGCTGGTCGATCTGGCCTCCCGGCGGGCCCAACGGGCGGCTGCGGCAGAGTCCGCGGGCAGCCGGCGGTCCCGGCGACGTCGGGACGCGGAGGACTCCGACGACGAGTACTGGACGCAGCTTCGAGGAGAGGCGAATTGAGCACGGCATCGGTCCCGCCGGTCGCCACCGTCGGCCCGCCCCGGTTGACCGCCGGGTTCGAGGAGTTCGGTCGGCTCGATCTGCGGGCGCACGAACAGGTGCACGGCGGGGTCGGACCACTGTCGGTCGACGACCTGATGCGGCTGGCCGAAGCGATCGACCTGCGGGGACGGGGCGGTGCCGGTTTCCCGTTCCACCGCAAGGTCAAGGCGGTGCTCGAGTCAGCCGACAAGCAGGACAAGCCGGTTGTCGTCGTGGTCAACGCCACCGAGGGGGAGCCGGCGAGCTGGAAGGACAAGGTGCTGCTCACCCGGGCCCCGCATCTGATCCTGGACGGTGCTGCGCTGGCCGCGTACGCGCTGGAGGCCGACGAGATCGTCATCGGTGTCGCGGACGACGGCGTCGGCGGCGCGTCGCTGTCGGCGGCGCTGGCCGAACGCCGAATGCCGGCGCCGGCCAGCATCGTCACCGTCCCGCACCGATTCATCTCCGGCGAGGGCGGGGCGCTGGTCCGGGGCATCAACGGTCTGCCGCACATCCCGCCCGGCGTCAAGGTCCGGGCCAGCGACTCCGGGGTGTCCGGTCTGCCGACGCTGCTGTCCAACGCGGAGACGTACTCCCAGATCGCCATCGCCGCCCGGCTCGGCCCCTACGAGTACGGCGCGGTCGGTCTGGCCGACGAACCGGGGACGGTGCTGCTGACCATCGGGGGGTCCGCCGCCCGTCCGGCCGTGGTGGAGTGCCCCACCGGGACCCCGCTGCGGGACATCCTGGAACTGTGCGAGGCACCGGTCGGCCCGGGGCTGCTGATCGGTGGGTTCCACGGCAAGTGGATCACCCCCGAGGCGGTGTCCGTGGTCGACGTGTCCCGGCAAGGTTTCACCAAGGTCGGTGGCACGATCGGCGCCGGCATCACCATCCCGCTCGGCGACAGCACCTGTCCGATGGGCGAGGTCGCCCGGGTGGTGCACTATCTCGCCGGTGAGTCGGCCGGGCAGTGCGGGCCCTGCCGGCTCGGCCTGCCGGACCTGGCCCGCACCGTCGATTCCCTGGTCATCGGCAGCGCGGCGGTCGACATGGTCCGGGCGGCGGCGAGTGTGGTGAAGGGCCGAGGCGCCTGCAGCCATCCGGACGGCACGTCCCGGTTCGCCATCTCGGCCCTGGAGGTGTTCACCGAGGATCTGGCCGCGCATGCCCAGGGCGACGGCTGCGGCAAGCCGGTCAAGGGTGTACTCCCGCTGCCGGCTGACGCGCCGTCCGGCGGCACCAAGCGGCTGAGTGTGGACTGGACCCGGTGCGACGGGCACGGCCTGTGCGCACACGTGGTTCCGGAGTTCATCCGGCTCGACGCGAACGGCTATCCGGCCTTCCCACCGTCCCCGGTGCCGGTGTGGTTGGAACCGGGTGCCCGCAAGGCGGTCAACATGTGTCCGGCGCTGGCGTTGCGGCTCGGCGAGGGCAAGGGCGGCCACTGACCGCAGCCACCGGCAGCGCCGCGCCGCCACCGGCGCAGCCGGTGGCTTCCCTTCCCGGCCGGCTGCTGAGACACTGCTGTGGTGTTGAAAGATGTCGATTCGCCTCGGGTGTCGCGGCGACGCGTCGCGGCGTGGTCGCTGGTGCCGGAACTGCTGGTGCTGATGCTGCTCGCGGGAGGCTTCCACTACTCGACCGCGGCGGCGGCGCCGGTGTTGACCGAGGCACAACTGCGCGACGACGCCGCGCTACGGATCGCGACCACCATCGAGCAGTCCACTGCGGACGAACATGCCGCGCACGGTCACGAGGTCAACCCGGACGAACGGATGCTGTGCACCGCAGAGGTCTGGCGGCTGGACCCGGCTACCGCCCGATCCGACGAGGTGGGCACGGCCTACGGCTACTACCTGTGCGCGACAGGTACGCCGGGCACGCCGTATCTGCTGTCCCGGATGAACGCCGGGCCGATCGTGGCCCGGCTCACCGATCCGCCTGAGCTGACCGTCACCCAGCTCGACCAGGACTTTCGGACCCAGGTCGAGGCGATGATCCCGGCGGAGTTCGTCGACCAGGCGTTCAAGGGTTTCGCCGACCCGCAACGGGCGGACGGGCTGCGGCAGCGCTTCGAACGCCAGATCAGCGCGGCGGCGTAGGTCGACGAATCCGGGTGTCAGACCGGGCCGGTGCGTCGGTTCCGGTCGGCCGCAACCGGCGCACCGGGCGGACGGCCCGGCGTACCCGGTGGCCGGCCCCCCGGTGGGCGACATCCGTTGTCAACCGGCCCATTCGGGTCCGGCGGAGCCGTTCGATCCGTTCCAGCGGCAGCAGCCCGAGCCCGGCCGCGGCGACCGCCGAACCGCCGACGATCGACCAGCCGACCGGTCCCAGCGGACGGCAGCCGAAGAACTGACTGACCACCGGCGTCTGCACCACCCCGAACAGTGCCCCGAGCGACACCCCGGCCGCCGCCAGCACGGTCGGATCACCCTTCGCGGCCACCGCGGTCTGCGCCAACTGGGCGGCCACCAACGCGGCGAGCGCCACGCTGCCGGCGCGGGCGGGGGTGCCGGTGTACCGGGCGGTCAGCCAACCTCCGGTGGTGGCCAGCGCGGTCGCCGCCGCTCGCCGGGCGACCTGTCGGTTGAGGCTGGCGCCGAGCGACGATTCCGGTCCCTCGCGGGCGAGTTCGTCGGCGCTGATCCTCCGTGGTGGGCGCGACGCCACGGCGATCGCCGGCAGCAGGTCGGTCATCAGATTGACGAACAGGATCTGCCGGGGGTTGAGTGCCTGCCGGCCGGAGATGAGCGAGCTGCCGACCGAGAAAAGGATCTCCCCGAGGTTGCCGCCGAGCAGCAGGGCGAGGGCCTCGCGCACCGACACCCACATCGCCCGCCCCTCGGCCACGCCCTCGGCGATGCTCTCGATCCGGCCGTCGACCACGATCATGTCCGCCGCCTGGCGGGCGGCGCTGGTGCCGTGATCGCCGAGGGCGATTCCGACGTCGGCGAGTTGGATCGCCGGTGCGTCGTTGGCACCGTCGCCGGTCACCGCGACGACCCGGCCGGCCTGGCGCAGCGCCCGGACCACGGCGACCTTGTGGGCCGGACTGACCCGGGCGAAGACCGCTGTCCGGGACACCAGCCCGGGCAACTGGTCCAGTCCGGCGGCGTCGAGGTCCGCCCCGGTGACCACCGCGCTGCCGTCGAGCAGGCCGAGTTGCGAGCCGATCGACTCGGCGGTGCTCGGGTGGTCACCGGTCAGCATCACCACGGTGATCCCGGCACGGCGCAACCGCCGGATGGCGTCGGCGGCGGTGTCGCGTGGCGGGTCGGCCAGGCCGAGCAACCCGTGCAGCTCCAACCGGTCGATCCGGTCGTCGTCGAGGTCCCGGCGACCGGACGCGACCCGACCGGCGACGGCGAGTACCCGCAAACCGCCGCGGGCCAGCCCGTCAATGGCCAGGTCGATCTCGCGGCGGCCGGCGTCGTCCAGCGGCACCACTCCGTCGGCGCGGCGCCAGGTCGCGCACCGCGGCAGCACCGTCTCCGGGGCGCCCTTGACGCTGATGACGGCACCACCCGGGCAGGTGCCGAGCACCGCGTGGAAGCCCCGGCCCGGCTCGAACGGCAGCTCTGCGAGGGGTTCCCAGCCTTCGGCGCCTTCCCGGATGCCCACCCCGGCCGAGTGGGCACCGTCGACCACAGCTCGGTCGGTCGGGTGGGGCAGTTTCTGACCGCCGTCCGGGACCGGGGTGGCCCGCAGCGCCGCGGCCAGAATCCGGCGCAGGTCGGAGCCCAGCGCGTCGCCCGGCTCGGTCCGGCGGCCGTCGCAGACACTCTGCAGCCGGATCGATCCCTGAGTGAGGGTGCCGGTCTTGTCGAAGCAGATCACGTCGACCCGGCCGAGCGCCTCCATCGCCCGGGGATCCCGGATCAGCACGTTGTGCCGGGACAACCGCCGGCTCGCACTGAGCTGGGCGGCGGTGGCGACGAACGGCAGTCCTTCGGGGATGGCGGCGACGGCGAGGGCCACCGAGGACCCGACCGATTCGGCCAGCCGGCCCCGCAGCAGCCCGCTGCCGAGGGTCGCCGCAGCGGCGGCGAGCGCGGTCGGTACCGACGCCGAGGTGATCTGCCGCAGCCGGGCCTGCACCCCGCCGCGTGGAGACTCGCCCTGCACCTGGTCGATGGAGCTGCCCGCCTCGGTCGACCGGCCGGTCGCCACCACGACGGCGGTTGCCGTGCCGGCGGCCACGGTGCTGCCCGCGTATACCATGCTGGTCCGGTCGGCGACCACGTCGGCTCCGGTGCCGTCGACGGTCTTCGCCACGGGGACCGATTCACCGGTGAGGCTCGACTCGTCCATCTCCAGACCGTTGGCGGTGACCAGTCGGCAGTCGGCGGGCACCGAGTCGCCCGCTTCCAGACAGATGAGGTCACCGGCTACCAGGTCCTCCGCCGGGCGGACATGCTGTTCGCCGTCGCGCTGCAACCGCACCCGCAGGGCCCCGGCGCTGAGCAGCCGGCGCAGCGCCCGCCCGGCCGCCATCTCCTGGGCCCCGGCGAGCAGCGCGTTGGCCATGATCACCGAGAGGACCATGACGGCGTCCACGGTCGATCCGGTCATCGCCGACACCCCGGCGCCGGCGGCCAACGGACCGGTCAGTGGCGTGTCCAGCTCGGCTGCGGTGGCCCGCCACAGGCCTCGTCCTGGCCCGTCGTCGGGTTGGCCACCTGACTGTTCGGCCTGCCGCTGCCGGGCCTGCACGCCGCTGAGACCTTCGGTCGAGGAGCCGAGCCGGGTGAGCACCTCATCGACCGGCATGGCGTGCCAGGGTGCCCGGCTGCGCGGCGCGGGTGCCGCCCGCCCGCGCAGCCCGCGGGCCGCCCGGTGCCCGATCGCCAGGTTGACCAGCCCAGCCACGTTGTCGATCAGTAGCGACCGCGAGCCGCCACGGGGGCTACCGTCGAGCACGCCGAGCGCGGCGGCGGCGACGGAGCCGAGCATGGCCCGCCGGGCGCTGTCGGCGCTCACCGAACGGGCCAGCGCTGTCGCCTCCAGCACCAGCCAGGCGGTCTCCAACCCGGGCGCGCAGATCAGGTGGGCGCCCCACGGCGGGCGGCGGGCGGCGGCCTGGACCACCCCGATTCCGCAGTCTGCGGCGGCCAGGGCGACGTCGTTGCGGGCGGCGATCAGGGCGACGCCGTGGCCGGCCTGCTGCAACGTCCTTACCGAGGCGGCCAGTTTCGATCCCCCGGCCACCGTCCCCGCCGCCTGGCAGCGGCTGGCGAGCAGGCTGCCGGTCGGGCCGGTCGCCGGACTGCGGCCGGCCCGGCTGCGGCCCGCGATGAGCAACTGGCCGACCTGGCGGGCTGCCGTGGTGAGCGCCTCCGCCAGCGGATCCAGCTCGGCCTCGGCGCGTACCAGGGCCCTCGGCTCCCCGTGCCGCGTCAGCACCAGCAGGTTGCCGCCGGGAGTCCCGGCCCGGTCGCCGTCCGGCGGGTCGCTGCTGCCGAGCCGGTCCAGCAGGTCGGCTGGCAACACATGGGTGAGCCGGTGCGCGGCGGTCAACGCCCAGCCGTCGGTGGCCTCGCCGCCGCCCGCTCCGCCGGTGGTCGGTCGGGGCTGGTCACAGCCGTCCCCCGGGTCGGTGACGGGATCGAGCAGCCGGGCAGCGATCCGGCGGGCCTGCTCCTCGTTACCTCTGATCGGAACCACCGCGGTGACCAGGGTGCGGCCGGTGAGCAGCATCGAGGCATCGACGATCACGGTGTCGACCCGGTCCAGCCGGCGCAGCGCGGCGGCTTCCCGCACCACCACACCCCGCCGGGCGAGGATCCGGCCGAGCTCACCGCAGTAGGCGTCGCGGCCGGTCCGGGCGCTGCGCGGGGACGCGACGGCGGTGACCCGGGCGGCACGCTGCCGGCCGCCCGGCAGCATGGTGAGCATTCCGGCGGTGACCAGGGTCAGCGTGCTCATCCGTTGGGCGTACCGCTCGATCGGGCCGTCCGGCAGCGGTCGAGGGCGGGCCGGCGCCGGCAGCGCCGGTGCGCGACTGCTGTCCGGGTCGGGATGCAGTTCGTGGGCCCGGGCGGCCCAGACCTTGTGGTAGGCGGAATCCTCGGCGATCAGCGCGACCCGCAGTACGGCATCGGTGAGGCTGGTCAGCGGGCGTTGCGAGGCCGCTGCCACGGCGGTGCTGAACAGCGCCTGGCCCAGGTCGGCGCCGACCGGGCCGAGGGTACGGCGCAACCAGGCACGCAGCTGCGGCACGTGCTCGAAGGCGGCGGGCAGCGCGGCGAGTTCGTTGGGTAGTGCGGGCAGCCGGAGTACCTTGCCGACGGTTCCGACGCCGGCGCCGATCAGATCACCGGCCAGTGACACGGCGTTGCCGAGGCCGGCATCAACATGCGTGGTGCCGGTCACTTGCGGGGCGACGCACCGCTCCGCGTCGGCCAGCGCGGCGACGAGCCGGGAGTTGCCGATCACCTCGGGGTCGAACCGGACCACCATCCGGCCCAGCGCGCCGTTCCAGGCCGCCCAGTGCACTCCGTCGACCTCGTGCAGGGCCTGTTCCAGCCGCTGCACGTCGGCGATCACCCGACCATGGTCGTCCGTGCTGACCTCGAGATGGGCGTGGCCGTCGTAGGCCCAGGCATGCCGGGCGTGGGCCATCCGGCGGTGCCGTACCGAGCTGATGGTGGCTGCCGGACGCTCCAGCACGGGCGTCACCTCCCTGGCGTCGGTCCGCCCCGGGGGGATGACGGTCAGCGCTGGCTCTCGTCTTCTCACCGTAGGGCCGGGCGATGCGTAGCTGAGTGGGTTTCCTGTTTTCGGGGCTGGTGGCCGGTCCGGAAGGGGGCCGATCTGTCACTTTGAGTAGCTATGCCGTCGCTCTATGCTTGAGGTGCTGCTGTGGTCGTCGATCGGCCGTCAGCGGTGCTGGTGGGAGGGGACCGCCGTGACGCAGCCGGATGACTGGGACAGCCGTACGCTGATCGCGCTCGCCGGCCGCCCCCGGGCCGCCCCCGGTCTCGTCACGGTGCTGCGCGAGGTGGCCTTCCGGTACGGTGACCGGCTCGGCGACGCCGAGCGTGCCGACCACGACGGCGAACCGCAGTGGCACCGCCGGGTCCGGCAGGCGTTGGACCGGCTGCGCGTCGCCAATCTGGTCACCGGTGGCCGGACCTGGTCGTTGACCGACGCCGGTCGGGCACGGGCTACGCTGCTGGCCGGCCACGGGCCGTCGTCCGGGCCGTCGTCCGTGCCGGCCTCCGACGGGTCGGCCGCCACCGGCGGCAACGACACCAACGGTGCGCCCGGTCCGGACCGTCCAGCGCCGCTCGCCGCGCCCGGGGTGATCACCGATCCGTTGCGGGCGGTCACCGGGCGGCAGCGCCTCGGCTTCCCACTCGGTCCGGACGAGCCGGTGCCGGTGCTGGTCGCGGTCAACCTGCACTTCGCCGGTGGGCCGCAGCGCGCCACCGAGCAGTTGGCCGGACTCTGGTTCCGGGTCACCGCGGGTCGGCACCCCCGGCCACTGGCCGGCGAGTACGTCGTCGGGGAACTCAGCGTCAACCAGATGAAGCGGCTGGTAGCGGCGGACACCGTGGTCGGCGATCCGCATCAGCGCAGCGTGCACAGAATCTGGCCGGACTTTCCCGTCCGACCGCAAATCGACGTCTCGGCGGCCACCATCAAGGCGGACGCGGCCCGGCGGACCTTCAACGCCACCGGCGAACGGATCGTCTGGGCGGTCGTTGACTCGGGCATCGACGCCCGGCACCCGCACTTTGCCAGCTACGCGACGCTCAGCGCACCCGAGGTCCGCGACCTGCACCGCAACTTCCCGCCCGGGGCGCGACCCCGGGTGGGCGACGCGCTGACCGACGACAGCGGCCACGGTACCCACGTCGCGGGGATCATCGCCGGCGGCGTGGACGACTGGGTGCGCCGGCATCCGCAGCGCACGGTACGAGTGATCGAGCACCGCTACGACATCGACGATCCGGCCGTTCCGGTCCCGGTGTCCCGTCCGGTGGTCGACCCGGCCTCGATGGTCGGTGTCGCGCCGCTGACCAGGTTGGTCAGCCTGAAGGTGCTGCACGGTGGGGGTGATCTCACCGAACGGGTGTCCCGGGTGATCGCCGCGCTGGCCTACGTACGCGAGGTCAACGCGCGCAGCGACCGGGTGATGCGCATCCACGGGGTCAACCTCAGCGTCGGGTACGAGTTCGATCCGGAGTGGTTCGCATGCGGCCAGTCCCCGCTCTGCCGGGAGGTGGACAAACTGGTTCGGTCCGGGGTGGTCGTGGTGACCGCCGCAGGGAACTCGGGGTACGGCGCGGTGGGCGCGCCGTTCGGCGTACCGTCGCGGTTCGCGCTGGGTGCGACGATCAACGATCCGGGCAACGCCGAACGCGCGATCACGGTCGGGTCGACACACCGCGACATGCCGCACACCTACGGGGTGTCCTACTTCTCCTCGAAGGGGCCGACCGGCGACGGCCGCCGTAAGCCGGACCTGGTCGCTCCCGGCGAACGGATCGTCTCCTGCGCGGCGGGCGCCCGGCTGACCACGACCGAGGACGGCGGCCCGGACCCGCACACGGCGGTCTACCTGGAGGAGTCCGGTACGAGCGTGGCGGCGCCACATGTCTCCGGTGCGGTCGCTGCGTTCCTGTCGGTGCGTCGGGAGTTCATCGGCCAGCCGGAGCGGGTCAAGCAGATCCTGCTCGACACTGCCGTGCCGCTCGGCCGCGACCGGCACTTCCAGGGCCACGGGCTGGTGGACCTGATGCGGGCACTGCAGTCGGTGTGACCACCGGTGGCGGCGGAAAGGGGCCCGATGACGGACCGACGGATCGGCGGTCTCCCGTGGTGGGAGCTGCGCTTCGACGCCGCAGGGGATCCGGACCCGGTGTCGGTGACCGGGCTGCTGTCCGGTGCCCGTGCCCGTGGCGTCACCGATCTGGTGGTGCTCGCGCACGGCTGGAACAACGATCGGGATGTCGCTGACGCGCTTTACGCCGCCTTCTTCAATGTGCTCGCCGGCCAGGTGCGGCGGGCGGGACCATGGGCGGAGAGTATCGGGCTGGTCGGCGTGCACTGGCCGGCACGCCGGTGGCCCGACGAGCCGGCACCGGACTTCGAGCCGGCCGGCGCGGCATCGCCCGGTCCCGGTCCGGCCGGGCTCGGCGGCGCAGCTGCCGGGGCAGGTCCGGTCGGCCGGCGTCGCGGCACGGGCCGTCCCCGATTGGCGGGTCTGGACGACGAGACGCTGAACGTGCTGCGGGCCACCTTCCCCGCTGGCGCTCCGGCCCTGGACCGGATGGCGCACCTGCTCCGCACCTCGCCCACCCGGCCCCGGGTGTGGGCCTTCGCCAACGAGCTCCGCCAGTTCGCGATGATGACCGCCGACGGTTGCGGCGACGAGGGCGACTCAGCACCGACCCGCCCGGAGCTGACGGAGGCCGAGGGACCTGTGGACGATCCGACTCCGGCCGGGCCCGCACCGGCGCTGCCCGCGATGCTCGACGTTGACCCGGTCATGTTGTATGCCCGCTTCCTCGACGAGTTGCGGCGCTGCCACACCCCGCTGGACGCGGCGGCGGTCGGCGGCGCGGCCGGGCTGGCGGACCCGCTGCGCGGAATCTGGTACGGGGCCAAGGAGGCGTTGCGGCAACTGACCTACTGGCAGATGAAGGGCCGGGCCGGTCGGGTCGGGCGGGTCGGCCTGGGGCCGCTGCTGACCCGGCTCGCCACGGTGGCACCGTCCGTGCGGATCCACCTGGTCGGGCACAGCTTCGGGGCCCGGCTGGTCAGCTTCGCCGCCGACGCGGCACAGCCGGCGGTCGGCGGCGCGGTTCGCCCGGTGCGGTCGTTGACCCTGCTGCAAGGGGCGTTCTCCCGGTTCGCCTTCGCCCCAGCGCTGCCGTTCGACCCGGTCCGGTCCGGTGCCCTGGCCGGCCTGCCGGCCCGGATCGACGGGCCGGTTTCGGTCTGCTTCTCGACCAACGACTTGGCCCTGGGCGTGTTCTATCCGCTCGCCTCGCTGGCCGCCGGGGATGACGCCGCCGCGGCCCCGGCGCTCACCGAGCGGTGGGGGGCACTCGGCTTCCACGGCGCCACCGGTGTCGGTGCCCGGTCGTTGCCGCTGGCGGCGGCAGGCCACGGGGGCAACCGACTTGAGCACCGGCGGGTCCACAACGTGGACGCCACCGCCGTCGTGCGTCGCGGTGGGCCACCGTCCGGCGCGCACAGTGACATCGTCCATCCCGAACTCACCTGGCTGGTCCTGGCGGCCGGCGGGCTGGTGCCGCCACCGGGCTGAGTGAATGAGCGTCACGTACGCGGGTCATCGGCAACCACGTCCAGTGTCAGTTGTGATTCTGCCTCTGCATAGCTATCCAGCCGGGTGTTCATCAGCTGCAGGACTGACTCCGGGTAGTCGATGGACGCTTTCCGGTGCTGATTTTGTCTCGTATGTGTTACATGCTGGGTGGGTATCGCATCGATTCAGACGCACCCACCGACGAAAGGCCCACCGCATGTCCGCACCACACCTGCGCCGGTCCGGGGTCGTCGCGCTCGCAACGCTGCTCGCCACGGTCCGACCCGGCCGCCGACGGCGTCTCCCACCGGTCCGTCCGACGCGGCGGCCCTTCCATTTCGACGCGTCGACCTTCCCGGCTGGAGCGGGCACAGCCTGTTCCAGCCGGGGTCGACCGTGCCCCGTCGGCGACTAGTCGAAGAACCGGGCGAGATGACCGGGTGCCGGGTCGGGTTCATCCGCGCGGGTGGCGACCAGATCGGCGAATACCGTGGCCCCGTCGCAGGAGGCGTGCTGGGGATACCAGCGTCCAGCAGTCCCCGGCTGCTGGCAGATGCCCTTGATCGTCTGCAGGTCGAAGAACCGCAGGTGGGTCGGATCCGCGACCGCGTTGACGTGTCGCCACCACGGCGAGAGCACATGTAGCACACCGCCGGGACGCAGTACCCGGTGGCACTCGTCGATCAGGCGCAGGTAGTCGGTCAGGTGCTCCAGCACGTGCACCGCGAAGATCTGATCCGCCGCGTTGTCGCGCACCGGCAGGCCGTCACGTAGATCGGCGACGATCGCCACCGCCTTGCCCGGTCGCTGGTCCAGGCCGATGTTGCCGGGGTACTGCGGGCCGTCGCCGCAGCCAATGTCCAGGATCACCGGCTCGGTGCCGGCGACCCGGACGCGGTCCCAGACCCCGTGTACCCCCGCCAACCGTCCGATCGCCTCGCGGACCCGACGCAGCGCCGCCTCGTCGGCGACGTCGCCGGTCAGATGCGCGACGCCACCATCGAACCGGACCTCGACGTCGAGGTCACGCAGCCGGGGATCGGCGGCCAGCAGATCGAGGGCGGTGGCGGTCAGGTAGCCGTCGTGCAACCGGTGCCGGGCGCTGGAGAACTCCGCGTAGAACACCCGACGCCGGTACCCGGCGTCGACCGGACGAAACACGCTACGTCCGCACCGCCCGTCGTGCGTCGGAGGTTCAACCAGGTCGGCCGAGCTCGGCCAGCAACTGCTCGGCGTTGACGAACCGCTCGGCGGGCAGCGCCCGTAGCGCCTGCAGCAACGCGGTGTCCGCGCCGAGTTCCTGGGCCCGCCGGAGCAGGTCCTCGCGGGAGAGCGGGAAGTCCAGGCCGTCGACGTAGTCGGGGAGCCGCGGTGCGTCGGTCATGGTGGCAGCGGTACCCGGCCCCGGGCCGGTCCACGCCTGCCCGCCGGACATCAGGTGACCGGAGCCCGGTCGCGCGACCGGCTGTCACCGGTCCGAGCTCACTCCACCCGGGTGACGCGGCGTCATCCGGGTGGCTGCCACGATCACCAACAGCTCAACCGGCCCGCGCCGGACGCCGGTACGAGGGGGGACGGTCATGCCGCGCGCAGTGGGAATCGACCTGGGCACCACCAACTCGGTCATCGCTGCGGTCTCGGGGGGCCGGCCCACGGTCGTACCGAACGCGACCGGGTCGCGGACCACGCCGTCGGTGGTGGCGTTCACCGAGGCCGGAGCCCTGCTGGTCGGTGACGCCGCCTGCCGGCAGGCGGTGCTCAACCCGTACGGTACCGTCCACTCCGCCAAACGTTTCGCCGGGCGGCGCTACGACGAGGTCGGCCGAGAGGCCGCCGAGGTGGTCTTCGACGTGGTCGGTGACGGCGGCCTGGCCCGGTTCGACGTCAAGGGCCGCCGGTACGCTCCGGAAGAGATCAGCGCGCTGGTGCTGCGCACCCTTGCCGACGAGGCTGCCAGAACGCTCGGTGAACGGATCGACCGGGCGGTGGTCACCGTACCAGCGCATTTCGACGACGCCCAGCGCACCGCGACCCGCGAGGCAGGCCGACTCGCCGGCCTGGAGATCCTGCGGCTGCTCAACGAACCGACAGCTGCCGCGCTGGCCTACGGGCAGCACCTGCGCCAGCGGCAGACGATCCTGGTGGTCGATCTCGGTGGCGGGACCTTCGATGTCAGCGTGCTGACCGCCGGTGACGGCACGGTCGAGGTCCGCGCCGCAGCCGGCGACACCCACCTGGGCGGTGACGACTTCGATCACCGTCTGGTGGAGCACCTGATCGCCGAGTTCCACCGGGACCACGGCATCGACCTGGCAGCGGATCCACAGACCCGGCGGCGGGTGGTCGAAGCGGCTCGGCGGGCCAAGGAGGAACTGTCAGCGGTCACCGAGGCGGAGGTCAACCTGCCGTTCGTCGCGTCCGATGCCGCGGGTCCCAAACACCTGCGGACCCTGATTGACCGGCCGTCGTTCGACGAACTTACCGGTGACCTGGTGGAACGCTGCCGCAATCCGGTGGAGCAGGCGATGCGGGACGCGCGGGTCGCCCCGGCGGACCTTGATCAGGTGCTGATGGTCGGTGGCGCGACCCGGATCCCCGCAGTGCGCGACCTGCTGCGTCGGCTGACCGCCGGTCAGGAGCCGCAGCTGCTGATCAACGCCGACGAGGTGGTGGCACTCGGCGCCGCAGTGCAGGCCGGGCTGCTCATCGGCACGGGCGGACCTGCCCGGTTGCGTGACGTCACGTCGCTCGCCCTCGGACTGCAGGCACATGACGGGACGATGGCGACGATCATCGAGCGCAACACCGCCATCCCGGTCCGCCGGACCCAGGTCTTCTCCACCGCGGAGGACGGCCAGACCAGTGTCGACGTCGTCGTCCGGCAGGGCCAGCGCCGACGGGCGGCGGACAACCGGATTCTCGGGCGGTTCCGGTTGTCCGGAATCCGGCCGGCGCCGCGTGGGGTTCCCCGGATCGAGGTCACCATCGACACGGACGCCGACGGACTGGTGACGATCTCAGCGCGCGACGCCGACGGCGGTAGCCGTCAATCGATCGTGGTGACCGAGATCGTCGAGCCACGGTCGCCGGCGGGCGACGCCGGGCCGGTGGCCGCCGCCACCGACCCCGCCGGGGATCTGGAGTCACTGATCGAGTTGGTCGAGCAGGAACTGACCGGACCGGCCACCGGAGTGCCCGCCCACGAGCGCACCCGGGCCCGGATGCTTCTCGACGACGCCGGGGGCGCGTTGCGTGAGCACGCCCCGGTGGAGCGGCTGCGGACGCTCGCGGCGGAGCTGCGACAGGTCGCCGTCGTACTCGTTCCGGCAATTACTGATTCCGTTGGTCGCACCGAACGTGACTAACTGATCAACCGGCCGGCCGCGTGTTCCGTTGTCGAGCCGTGCGTTCAGTCACCGGGGCGCAGTGCATCAGCCGCCGCCGAGTCGATCGTCCGTTGTCGGCGGTTCGCCGCAGCACTGCCAAATTGTTGGGTGCCGGCGGCGCGGGCCGCCCGGCCGCGCGGTCCGGTGCCACGGCTGCTTCCCGGGTCCGGCCGGCCGGCACCGGGTCGTCCCAATCGGGTCGTGCCCGCCCGGCCGGTCGACGGGCCGGTGGCTGCGTGCCGGGCCGGCGGCAGTACTTCCTCCTCTTCGACCGGAGTAGCCAGCTCACTGCGGGCCCTGGGCAGCCAGTCGGGATGGTGCCGGCGGAGGAACGTGAAGAGGCCCTCGCGTAGCTCGCACCGCAGGTCCCACGAGCTGGGCGCGTCGGCGGCCGAGGCGAGCAGCCGTATGCAGATGGTCGTCTCGGTCGCGTCAACCACCTGCATCACCCACTCCCGTCGGTCCCACAGAGCGGAGGCGTCAACGATGCGGTGCGCCTCCGCCCGCAGCACGTCGATGTCGGCGGTGAAGTCCAGGTGCAGGATCACGCTGCCCAGCACCTGCGCCTCGTTGCGGGTCCAGTTCTGAAACGGGGTGGTGGTGAAGTAGGATGTCGGCAGGATCAGCCGGCGGTGGTCCCAGACCCGTACCACGACATAGGTGAGCCGGATCTCCTCAACCCGGCCCCACTCCTCGTCGACCACCACGACGTCGTCGAGGCGCAGTTCGTCGCTGAAGGCGAGCTGCAGCCCGGCGAACACGTGGCCGAGCACCGACTGGGCCGCCAGGCCGGCCACCACCCCGGCCACGCCGGCCGAGGCGAGCAGAGATGCGCCCAACGCCCGGAGCTGGGAGAACGTCATCAGCGTCGCCGCCAGCGCGACGATACTGATGATCACTGCGGTGAGCCGGCGGAGCAGACCGATCTGGGTACGGGCGCGTCGCCGCCGTCGGTTGTCCGCCATGTCCACCGGCAGCCGGCGGAACGCGGTGTCCTCGAAGACGAACAGGATCCGGATTACCAGCCAGGCGCCGGCGTAGATCAGCGCGAGCAGCAGGATGTGCAGTGCTTCGTCACGGACCTCGCCGGTGATCCCGCTGAACGGCACCGCGAGCAGCAATCCGGTGACCAGCAGCGCGGCGCTCCATGGCCGGTAACATTCCCGGTGCAGGGTGTTGAGGAACGGTGCGACCCGGCCGCGCGCCGCGTGCCGGACCACTCTGCCGGATAGCCACGCCAGGGCCAGCGAGCCACCAACCGCGACGACCACCGTCGCCACTGCCCGACCCAACTGCTCGTCCCACACGGCCCGGTGACCTCCGTCCGCCGCCCCGGTCAGCTACCGGGTTCCACGGTGATCCGGTTCTCCACGGCGGTGACTCCCGGCGCCGACCAGGCAATCCGCTCCGCCTCCTCACGCTCCAGCCAGGAGCGGACCACCCCCTTGACGATGACCCGGCCACCGTCGGTGTCGACGGTGACCTGCCGGGCGTCGGTGGCGGCGCTGCGCACCAGCGCGTCCTCGATGCTGCGTCGCAGTTGCGGTGCGGAAGGGTTGATCCGGGGACGGACGGCGATCAGATTCGTCACCCCGCGTACCCCGGAGAGCCGGCGTACCGCACGCTCCGCCGCTCGGCGCTGGAACTCCCATTCGACCTCGCCCTTGAGCGTGACCCACCCGTGAGCGACGGTAACCTCGAGCCGTTCGATCGGAACGAACGCGTCCCACTCCAGCGCCCGGGTGGCGGCGCCAGCGACATCGGCGTCGGTCCGCTCCGCTGAGCTGGGCAGTCGTACCTCGATGTCGTTCGCGACCGCGGTCACCCCACGCACCCGGTGAGTGGTGCGCTCCGCCGCCCACTTCTTGCCGTAGTTGTCGACCCAGCCCAGCAGTGTCACCACGCCCTCCAGTACGGTCACGCCGATCTCGTTGGGCTGGACCCGGGCGTCCCATTTGAGTTCCTCGAGGACGTCACGCTGGATCTCCTCGTCCGTACGCACCGTCGCGGCGGTCAATTTTCCTCCAACGAATGTCGTCGTGCCGGGCTGCCGGTGGACTCAGAGCAGACGTAGTTCACGTGCCCGGCGTACGGCCTCCCGGCGGCGGGGGGCACCGAGCTTTTGGTAGATGTTGCGGACGTGGGTCTTGACCGTGTTCACCGACAGGAACAGCTCGGCGGCGATCTCACCGTTGGACAGCGTCCCCTGCAGGTACCGCAGTACGGTCAGTTCCCGGTCGGTGAGCGGTTCGGCCAGCGCCGGTGCCGGACGGTGCCGATCGGCGTGTCGCCGACCGGCACCGTCGACGAGATCGTTGACAAGGTTCCGGTGCCGGGTCGGTGAGTCGAGGTGCTCGACCAGCAGATCCCGCGCGGGGGAGCCGGCGTGGTTGAACACCAGCCGGTGATTGTCCGGCGCGGCCAGGTCGAGCACCTGTTCGAGCAGCTCGCGGGCTCGACGTTGGTCACCCATCCGATGGGTGGCGACGGCCGCGACCAGCCCGGCGGTCAACCGTTCCAGCAGGGTCACCGGCTGGCGTTCCGGCCGCGTCACCAGCGGGTCCGCCGGTGATCCGCCGTCCGGCGCCGACCACTGGGGCAGCACTGCCAGCGCATCGGCCGGTTCGTCGGTGAGCAGATGTAGCCGGGCCAGTGCGATCGCCACCGCCGGTGCTCGCTCGTCGTGGCTCCCGGCCAGCAGCAGTTCCCGGGCGCCGTCGAGGTCACCACAGGCCATCCGGGCCTCGGCTAGGGCCAGCCAGCGCAGCCGGCTGTGCTGGCCGTCGGGCGGCTCCCGGTCCATCGGCGCCGTCGTCAGCAGACCAGTGACCGCGGCGAAGTCCCCCTCCGCCTGTCGAAGCGCGGCCTGGACCACCGGGAGCAGCCCGGTGACCGTTCCCGGTGTCCCGGGCACGATCAGCGCTGCGGCCAGATCCAGCTGCCGGGTCGCGTCCGGCAGTTCGTCGCGGTACAGGGCGACCAGGGCGAGCGCAAGATGGGCGGCTGCGGCGTGGCCGGCACACCGACGTCCCGGGCAGGCCGTGGTGACCAGGGTCTGCTGGGCGGCGTGGTAGGCGGCCGTCAGCTCACCCCGCCGGGCATGCAGCAGCGCCAGTTGACCGGCGGCGTACCGGGTCGGGCAGCCGTACCCGTCGGTCGCCGGGGCGGTGACCAGACCGGTCAGCACCGCCTCGGCGCCTGCCAGGTCGCCGCGACCGAACCGGACCGTTCCGAGCATCGCCTTCGCCACCGTGTCTGCCCGCTCACCCCGGGTCTGCGTGTCCCCGGCCGGTGCACCTGCGGTCGTCGCGGCCAGACCGGTGGTGGCCAGCAACTCGTCGGCGTGGCTCAGCGCCTCGTCGTACCGGCTCCCGTCGATCGCGACCACGATCCGGGCGGCGATGCTGGTCGGTTCCTGTGGGCAGATGTCGGGCGGCGGTCCGGCCGCCGGCCGGCCAGCGGTCTCCAACCGGTCGACGGCGGCAGCCAACGCCAGGCCCGAATGGCCGGGGTCCAGGCCGGTGGGCAACGGGGTGTGCCGGGCGTCCTCGTGACCGCAGAGCAGTAGTTCTGGCCAGTGCTCGTCCACCAGTCGGTTGGCACCGGACAGGTCACCGCAGGCCAGCCCGTGCCGGACCGCCGCCAGCGGCCGGCCGTGAGCGCGATGCCACCGGTACGCCCGCTCGTGCAGCCGCGGGATTTCGTCAGGGAACCGGCTGCTCAACTCGGCGTACAGCACGTCGCTGAGCATCCGGTGACAGCGGTACCAGGTCGGGTCGCCGCCTGCGGCGACGATGAAGCCGGCGGCGTCGCGGGCGGCTGCGGCCAGCTGCTCCTCGCCGTCGTCACGCCCGGTCAGTTCGTCGGCCAGGGACCCGCAGACCCGGTCCAGCACCGAGGTACGGACCAGCGTCTGATGCGTCAGCGCGGCCTGCCCGGCGAGCACCTCGGCGGACAGGTAGTCGGCGGCCGGATCGGGATCGGCGCCGACGTACTCCCGTACCGTCGTGGGGCCTTCGCCGGCCTGCAACACCAGACTGGCCAACCGGACCCCGGCCGGCCACCCCTCGGCCCGGTGGTGCAGTTCGCGGATCTGCTCGGTGGCCGGGCCGAGACCCTGCGCGTCGACTAGACGGGCACTCTCGGTCAAGGTCAGCGCAAGCTCGGCGGCCCGGATCTCGGTCAGCTCACCGGTCAACCGGTACCGGTGCAGCGCGAGCGCAGGTTCGGTGCGGCCGGCCACCACCAGACGCAGTCGCCCACGGCAGTGCCGCAGCAGGAATTCGATTCCCCGGACCACCTCGGGATCCGTGACGGTGTGCGCGTCGTCCAGCACCAGTAGGACCGGCTCCGGCTGAGCGGAGATCACCGACGCGAACCGGGGCAGGAAGAGTTCGGGATCGGCACGGCCGGGAGCGGGCGGTGCGGGCCGGTCCGGGTCCCGGCGGGCCGTCTCGGCGGCGAGCGCCGCGTGTAGGTACGACCAGAACCGGTCGCCGCGGTCGGTGGACTCCAGGGTCAGCCAGATCGCACTGCCCCTGGCCCGTCGACCGACGAACCAGCCGGCCAGCAGCGCGGTCTTGCCCCACCCGGCCGGTGCGACCAGCAGCGTCAACGGGCCACGCGTACCGACCTCCAACCGGGCGGTCAGTCGTGGCCGATCCAGCAGACCAGCCGGTGGATCCGGCGGGGCGGTCTTCGACCCGAGCAGTGGCGCCGAATCGAGGTTCGTCGGAGCGGTCAGCCGGAGCGCGCGATGCTGTCCCGCTACGGTTTCCTGCCCGGCTGTGCGCATCCGCCACTCCCGTCGCTGTGCCGGCGGAGCTTGCCTGTGCGCCCCGCCGGCCCTGACTGTGTTTCGCGGGTGGCGTTCCCCAACCTGTCCGGTTCTAACGCGCCATCGTCGCAGCGGACCATCCCGGTCGAGTGACCTTGGCTCATCCGGGTCGGCACCGGCATCGGGCCACGGACCGGGGGAGAAAGGTGCTCGGTTGTCCGATTTTGTCGGTGGGGACTTTCCCCGTTGGCGGACTCCGGCCGGCAGGCCCGCTCCGCGCTGACATATCAGTTTTTGTCCCTCCCTACCGGGTACCCGGTGCACATCCGGCCGTAGTGTCGGCTCAGCGCAGGGGGTGCGCCGTGAACGACGTTCCGTCCACGCACACCGAGCAGCACAAGCCGCTGCGGATTGCCATGATCGTGCCGCCCTACTACGAGCTACCTCCGCCCGGCTATGGCGGCGTCGAACAGGTCTGCGCCGCTCTGGTCGACGCGTTGGTCGCCCGGGGCAACGAGGTGACGCTGTTCGGAGCCGGCAGTCGGACCGGGACCGCCGCGAACTTCGTCAGTACCGTCCGCGAGTTGCAGGCCGACCGGCTCGGTCACTCACTGCCGGAACTCGTGCACCTGGCCCGGGTGGACCGGCTCATCGAGGACGACACCTTCGACGTGGTGCACGACCACACCACCGTCGGTCCGCTCGCCGCCGCCCGTCGGCGGGTACCGACGGTGGTCACCGTGCACAACTCGCCGGACGGCGAGCTGGGCGAGTATCTGCGCGGTATCGACCGGGCCGTCGCGTTGGTGGCGATCTCGTACGCGCAGCGCCGAGTGGGCAGCGGCCTGCCGTGGGCGGCGACCGTGCACAACGGGCTGGCCGCCGACGTTCGGCCCAAACCGGTGCCGGCCGACGGCCCGGTGTTGTGGCTCGGGCGGTTCGCGGCGGACAAAGGCCCGGACCTGGCGATCGAGGCCTGCCGTACAGCCGGTGTGCCGCTTGTTCTTGCCGGCAAGGCGACTGAGCCGTCCGAGCGACGCTATCTCGAGGACGTCGTCCAGCCGATGCTCGGCCCCGACGTCGAGCTGCTGGTCAACCCCGACCGGCAGCGGTGCTGGCAACTGCTCGCCGAGGCCCGGTGTCTGCTCATGCCGATCCGCTGGGAGGAACCGTTCGGGATGGTGATGCTGGAGGCGATGGCCTGCGGCACCCCGGTCGTCGCCCTGAACCGCGGTGCGGTGCCGGAGGTGGTGCGCCACGGCGAGACGGGGATGGTCTGCACCGACCCGGCCGAGCTGCCGGAGGCCATCGAGCGGGTTGGGCAACTGGACCCGCAGGTGTGCGCTGAGCACGTACGGTTGTCGTTCTCGCCGGACCTGATGGCGTCCCGGTACGAGCGGATCTACCACCGGTGGAAGTACGCGATGTCGCTCGCGGTGCCGACTGACGGCGAACCGGAGCCGGCGCAGCGACTGGAGCACGACCTGCTGCCGCTGGCGGTCGACTGCTGATCTGGCGGGTGCGGGCGGCTGGGTAGCCGCCCGCACCAACCCCGACGGCGGGCGGTCCACTGCCTGCGACTGCGCGACCGCCCAGGTGGCAGTTCGTGACCAGCCGCGTAGGGTGGAGCACGAGCAACGGTCCCGGTGCGCCTGTCCGGGCCCGTCGACTGGGACAAGGGAGTGAGGCCTGGCTGGTGAGCACCGCCGAAGTTGCGGACTGGGAACCGGGCGACGGGCGGGTCTGCACACCCGAGCCGACGGCGACGGCGGCTTCCGGAGCTGTCCCGTTCGGTGCCACGGCTGATCCCCGACCGCGGCACGGGGAGCCGACCACACCGCCCACCGCAGCTCCCAACGGACCGGCCGGGCAGACTACCGTCGACAACTTCCGCGAAGGGCTGCTGATCTGCGACGGTGCCGGGGTGGTCCGGCAGCTGGACGCCACCGCCCGACGGCTGCTGCCGGAACTGGTTCTCGGGCAGGTGGCCGCCGCCAGCGGCATCGCCGGGCTGGACCTCGTTACCTTCAACAGCTTCGCTGCCGCGGAGCTGACCCACCATGGGCATCGGCTGCGGTTGCGCCGGGTTCCCCTGACGCACGACCGGATTGCCTGGTACGTCGACGATACGACCGAGCCCACCGCGCGCGCCGACGCCCTGCTCGCCGAGCGGGCCCGTTGGATGTTCCTGGCCAACGCCAGCCAGCAACTCGGCAACCCACTGCATGAGGACCGGGCGGCTCGGGCCGCCGTGCGGCTCGCGGTGCCGACGTTGGGACAGTTCGCGGTGCTGGTGGTCGCACCCCGCCGTGGTCGCGCCCACTGGTGGCGGGCCAGCGACCCGGGCGCCGGTGGGAAGCCACCGGTCGACGGTGGCACGATCGCGGTGGACGAGTTGCCGCCGGCGTTCACCGAGGCGTTGCGTGGCGTCGAGGCGACGTCCCTGGACTGGCTTGCCGAGCAACTCGTCGACCTGGGTTGGCTGTTCCCGCCGCCAGGCCGGGACTTCGCCGTACGGGTCGCCGCTCTGCCAGGCAGCACGCATCCGACTGGTGTGCTGCTGGTCGCCCGACCCGGTCCGGTCGGGTACGACGACGCCGATCTACACCTGTTGCGGGGGTTTGCCGCCCGCGCCGGCTCGGCGCTCGACGCCGCGGTGCTGTACCGCCACCAGGCGGAAATCGCGGAGACCCTGCAGGCTAGCCTGTTGCCGGCGGTGCCCCGACCGGTGCCGGGTGTGCAGTGGGGCACCGCGTACCGGCCGGCCCCGTCGTCGCTGCGTATCGGCGGCGACTTCTACGGCGCATTCGACCTGCCCGACCGCGAGGTACTGTTCTTTCTCGGTGATGTCTCCGGTAAGGGCGTTGAAGCGGCGGTGTTCACCGGTCAGGTACGCCAGGCGCTGCAGGCGCTGCGTAGTGTCGAGACCGATCCGAGACGACTGCTCCGGCTGCTCAACGAGTCGGTCCTGGAGACGACTCAGGCCCAGGGGCAGGGCCGGTTCGCGACGATGGTGCTCGGGTCGGCCCGTCCGGGCCGCGACGGTGGTCTGACGCTCACCCTGGCCGGTGGTGGTCACCTTCCGCCGTTGCTGCTGCGCGGCGACGCGACGGTGCAGACGGTGCCGCTCAGCGGCATGCTGATCGGCGTGGTCCCGCAACCGCGGATCGGTCAGTTGACCGTCGACCTCGCGCCCGGTGAGACGTGCCTGCTCTACAGCGACGGGGTCACCGAGGCCCGTGGCGGGCGGTACGGCATCGAGCAGTACGGTCTGGACCGGCTCACCCAGGCGCTGCAGGGGTGTCATCAGATGCCGGCGCCGGCACTCGCCGAACGGGTGGAGCAGTTGGCGGGGGACTGGCTGGCCGGCCGCGAGCACGACGACATCGCCGTGCTCGCGATTCGTGCTGAGCCGGCCGGCCAGCGGCAGCGGGACCGGCGTCTGCCCGCCGGGCCCGGCCCAGGGCCGGAGAACCGACGGTAGTGGTCGCCCCGTCAGCGGTCGAGGTAGGTGGCGCGTACCCGGCCCTGCTGGCCTGCCTGGCGGCCGCAGACGAGGTCGCGGCGCTGGCGTTGGCTGACGAGTTACTGGAGGCCGGGGTCCCGGCCGAGTCGGTACTGCTGGATCTGATCGCGCCGGCCCAGGTCCAGGTCGGCCGATGGTGGCAGCGCAACGAGTGGTCGGTGGCCCAGGAACACGCGGCGACGCACATCAGTGAGTTGATGGTCGCTGCGGTCACTACCCGGGCCGCACCCCGGCCACACCGTGGCAGGGTGATCGTGGCTTGCCTGGACGGGGAGTGGCACGCGCTGCCTCCCCGACTGGTCGCCGAGGTCCTGCGGCTGCGTGGCTGGCAGGTCACCTTTCTGGGCGCAAGTGTGCCGGC
This sequence comes from Micromonospora sp. LOL_013, assembly GCF_048060315.1. Taxonomy (NCBI): domain Bacteria; kingdom Bacillati; phylum Actinomycetota; class Actinomycetes; order Micromonosporales; family Micromonosporaceae; genus Micromonospora; species Micromonospora sp. LOL_013. The sequence continues at coordinate 114,242 of NZ_JBHMIQ010000017.1, forward strand.
CGTGCACCTGATGACCTATTTGCACCGGCACGACCCGGTGGCGGTGGCACTGGCCTGCGCATTGCCGATGCGTCTGCCGCAGGCGCATCGCACCATTCAGGCCTGCCAGCGGGCCGACGTGCCGGTCCTGGTCGGCGGCCGGGGCTTCGGACCCGACGGCCGGTGGGCCCGGGCAATGGGGGTGGCGTGGGCTCCGGACGCTCGGGCCGCGGCGGACCTGCTCGCCGACACCGACGGTGACCTGGTCCGGACGGTCGGGGCGACCAGCCGGCTCGGCGGCGAGGAGTACGCCGCGCTGGTAAGCCGGCGTGCGGAGATTATCGACGTCGCGCTGGATGATCTGCGGCACCGGGAACCGTCGACGGCCGGCTACACCACCAGGCAGTGGGACGCGACGGTCGCCGATCTCGGTCACCTGGTGGACTTCCTTTCCGCTGCGGTCTACGTGGACGACTCCACGTTGTTCGTCGAGGCCGTCGACTGGACGACGGAGGTACTCGGGTCCCGCAGCGTCCCGATGACGGGCATGCAACGTACTCTGAGTGCATTTGCAAGCACATTGAGTGACTCTTCTCGGGCCTGTCGGTTTCTGCTCGACGGCCGGCGAGCCCTTGACTCCTGTGATCGAAGGTGATTTCACGGGCGGGGCCGACGGATTCGATGGCTGGCGGTTGATCGATCTGTCCCTTGTGTGGCACTAGTCGCGAGCATGTTCACCGACTGTTCCCAAAAACGGGCGCAAAGTAATTAACGCAATAATAATCGCGTACTGGCGCAAAAGACATTTAGCTATACCAAGCGCAACTTATCTTCCCTATCCTTCGGGTGTATCCCAGGGATTGAGGAGGTGGCGACATGCGTGACAACGATTGGCTGTGATCCCGGACCTGTTCGATGGACGGTGAGTTATGAGACGCTAACGCGAGGCTCATGTGGATGAAACTGTCCAGACGAGAAGTGAGGCGACGACGACGGTGCGTGGCGACGGGGTGAATCGGCGACTGACGCCGCTCGTCGGGCTCATTGTCTGCTGTGGCCTGGTGGCGATGGCATGGGCGGTGTCCGGGATCGGCGCACCGCTCAGCCTCCCCGCCCTCCACTACCCCCTGGTGCTCACCAGCCTCGTCGCCGTGGCGAGCGGCTGCACCGTACCGATCCGGATCCGAACCCCGCAGGGCATCTCGCCGACCAGTGCTGCGGTGCTGGTGTCGGTCGCGGTGCTGCCGGTGCACTGGGTCGTCGTGTGCACGGCCGTAGGCGTGGCCGTCGGGCGTTCCGTCGCCCGGTCGGCGCCGGTCAAGGTGGCGTTTGCCACGGCCAAGGAATCGATCGGCGCGCTGGCTGCGGCGGCGGCAGCGACGTGGGCCGGTCTCGCGCCGGTGCTGGGCGGCACCAGCCACCTGACCCGGTCCTGGACCGTCACCGTCGTGTCGCTCTGCGTGGCGGCGCTGGCCTACGCGGCGGTCGACGAGACGTTGCCGGTGCCGGTGGTCGCGCTGGCGGATCGGACGTCCTGGCAGCGGGTCGTGCGCCGGGGTGCTCGGATGCGGGCCGGTGTGAAGGTCGCCACGTTGCTGCTCGCCCTGGCCACGGTGGTCGTGGTGGCAGTCGACGCACGCCTTCTGGTGGCCACCCCGTTGGCGGTCCTGCTGCTGCACTCCAACTTTCGACGGCGCCTGCATTTGGCCGAGGAACGGTCGGCCTGGCGGCAGCTGGCCGAGACCACCGACGCCCTCAACAACGTGGACCTCGATGCGGTACTGCGCACCGCGTCGTCCGGAGCCGCGCGGCTCTTCTCGGCCCGAATCGTCGAGATTGAGTTCCAGCACGGCCCGCAGCGACGCCTGGTGCAGGGCGATGAGCACGGCCTACGGTACGACGGTCCGGTGGATCAGGCAGGGCCCGGTGTCGACGGCGACCTAGTGACGGTACCGCTCGGCGCCACCGGTGACGCCGAGCAGGCCGCCGGTGCGCTGCGGCTCGCCCTCGCCGGCGCGGGTCTGTCCGACCGCGAGCGTTACACGTTGCGTACCTTCGGTGCGGCGCTGACCACCGCGATCCGCAACGCCATCGCCTACGCGCAGGTGATCGACCTTGCATCCCGGCACGAGCACGACGCCACCCACGATCCGCTGACCGGGCTGGCAAACCGTCGATACCTGCGGGAACGCCTCACCGCAGCGTTGGCCGACCGGCGCAGCCTGCCGCGTACCGCCCTGGTTTTGATCGATCTCGATCACTTCAAAGAGGTCAACGACACGCTCGGGCACTCCGCCGGTGACCAGGTTCTGGTGGAGGTCGCCCGGCGACTGGACCGGGCCGCCGCCGGTGACCTCGTCGCCCGACTGGGTGGCGACGAGTTCGCCATTGTGCTCACCGGACACGCGGCACCGGCCCGCGCCGAGCACCAGGCGGCGCGGATCCTGCAGGTGCTGCGTGACCCGATGGACCTCGACGGGATCCGGATTAGCCTGCGGGCCAGTGCCGGACTGGCCACGGCGAACGGCAACGCCAGCACCGAGGAGCTGCTGCGGCGGGCGGACGTGGCGATGTACCAGGCCAAGGAGAGCGGCCGCGGGCTGGCCAGGTACGACCGTAGCCGGGACACCGCTGACCCGGACCGGCTGGCCCTGCGCGGTGAGCTTCCCGCGGCGCTAGCCAGTCACCGCTACGCGGTCGGCTTCGACCCGATCGTCGATCTCGGCAGCGGATCGGCGGTCGCCGCCGAGGCGGTGGTGCGATGGGGCAACACCGACCTCGGTGACCAGCCGGCGGCCGGGATGCTTGCGCTGGTCGAGCGCTCCGGCTGGCTCGCCGAGTTCACCCGGGGGATGTTTGACCGGACGCTCGCCGCCACCCGGCTGCTGCGGGACGCCGGCTTCGTGCTTCCCGTGTCCATCGGCATTTCCGCGCGGAGCCTGCTGGATCCCGGATTCCCCGCCGACGTGCGAAACCGGCTGGACATGCACCGCGTGCCAGCCGACCAGTTGATCGTCGAACTCACCGAGACGACCGGGATCAGCTGCCCGGACATGGCGCTGAGCGCCCTGCACCAGCTGCACGACGACGGGGTGCGGATCGCGTTCGCCGGATTCGGCACCTCCGACGCGCCGCTGTCCGCGCTGCTACGCATTCCGGTGCACCTGGTGAAGGTCGACCATCGGCTGCTCGCGGTGCCGGAGAACTCGCCGGCGGCGCTGCGGTCGCTGGTCGGCCTGGGGCGCGACCTCGCACACACCGTGGTCGCCAGCGGCGTGTCCACCACCGGGCAGCGACGAACGCTGTGGGAGCTGGGCTGCGCCGCCGGTCAGGGCAGTTTGTTCGGTCCGGCCGCCGCCGACGTTGACGAGTTGGTCTCGATGCTGCGTCGCGGCCGCGACGGGGTCGTCGGCGCGTTCGCCCCGAGCTTGCATCCGGGGGCGAACATCGTCCGGATGCCGCGGCTGCGTCGGGCCGGATCAGGGTGACAGCGGGCCAGACCGGGTCATCGCGGCGGCATCCGGACCGGGGCACCGTCGCTACCGACCGGATGGCGGTGCTCCGTCGCGGTGCGGTCGTCGTCCGCTCTGGCGGCGACGACGTCGACGGTGTGCCGTGCATTGTCCTGTCCGGAGAACGGCCAGAGCAGGTCGGCCCGACGGGCCAACGCGGAGAGCTGCTCGACGGTCAGCCCGCAGGAGGCGACACTGGCCCGCACGTCGGCGCGGTACCGGCCGTCGGGGTCGCGTCGTAGCCTGGTTTCGGCGTGCACCTCGACGGTGTGCGACTCGTCGGTGATCTCGGAGGCCGCCTCGACCGCCGCGTGGTGCAGGCAGGACGCGAACGCCGCGGCCAGCAACTGCTCCGGGGTGAGACCGCCGCCGTGCGGAGCCAACGGGGAGGCGAGCCGGCTGGAGAACTCACCGTCGTCGGTACGGACCCGACCCGCTTCGGCGGTTGCCGAAGCCTGGTGGACCCAGGGTTCCGAAGCACCCATCACGCCTCCTCCGCGTCCTGCCCGGCGGCTGCGTACCCGTGGGCGACCCGGCGAAACGCGGGGTGACCTGGCTGGTCGGTCGGCGACACCGAGATCGGACCGGTGGCGAGGCGGGGCCGGGCAAGCGAGGAAGGCGGTGGCGACCACCAGCGGCTATCGTTGACGTTTCGTCAACGGAGATGTTCTCGTCACCGAGGTTTTCGTCGACGGATCACCACAAGAAAGAAGACGCCTTTGCGGCGTCTGACTCTGACAGTCAACAGCAAGGGGGCACACTTGTCAAGTGCGGTGCAGGCAGCTGGGCGTGACAACATCAACGGTGTGGACCAGACCGTCACGGACACCGACCGGCCCGAGGGCCTGGACCGGGCCGCCGACCTCGCCGCGGAGCAGCAGTACGTCACCATGCTGCACGAACAACTGGACGCCCTGCGGGGGATGGCGCAGCAGCGGCTCGTGGCCGCGCTGCGGCAGACCGGTGGCACGCCGCAGGCGCGCTCCGAGCGCGAGGCCACGGTGGCGCTACACACCGAACGGATAGCGCAGTACAGCGCGGTGGAGAACGGACTGTGCTTCGGTCGGCTCGATCTGACCGACGAGGGACACCGCTACATCGGCCGGATCGGACTCTTCGACGAACAGGGCGACTACGAGCCGCTGCTGATCGACTGGCGGGCCCCGGCCGCCCGTCCCTTCTACCTGGCGACCGCTGCGGCGCCGGACGGCGTCCGCCGTCGCCGGCACATCCGTAGCCGGCTGCGGACCGTCATCGCGATCGACGACGAGCTGCTCGATCTGGAACTCGCCCGGGACCATCGGACGAGCACGCTGACCGGTGAGGCGGCGCTGTTCGCCGCGATCACCGCCGGTCGTACCGGACGGATGAAGGACATCGTCCAGACCATCCAGGCTGAACAGGATGAGATCATCCGGGCACCGGTGGACGGGGCGCTGGTGGTCCAGGGCGGCCCGGGCACCGGTAAGACCGCCGTCGCGTTGCACCGTGCCGCCTACCTTCTCTATACCCACCGCCGGGAGCTGTCCAGCCGCGGCGTGCTGGTGGTCGGGCCGAACGCGACCTTCCTGCGGTACATCGCTCAGGTGCTGCCGTCATTGGCTGAGACCGGGGTGCTGCTGCGCACCCCCGGTGAGCTGTATCCCGGGGTGCGCGCGACCCGGACCGAACCGGACCGGGTCGCGGAGATCAAGGGCCGGGTGGCGATGGCCGAGGTGGTGGCAGCCGCGATCCGGGACCGGCAGGAGGTGCCGGACGAGCCGGTGCTGGTCGAGGTGGACGGCCACCAGCTGCGGATCACCGCGCAGATCTGCGCCGAGGCCCGCGAACGTACCCGCCGGTCGGGACGGCTGCACAACCTGGCCCGCCCATTGTTCGACACTGAGATCGTGCACGCGTTGGCCGATCAGATCGCCGACGAAATCGGCATTGATCCGTACGCGGACGATCCGCTCGGTGGGGACGACGCTCCCGGTGACCCACAGGTGCTGGCCGAGGCCGACCTCGCGGAGATCCGACGGGAGCTGCGCGCCGATGCGGCGCTGCGGTCGGTCCTGGACCGGTTCTGGCCGGTGCTGACGCCGCAGCGGCTGCTCACCGAACTCTTCGCCTCGCCCGAGCGGCTTACGGCCGCCGCCCCTGACCTCGATCCCGCCGAACGCGATGCGCTGCGCCGTGCCCCGGGCGGTGGCTGGTCCTCGGCGGACGTACCGTTGCTCGACGAGGCGGCCGAGTTGCTCGGTGTCGACGACAGCGCGCAGCAGGCACTCGCCGAGGCTCAGCGTCGCCAGCGGCTCGAGTACGCCGAGGGAGCCTTGGACGTGCTGCGCGGGTCGGAGTCCATCGACGTGGAGGACGAGGCGGAGCCGGAGATTCTCGGCGCGACCGACCTGCTCGACGCCGAGGCGCTGGCGACCCGGCAGGTGGCCGGTGACCATCGGACGGCTGCCGAACGGGCGGCGGCGGACCGTACCTGGACCTTCGGTCACATCGTCGTCGACGAGGCCCAGGAACTGTCCGCGATGGCGTGGCGCCTGCTGATGCGCCGCTGCCCGAACCGGTCGATGACGATCGTCGGGGATGTGGCACAGACCGGGGCGTTGGCCGGCGCGGCCTCCTGGGCGCAACTGCTGCGGCCGTATGTGGCGGACCGCTGGAGGCTGGCCGAGCTGACGGTGAGCTACCGCACTCCGGCCGAGATCCTGGCGGTGGCTGGTCAGGTGCTCGGCGCCATCCATCCCGCCGCCTCGGTACCCCGGGCGGTCCGTGAGTCGGGCGTGCCGGTTCGGTGGGAGCGGGTACCCCGGGCCGACCAGCTCGTCGACCGGCTGGTCGAGCTGATCCGGGCGGAACTGTCCGCGGTCGGCGACGGCCGGCTCGGGGTGATCGTTCCGGTTGACCGGTACGACGGGTTGGTGGCGCCAGTACGGTCGGCGGTCGACCGGGTCGCGTCAGGCGAGCAGCCCGATCTCGAGTCGCCGGTGGTGGTGCTGACGGTCGCGCAGGTCAAGGGGTTGGAGTTCGACTCGGTCGTGGTGGTGGACCCCGCCGCGATCCTCGCGGACTCGCCACGGGGCCGGAACGATCTGTACGTGGCGCTGACCCGGGCCACCGCGCGGCTGGCGGTGCTGTACCCCGGGGACCTCCCGTCGATTCTCGGCTCGGCCGGCTCCGACGACGCTGGTCGGCGGGTCGGCTAGCAGGTCGGGTGGAGTGGCGGTCCGGCTCCGTGCGGCGCAGCGGGGGGAGCCCTCGTGCCGTTGCCGAACCGTTATTTGACCGGTCGGTGCACCCGGCTCGTCCACCAGCTGTGGACGAACCGGGTGCACCGCTGGCGGAAAAGGTGACAAACGCTGCTAAAACCGTGCAAGCTCGGGTCCGTTTCCGATCGTCGGGATACGGCGGTGCCGGTGGGGCTGGCAGTGTCCAGAGGGCCAGCCGCGTAGGGTGGTGTACGGCAGCTGTCCGTAAGATGGCGGGCCGGACAACCCTCGGTGGCGTCGGCCCTCCCGGGCCGCAGTTGACGGACGTACCGCACGAACTCGACACAGTTGGGAGGTGGCCGGCGTGGAGAACCTGGCCTACCTGGATGCCGGATCTGGCAGCCTGATCGTCCAAGCGGTGGTGGCTGGCGCCGCTGGCATGGTCGTCGCGACCAAGCTCTACTGGCGCCGGCTGGTCAGCCGGTTCCGTAAGCAGCCCACCAAGAAGGACTGAGCGGCCCGGCACCGATGATCTCCCAACCGACCACCTCGACCCCCCGTGACGAGCCCGGCTCGTTCCGGGACCCGGACAACCAGATTTTCTACGCCGACGGCGCGGTGCTCCGCGGCCTGGGACCCCAGGCCGCGAGCGACTGGACGGCGGTTCGGGACAGCGCCTTCCTGGCGCCGCTGATGGCCGCCGGTAAGGTCGTCGCCACCGAGACCGTCGAGCCGGGGGACCTGCCCGCTGTGGTCGCCGACCGGTGGACGACGGTGCTGCGACACGAGCGGGTGCCGTTCGTGTCCTACCCCTACGAGTGGTCCTTCGCCCAACTGCGCGACGCCGCCCGCCTGCACCTGGAGGTGCTGGAGGCGGCGCTCGCCGACGGGGTCACCATGACCGACGGCTCGGCGTACAACCTGCAGTGGCGTGGGGTCGACCCGGTCTTCATCGACGTGGGCTCGTTCCAGCCGGCCGCTGCCGGTGAACCATGGGCCGGCTACCGGCAGTTCTGCCAGACCATGCTCTATCCGTTGATGCTGCAGGCGCATCTGGGCCTGGACTTCCAGCCGTTGCTGCGGGCGCGCATCGACGGCATCGAATCGGGTCAGATGCGGCGGCTGTTCCGCGGTGCCCGGCGGTGGCGGGCCGGTGTCTTCAAGCACATCCACCTGCACGACGCGATGCAGTCCCGGCATGCCTCGGCCAGTACCGGATCGGTACGGGCGGAGATCCGCGACGCCGGCTTCTCCACCGAACTCGTCCGGGCCACGGTTCGGGCCGTCGCCAAGCTGGTGGACCGCCTGGACTGGGCTCCGCCGGGCAGCCACTGGGTCGACTACCAGCAGACCTGTACGTACTCCGATGCTGACCGGACGGCGAAGACCGCCTTCGTCGACGCCGAACTCGCCGCACACCGCCCGGGGACAGTGTTCGACCTTGGTGCCAACGACGGCACGTACTCCCGGATCGCCGCCGCCCACGCCGAGCAGGTGGTGGCCGTGGAGAGCGACCCGGCGGTCGTCGACCACCTGTACCGGCGGCTGCGCGCTGACGGGCAACGGCGGATCCTGCCGATCCTGATGGACCTCGCCGACCCGTCGCCCGGCGGTGGCTGGGCCGGTGACGAGCGTACGTCGTTCACCGCCCGGGCCCAGGCGGACACGGTGCTGGCTCTGGCGGTCATCCACCACTTGGCGATCGGTCGCAACGTGCCGCTGCCACGGGTTCTGGACTGGCTGACCGGCCTGCTCCCGGCCGGCGGCGGCACCGGCCAGATGATCATCGAGTTCGTCCACCCGGACGATCCGATGGCCCGGCAACTGCTCGCCAACAAGCCCGCCGGGCTCTTCCCCGACTACCACCGGGCGGAGTTCGAGCGGCTGCTCGCCGAACGGTACGAGATCACCCGGCGGGAGGAACTCCCGTCCGGCACCCGGACGTTGTATGCCGGGGTCCCGCGTGGCTGACGCGGAACCCGGTACCGCTGCGGCGGTACCGGCCCCGGCCGGTCCGCCGTCCGCCGATCACGGTCCTTCGTCCGCCGATTCCCATCGGCTGTCGGCCGCCCCGGGTCCGCCCGCAGCCGACCCGGCCCGGCGTACCGGCGGGGCGACGGAGCTGCGTCGGCTGCTGGAGATCGTTGCACTGTGCGGCCTGGTCGTTGCGCAGCCGTTGCTGGACGTCGTCGGGCGCAGCCCGGACTTCTTCCTCTTCCACGGTGCCGGGACGGCCGAGATCCTGCTGCTGGTGGCGTTCTACGTGGTCGTACCGCCCCTGGTCTGCTGGCTGCCCGGCGCATTGATCGGACTGGCCGGTCCGCCGGCCCGCCGAACCGCCCACCTGGTGACGGTCGGGCTGCTGCTGGTCGCCCTGGCGGTACAGGTCGGCAAGCATCTGCTGCCGATCCGAGGTGTGTCGCTGCTGGCCGCCGCGCTGCTGGCCGGTGCCGCTGCCACGTGGGCCTACCGGCGCTGGGGTGGGCTGGGGCAGCTGTTGCGGCTGGCCGCCGTCGGACCGGCGGTCTTCGTGATGCTGTTCGTGTTCACCTCGCCGGCCTCGGCGGTGGTGCTCGGCAGCGAGCGGACCAGCGCCGGGCCCGGCACGGCTACCGGCGACGGCGAGCATCCACCGGTGGTGGTGCTGATCCTCGACGAGCTGCCGCTGTTGTCGCTGCTCGGCCCGGACGGGCAGATCGACGCCGAACGCTACCCCAACTTCGCCGAGCTGGCCGCCGGCTCGACCTGGTACCGCAACGCCACCGCGGTCAGCGGCTGGACCCCGTACGCGTTGCCGGCGATGCTGTCCGGCCGGTATCCCGAACGCGAGGTGGCACCCCACTACTCCCAGCACCCGGACAACCTGTTCAGCGCGCTCGGCGGCACCTACCAGATCCGGGCGCAGGAGAGCATCACCGAGCTCTGCACGCCGAGTCGCTGCGAGACGGAGTCCGCCACGGCGGCCCTGCCGGTGCTGTTCCAGGAAACGGCCGCCCTGCTCGGCCAGATCCTGTCGCCGGTGGAAAGTCACGACGACCCGGCGGCGGGTTTCCGCGAGCCGACCCGTCGTGACGCCGGCCTCGCCGGTGGCGACGCCCCGACCGACCCCAGGTTCCGCTTCGACGCACTCGACGACAACCAGCCAGCCCGGTTCACCACGTTCATCGACGGGCTGGCAACCCCGGACGAGGGGCCAACGCTGCATTTTCTCCACCTGCTGATGCCGCACGCGCCGTGGAGCTACCTGCCGTCCGGTGTCCGCTACGAGGCTCCCGAGGACTTTCCTAACGAAGGTGCCGGCTGGGTGGAGCTGGCCCGCCAGCGGCACCTGGCCCAGCTCGGCTACACCGACGGACTGATCGGACAGACCCTGGCGGCGCTGCGGTCCAGCGGCCGCTACGACGACGCGCTGCTCGTCGTCACCGCCGACCACGGGGTGAGCTTCACCCTCGGGGAGCAGGGGCGGGGCATGGGTGCGGTGCGGGCCGCGCCGGCCGAGGTGCTGTGGGTGCCGACCTTCGTCAAGGAGCCGGGCCAGCAGGCCGGTCGGGTCGACGACCGTAACTGGGAGCATGTCGACCTGCTGCCGACCATCGCGGCGCACGCGGGCATTGACCTGCCGTTCGAGGTCGACGGCCGATGTGGCAGCTGCCCACCCCGGGAACGGGCGGACAAGCAGTTCCGGGACGTTCCGGGTCAGCCGGTGACGGTGCCGGGCCCGGCGACGTTCACCGCCCTGACCACCGGCCAGGCCGGTCCGCCGTTACCCGCGCCGCTGGTGCCGGAGCTGGTCGGTCGCGCGGTCGCCGAGCTGCCGGTCACTGACGACGGTGATCGCGCCACCATCAGCAACGCCGACAGCTACACCGACGTCGACCCGGCAAGCGGTAACCTGCCCGCGCTGGCGTACGGCGAACTGCCCGACCGGGTGACGACCGGTGCTCCGCTCGCGGTGGCGGTGAACGGGCGGATCGCCACCGTGGTGCCAGCGATGGCCCCGGACGCCGAGGGGCGGCGATTCGCCGCACTGATCACCGACGAGTCGTTGTGGCGCCCCGGTGACAACCGGGTGGAAATCTTCGAGGTGGTCGGTGACGGTACCGAGCTGCGGCGGCGTACCGACTGACTAGTGCTTTCATCCGTTTCTGGGGTGTTTGGTTGGCGACCGGCCACCGGATCGGGTGACGCATCCCTCACCCTCACCTGCTCGCTGCGGCAGCGCACCACCGCAGGATTACGGTAAGAAATGAGGCACTCGACGAAGATCTGCCGGCGAAGTGAGGGACCATATGACGGATGTGAAGCTGGACCATCCCGGTGGCCAACTGTCGATGCCGGTGCAGCCGGCTATCGAAGGTCCGCCCGGGATCGAGGTCGGGGCGCTGCTGAAGGAGACCGGTCACGTCACGTTCGACCCGGGCTACGTCAACACCGCCTCCTGCGCGTCGGCGATCACCTACATCGACGGCGATGCCGGGATCCTGCGCTATCGGGGCTACCCCATCGACCAACTGGCCGGCAAGGCGTCCTTCCTTGAGGTCAGCTACCTGCTCATCTACGGCGAACTGCCGACCAGTGACGAATTGGCTGCTTTCAGTGAGCGGATTCGGCTGCACACGCTGCTGCACGAGGAGATGCGCCGGTTCTTCGACGGCTTTCCCCGGGACGCGCACCCGATGGCGGTGCTCTCCTCCGCAGTGAGCGCGCTGTCGACCTTCTACCAGGACAGCCTGGATCCGTTCGACACCGACCACGTCGAAATCTCCACCGTGCGGCTGATGGCCAAGGTGCCGACCATCGCCTCGTACGCGTACAAGAAGTCGATCGGCCAGCCGCTGCTCTACCCGGACAACGCGCTCGGCTACGTGGAGAACTTCCTGCGGATGACGTTCGGTGTGCCGGCCACCGAGTACCAGGCCGACCCGGTCGTCGCGCAGGTGCTGGACATGCTGTTCGTGCTGCACGCCGATCACGAGCAGAACTGCTCCACGTCGACGGTGCGGCTGGTCGGCTCCAGCAACGCCAACCTGTTCGCCTCGGTCTCGGCCGGGGTCAACGCGTTGTTCGGGCCGCTGCACGGCGGTGCCAACCAGGCGGTGCTGGAGATGCTGCAGGAGATTCACGCTTCCGGCGGCGACGTCCAGAACTTCGTCCGGCGGGTGAAGAACAAGGAGGCCGGGGTCAAGCTGATGGGCTTCGGCCATCGGGTCTACAAGAACTACGACCCGCGGGCGGCCATCGTCAAGCAGGCGGCGCAGGACGTGTTGGGCCGGCTGGACAAGCCCGACCCGTTGCTGGACATCGCAATGCAGCTGGAGGAGATCGCGCTCGCCGACGACTTCTTCGTCTCCCGCAAGCTCTACCCGAACGTGGACTTCTACACCGGGCTGATCTACAAGGCGATGGGCTTCCCGCCGAAAATGTTCACCGTGCTGTTCGCCCTGGGCCGACTGCCCGGTTGGATCGCGCAGTGGCGGGAGATGATCGCCGACCCGACCAACAAGATCGGCCGGCCCCGGCAGCTCTACGTCGGTCCGCAGGAGCGTCAGTTCGTCCCGGTCGACCAGCGCTGAACCACATCGGCGGGGTCGCCTGCGGCCGCAGGCGACCCCGCCGAAGTGGGCTGACGGGTCAGTCGGTGCGCGGGTCGGACGGGTGGTCGGGCTCCGGTCGGCCACCAGCGTGGCCGGTCCGCCTCACCGGGTCCGGGCGCAGCCAGACCGCGGCGAAGGGCCCGACCTGCACGACGGCGGACGCCGGCTGACCGTGCAGTGGCGCACCGTCCGCCGTGACGGCCCCGAGGTTACCGACGTTCGACCCGCCGTACCACTCGGCGTCGGTGTTGATCGTCTCCTGCCAGCGGCCGGGCTGCGGCAGTCCGATCCGGTATCCGTGCCGGGGCGCCCCGGAAAAGTTGACCACGCAGGCCAGGACGCTACCGTCGCGGGCGTGCCGGAGGAACGAGACGACGTTGGCCGCCCGGTCGGTGTGGTCGATCCACCCGAACCCGTCCGGTGTCACGTCCAGCTCCCACAACGCCGGGCACTGCCGGTAGACCGCGTTCAGGTCCCGGAGCAGGTTGCGTACCCCGCCGACCGCCGGGTCGGCGGCCAGCGACCAGTCGAGCCCGCGCTGTTCGCTCCATTCCTGCTCGTCGGCGAGTTCACTGCCCATGAACAGCAGCTGCTTGCCGGGGAACGCCCACATGTAGGCCAGCAGCCCGCGCAGTCCGGCCAGCCGCTGCCACCGGTCGCCGGGCAGCTTGGCGGTCAGCGAGCCCTTGCCGTGCACCACCTCGTCGTGGCTGATCGGCAGCAGGAACTGCTCAGTGTGCGCGTACGCCGTCGGCCAGGTCATCTCGTCGTGGTGGTGGCTGCGGTGCACCGGGTCGCGGGCCAGGTAGCTCAGCGTGTCGTGCATCCAGCCCATGTTCCACTTGAGCCCGAAGCCGAGCCCGCCCCAGTCGGTGGGTTTGGTGACCCCCGGCCAGGAGGTGGACTCCTCAGCGATCATCACGACGCCCGGATTGAGCCGGTATGCGGTCGCGTTGAGTTCCTTGAGCAACTCGATCGCCTCGGTGTGGGCGTTGCCGCCGGAGTCGTTGGGCAGCCACTGACCGGGCCCTCGCGAGTAGTCCAGGTAGAGCATCGAGGCGACCGCGTCGACCCGTAGCCCGTCGATGTGGAACTCCTCCAGCCAGTACAGGGCGTTGGCGACGAGGAAGTTGCGTACCTCCCGTCGGCCGTAGTCGAAGATCAGGCTGCCCCAGTCGGGGTGCTCGCCACGGCGCGGATCCGGGTGTTCGTACAGCGCGGTGCCGTCGAACCGGGCCAGGGCCCAGGCGTCGCGGGGGAAGTGCGCCGGGACCCAGTCCAGCAGCACCCCGATCTTGGCGCCGTGTAGTCGGTCGACCAGATGCCGGAAGTCGTCCGGAGTGCCGAACCGGGCGGTCGGCGCGTAGTAGCCGGTCACCTGGTACCCCCAGGAGCCGCCGAACGGATGCTCCATCACCGGCATGAACTCCACGTGGGTGAAGCCCAGATCCGACACGTAGGAGACCAGTTGGTCGGCCAGCTCCCGGTAGCTGAGCCCGGGTCGCCACGAGCCGAGGTGCACCTCGTAGACGGACATCGGCCGGGCGTGCTGGTCACCGCGCCGGTTGCGCAACCAGTCCGCGTCCTGCCAGACATACCCGGACTGGTACACCACCGAGGCCGTCCGGGGCGGCACCTCGGTGGCCTGCGCCATCGGGTCGGCCCGGTCCGCCCAGGAGCCGTCGGCCCCCTGGACACGGTACTTGTACCGCTGCCCGGCGACGACGCCCGGCACGAAGCCGGCCCACACACCACCGGATCCGAGCCGGTCCAACTCCTGGCCTTCGTACGGGCCCCAGCCGGGGCCGTCGCCGATCACCCGGACCCGGCGGGCGTTCGGTGCCCACACCGCGAACCGGCAACCGCCGGGCAGCGGGTGGGCACCGAGCATCCGCCACAGTTGTTCGTGGCGTCCTTCGGCGAACAGGTGCAGGTCGATGTCGCCGATCGTCTCGGTCAGGGCAGCCTCCCGGATAGCGGTCATCTGCTCCCCGCGCCGGCGAGGAGGTTCCCGTCCGGGATGACGATAGTGGCCTTCCCGTGCGCCATTCGGGCGGACGCCCGTTCGGTGGCGAACGCCGAGGACTGGACGATCGCGGCGGAGTAGGTCGCTGCGGTGCGGTGCGCGATCGCCGCCCAGCCGTACTGGTCGTGGACCATCCGGCGGGCCTGCCGGGCCACCCGCCGGGCCAGCGTCGTGTCGGCCAGCAGGGTACCGACCGCGTCGGCCAGTCCGTCCGGATCCTTGGGTCGGAAGGTCATTCCGGTCACGCCGGGTTCGACGATCTCGGCGAGTCCGCCGGTGGCCGACACGGCCACCGGCGCGCCGGCCGCCGCCGCCTCCAACGCCACCATGCCGAACGGCTCGTAGACGCTGGGCACCGCGAAGCAGTCCGACGCCGCCATCAATGCCGGCAGGTCGGTGCCGCCGAGGAAGCCGGGCAGCGTGACCGCGTCGCGTAGCCCGAGCCGGTCGATGTCGGCCTCCAGCTCGGCGCGGTACGGACCGTCGCCAGCGATCACCAGCCGGACGTTCGGGTGCTGGCGGCGTAGCCGGGGCAGCGCGGCGATCAGGTGCTGGACGCCCTTCTCGTAGACCAGCCGGCCGACGAACGACACCAGCGGCCCGTCGCTGGCGAACCGTGCCCGGGCGGCGGTGACCGCGTCCGTCGGCACCTGCCAGCGGCGGGCGTCCACCCCGTTGGCCACCACGTCGACCCGGTCCGGGCGCACCCCGAACAGGCTCAGCACCTCGTCGCGCATGTAGCCGGAGCAGGTGATCACCCGGCACGACTCGTGGCCGAGCCAGTGTTCGATG
>NZ_JBHMIQ010000018.1:0-128768 GCF_048060315.1 Micromonospora sp. LOL_013
ACCATCAGCACCCTGCGCACCCTGCGCACCCTGGGCACCATCAGCACCCTGCGCACCCTGGGCACCCTGCGCACCCTGGAAACCCTGGAAGCCCTGGAAGCCCTGCACGCCCTGCGCACCCTGCGCACCCTGCGCACCCTGCGCACCCTGCGCACCCTGCGCACCCTGCGCACCATCAGCACCCTGCGCACCCTGCGGTCCTTGGGGACCACGGCTCGGCTTGTGCCGACGCCATTCGTCCTCTGAGCGCTGCCAACCCTGCGGCCCGAGGCCCGGCTGCCAACGTTCACGGTCGCCGATACCCGGGTCGTCGCGCAACGGCGCAGCGGGATACCAGACAGTGCGATACCCGTTCGGCCCAGGTGTGACGAGCGAAGACTCTGTGCTGGGACGCGCATCCCCCAACGGCCGAACCTCGGCCGCGCTGGCCGGCTGCACCGCTGGTGTCAAGCTACTTGTCGTCGCGGCAAGCAGGAGAAGATAGCCCACCTTGGCAGGGGTTTGTGCTTGTTTGAGTCGTCGACGCAGGCGTCGTTCACTGGTCACCGTTGCTCCCGCAGCGTCCCGAAGATTAGTAGAAATTTCTACACGGGGTGTTGGGGGGGCATCCCGCACTGCGTTGAGCATAAGTCGGTTATCGCCACTATGCGGCTATTCGTCGAAAATCTCCATTATGAGGTCTTTTCACGAAGATCGGGGGGCTCGAGCGCGAGCCGCGGACCTCACTCAAGGAGGCGCCGCTGCTGTGGTCGGTCGGTCAGCGGTCCGCGACGTGGCGGATCACCCTGGCCTGCAGTTGGGCACGGATGCTGAGCTCCGCCGCCTTGAACGCGTGCTCCTGAGTCATGGCGTTCTCGGTCCGGTGCTGGCAGTCGAGGATCAGCTGACCGAAGTACGGATAGCCGACCTGACCAGCTGCGACCAGATGGTGCTCACCTTTGCCGTCAACGAGGAAGACATGGCCGGGACCGGCGTCGGTCGCCACGTTGAGGTACTTACGCAGCTCCAGGTAGCCGTCGGTGCCGAGGATGAAGGTCCGCCCGTCACCCCAGGTGCGCAACCCGTCGGGAGTGAACCAGTCCACCCGGCAGTACCCAGTCGCGCTGGTGTTCAGCACCAGCCCCAACTCGCCGAAGTCGTCGAGCTCCGGGTACTGCGGGTGGTTGAAGTTCCCGACGGTGGAGTGGCTGATCTCGGCATCGGTCGCCCCAGTAAAGTGCAGCATCTGCTCCACGTTGTGGCTGCCGATGTCGCAGAGAATGCCGCCGTACTTCTCCTTGCGGAAGAACCAGTCCGGGCGGCCGGCGGCGGAGAGCCGGTGTGGACCAAGGCCCATGACCTGTACCACCCGGCCGATGGCGCCGCGCTCGATGAGCTGCCCGGCCAGCACCGCCGCCTCGACGTGGATCCGCTCCGAGTAGTAGACCGCGTACTTACGCCCGGTGCGCGCGGTGGCCTTTCGTGCCTCGGTCAGCTGCTCCAAGGTGGTGAGCGGGGCCTTGTCGGTGAAGTAGTCCTTGCCTGCATCGATGACCCGCAGGCCGAGAGCGCACCGCTCCGAGGTGACGGCAGCGCCGGCCACCAGGTGGACCGTGTCGTCGTCGAGGACCTCCGACTCGTCGCGTGCCACCCGCGCCTGCGGGAACCGCTGACGGAACGCGGCGACCTTGGCCGGGTCGGGGTCGTACACCCACTTGAGCGTGGCGCCGGCACCGAGCAGGCCCGCGCTCATGCCGTAGATGTGCCCGTGGTTGAGACCAACCGCGGCAAAGACGAACTCCCCGGGTGTCACCACCGGGGCCGGTACGGGATCCGGCGCGTACGTCGCTCCATTGGCCATCGACACCTGTTCGTCTCCTCAGCTGTCCTGTCGGGGCGTGCCACCGACGGTGATGGGACCGGGCAGGTCGCGCACCGTAGCGGTCTTCTCGAAGAACCGGGGCGCGCGCTGCACCAGGGCACCGTGGTGATAGTAGGGATCGTCCGGGGACAATGGGAGACTCACCGGGCGGCGCTCGATGCCCGACTCGTAGATCGCGGTGACCAACTCGACCGCGTTTCGCCCGTCTGTGCCGCTCACGGCGGGTGCCGTCCCTTCCCGGACCGCACGCAGCACGTCGCCAATCTGGCCGGTGTGCCCGGTATGCGTGAGCGGTTGGTGCGCGTGCACAAGTGCGTCGAGGTCGGCGACCAGGTCCTGGTTGCCGCCCGGCGCGGGAAACCCGTTCGCCGCGCTGCTCTCGGCTACCGCCCGCCACGGCTGGGAAACCCGGGCGTGCGCGCCCTGGATGACGATCTCCTGGTCCTCGCCGTGGTGCACCACCGAGCTGGTGAGCTGAGCCAGTGCCCGGTCGTACTGCAGGATCGCGACGGACAGGTCCTCGACCTCTGCGTTGTCGTGCTGCGCGTTGACCAGCATCGCGGTCACCGCCGACGGGCGGCCGAGCATCCACATGGTGAGATCGATGTGGTGGATGGCATGGTTGAGGGTGCAGCCGCCGCCCTCGGAGGACCAGGTCCCCCGCCACCACAGGTCGTAGTAGGGCCGTCCCCGCCACCAGGACGAGTTGACCTGGACGTGCGACACAGCTCCGATCAGACCAGAGTCCAGCACTTCCTTCAAGGTTGCCATGTCGTCACGGAACCGATTCTGCGCGACGACCGACAGCAGCTTGCCCGACTCCGCAGCGGCGGCGACCATCGCGTCACACTCCTGCAGGGACGGTGCCATCGGCTTCTCCACCAGGACGTTGACTCCCGAACGCAGGGCGGCGATGGCGAGGTCGGCGTGCGTCGACGGCGGTGTCGTGATGCTCACCAGGTCCATGTCCTCGGCAGCGAGTAGAACCCCGATATCGTCGTAGACGCGGGCATCGGTGAGACCGAAGGTGGTCCTGCGTTCCTGCGCCTTCTCAATGGTCACGTCGCAGACGGCGGTGATCCGGCAGTCGTCTGCGAACTTCTGGTAGCCGGCGATGTGTGTGCCCGCGATGCTTCCCGCACCGATGATTCCCACATTGAGCATGCCGTCCTCCATCTCGTTGGCGTGACGTGGAGCACTGATCTGGTGTGCCGTTGCTTCTCGGCCAGGCCCGTCGTCCGCCCGATCCGGAAGCCGCAGCCCGACAGTAGTCACTGAGCGGCGTCGATCGAAGACTGGAGCTCGGCCACGAATGCCTCGGCGGCCTCCTCGGCGGTCCTTCGGTCGAACATGACGTCCTGCAGGTAGCGGACGATGGTCCGTTCGATCTCGCTGGCACCGTTCGGCACGATCTCCGGTGCGTCGCCGAGCAGGTCCTGGATCGACTCCGCGTACTCCACGGCCTGCAGCTCGCCAGGGGTGAGCGAGTCTCTGATGGATTCCAGCACCGTGGTGTTGGCGGGAATGCCCCGCTCGGAACCGATGATCTCGCCGGCCTCTGTGGTGTTCACCAGGAAGTCGATCAGCAGCTCGGCTTCGGCGGGGTGCTCGCTTTCAGCCGACACCGACCAGTACATGCCCGGTTTGAGGTAGCTGAACGGAGTCGAGTTCCCGTCGTCCGTCGGCAGTTTGACGGCGATCAGGTCGGCTCCCCCCGTGGCCTTGGTGTACGCCGCCAGCTGCGTCACGTTGGCGAAGATCATCGCAACCTTGCCGGTGGCGAAGTCCGTCTGATCCAGCGCGGCGCTGACACCCTCGGCGAACTGCGAGGCCGGCACGGAGGCCCCGGCCGTCGCCCAGTCGTGCACCTGCTGGAAGTACCTGGCCAGCGTCGGCACGCTGATGCTGACCTTGCCGTCGCTGAACAGGGCTTCGCCGTGCTGACGGGCGTGGATCTGCAAGGAGAACTCGTTCCAGTGTGGGGTGAATCCGTGCACCTCGCCGCCGGACGCGTCGGTCACCGACCGGCCGAAGTCGGTGAACTCGTCCCAGGTCCAGTTCTCGGTGTCGGGTAGGGCGACGCCCAGCTCGGCAAGCTTGTCCTGATTGACCAGGATGCCCCACGCCGACGTGGAGATCGGCATGCCGTAGAGCGTGCCTCGGGACCGCCCGGTGTCCAGCACGGCCGGCGGCAGGGTCGTCGTGTCCAACTGCGGTTGCTGGGCCAGATCGGCCAGCACGCCGCGGTCGGCGTACGAGGCGAGGTACAGCTGGTCCATCTGGATGACGTCCGGAGCGTTACCGCCGGCAGTCGCCGTCGCGAGTTTGTCCCAGTACCCGGTCCAGTCGCTGAACTCCCCGATCACCTCGATGTTCGGATACTGCTCCTGGAACGCCTCGATTGCCTGCTGGGTCCGCTCGTGCCGCGCGTCAGCGCCCCACCAGGTCAGTCGCAATGTGACGTCGCCGTCGCTGAGCTCCTGAGTCCCGCCGGACGAGTCCGCAGTGCCACAGGCGCCTACTCCGAGTACCGCGACGAGCGCGCCGGCAATCGCCAGCCGACTCGGGAAAGATGACATACGCATTCTACTCTCCGTTCCGATGAATGGAAGTTGTCGACGCAGCTGGACAGGGACAGGCTGGTCTATTTGCCACCAGTGGTTGCGATGCCGCGGATCAGATACCGCTGACCGACCGCGAAAGCGACGACGAGCGGCACGATCGACACCACGCTCATCGCGAACAGCGCACCGAAGGATGATTCCGACTGTGCGTCGACGAACGACCGCAGCGCAACCGGCACCGTGTACAGGCTGGGGTCCGTCAGGTAGACGAGCTGGCTGAAGAAGTCGTTCCAGGTCCAGATGAAGGTGAAGATGGCGGTGGTGGCCAACGCCGGCCGCATCAATGGCAACAGCACCTTGAGGAAGATGGTCGCATGACCCGCTCCGTCGATGCGAGCAGCGTCGTCGAGCTCCCGCGGCAGTCCGCGGATGAACTGGACCATCAGGAAGGTGAAGAAGGCGTCGACGGCAAGGAATTTTGGCAGGATCAGCGGCCAGAAGCTGTTGACCATGTCCAACTGGGCGAAGAGGACGTACTGCGGGACGATCACGACATGGATGGGCAGCATGATCGTGACAAGCATGATTGCAAAAGCGGGCCGCTGGAACCGGAACCGAAGGCGCGCGAAGGCGTAGGCCGCCATCGAACAGCTGATGAGGTTTCCGATGATTGCACCGGCAACGATGATTCCCGAGTTGAGTAGATACCAGCCGAAGGGTTGCGCGAGCGCGTTCCAGCCACGGGGGTAATTCGAGAAGTCGAATGTGTCGAGCACCAACGACGGATTTCCGAAGATGTGGCCGTCGGGCCGCAGAGAACTGACGACCATCCACAACACCGGGTAGAGCGCAACCGCCACCACGGCCAGCAACAGGACGTGTCGTACGCCTCGAACAACGCCTGCTGCGCCGGCCCGCCGCGCAGGCCCGGCCTTCGTGACCGGCGGCCGAAGCCGCGCCGGCTCCCGCGTCATCGAGTCAGTCATCGTAGTGAACCCAATGCCTTGCCGCCCAGAAGTTGACTGCCGTGAGAGCTCCAATGATCACGACCAGAAGCCATGCCATCGCGGAGGCGTAGCCCATTCGGTACGAACCGAATCCCTCCTGGTAGAGATACAACGTGTAGAACAGCGTCGAGTCGGACGGGCCTCCGGTGCCTCCCGACACCACGAATGCCTGCGTGAATGTCTGAAACGCATTGATGACCGCCAGCACAAAGTTGAAGAAGATGATGGGTGTTAGTAGCGGCACCGTGATGTGGCGAAACCGGCTTACCGTACCTGCGCCGTCGACTTGCGCCGCCTCGTAGTACTCCCAGGGGATCTGTCGCAGTCCGGCCAGGAAGATGACCATCGGCGATCCGAAGGTCCATGCGTGCAGGACGACGAGCGTCCACAGGGCGGTCGCCGGGTCCGCCACCCAACTCGTTGTGCTCTCGACCCCGAGGAAGCCCAACAGATCGTTGACCAGGCCATCACCGCCGAAGATGAGCCGCCAAAGAACAGCGATGGCCACACTGGACCCCAGCAACGAGGGTAGGTAGAACGCGGACCGGTAGAACGCCAGTCCGCGCATCCCCCGATCCAGCACCAGTGCGAGCAGCAGCGCCAGTGCCAGTTGGGCCGGCACGCTGACGGCCACGTAGAGAAACGTGACGCCCAGGGAACGGTGCAGTCGCTCGTCGGTGAGCATCCGCTGAAAGTTGTCGAGCCCGATGAAGCTCGGATCCTGGAGCAGGTTGTAGTTGGTGAAGGCCAGATACAACGACGCGAGCATCGGGCCCAGCGTCAGGACGAACAGGCCGATGAGCCAGGGCGCAAGAAACGCTGCGGCCACCCGCGTGTCACGCGCGGCCTGCGGCGGCCGGGCTCCGGGATCACGACGGCTGATCGCTTGCAGCTCGGCGACGCTCACCGCGCCACCCACGCTGACCGCGGCCAGGAGGCTCTACACATGTTCGACCCCTTCCTCCCGCTCGCGGACACCTCGTCGACAGCGGTCCGCAGTTGTCGCATGTCGATCGACGACCTGGGTGCGCCAGCAGGCACGCGACGCTGGGTGCTGCTGCTCGTAACCTCGCCGAATCGGATGTGTGATGCACCATAGTGATCGATCACCCTTGAATGCAAGGGGTCGACTCAAACCGATGCCGGGCCGGTCGAGTCGCGGAGCACCAGCCGCTGCAGGTCGGCTGGGAAGGCCTCGTTCAGGGGCTCACCCCGCATCAGGGCCAGCAGCCGCTGCATCGCCAACCGGCCATGCCGCTCCCGGTCCACCGCCACCGTCGACAGGCTCGGTCTGAAGTACCGTCCGATTTCCTCGTCGTCCCAGCCGAACACGCTGACCTGGCCCGGCACATCGATGCCGACGCTCTGCAGGCCGAGGATGACGCCGAGCGCGACCTGGTCGTTGGCTGCGAACACGGCTGTCGCACCGCAGCCCGCGACCACGGTGCGGGCCGTCTCGTAACCGGATCGTACGGTCCAGTCGCCGTCGACGACGGCACACGATTCGAGGCCCAGCCGCTCGACGGTCGCCTCGTACGCCGCCCGCCGGTTGCGGGCGGAGGCCCACGACGGCGATCCGGCGACGTGGACGAACCGACGATGACCGTTGGCCGCGAGGTACCCGATGATGGCGGTCACGGGCGCCGCGTCAGCCAAATGGCTGCGCCCCCGCATGTTGTCGTCGTACTCCCCGACGATCACGATGGGCACCGGGAACTCCGTGACGTCCGAACCGTCCAAGCTGTCCTGCAACGGCGCGAACGACAGAATCCCGTCCACCGTCTCGGGCTGGAGCAGTGCCCGGGTCCGGGCCGCGCGGTCCGCCGCAGAGCCCTCGAGGCTGACGATGTCGATGTGGAAGCCGGCATCGTGGGCAGCGCCCGCAGCACCCTGTAGCAGCCGGTTGGGAACCAACGGGGTGATGTCCGGCATGACGATCGCGATACGGTCGGTTCGCCTGGTCCGCATCGCCCTGGCCGCCCGGTTCGGACGGTAGTTGAGCAGCTCGACCGCACGGGTGATCTTCTCGACCGTCGCCGGGCGCAGCCCACCGTTGCCACGCAGGAAGCGTGAGACGGTCTGGTGCGACACCCCCGCCTCCTTGGCCACCTCGAAGATGGTCGCCGGCTTCCTGCTTCGCTCCGGCGTCGCCGAGGGCTCTGTCGCCATTGATAGGTATTCCCTTCCTCGCCGGCACCTCGGCCAGCGTTGACACCAAGGTGATCGATCACTATGGTTGCCGCCACAAGTCACAGTCGAGTCGGCATTGTTAACAGACCTACGTTCCGTAGCCCCACGAAGATAGCCGCACCGCGACTCCGGCAGAGCCGCAGCGGTGCGCTGACGGCGGGTCGCCGCCGGCTGGCCCAACTGCTTGCCGGCGGGCGGCGAAACCGAGGCTGACCTTGCTTTCGCTGCCCACAGTACCGCCTCGATCACCGGAAGCACTCGCCCGCCAGCGGTGCGCTGACGATCTCGGAGAGGCCATCAGGAGATGCAGGGAGAGGTCATGACCAGAGGAAGACAACGGGCGCTGGCTGCCCTGTCCGGGGTCGCGCTCGCGCTCGGGCTCATCCCGGCGACCGGATCGCCGGCCGCCGCCGACCCGAGCTACCCCGTCACCGTCGACTACCAGGTCGATGCCGGCGCGATGCGGCACATCGGCGGCGGCAACCTGCACCCGTTCGACGAACGGGGCCCCGCGCAGTGGCTGACCGACGGCATCGACATCAACGCGATCCGCGGGACGGACTACTCCAAACGGACGAGCGTCTACCACGACTACCTCCCCGGGTGGTTCGAGGACGCCACCCGCGACCGGTTGCAGACGATCAACCCGGACGCCAAGCTCATGATCGGTACCTACTACGGGTTCAAGGGCAAGGTGGCCCGCGGCGAGTACGGCGGCAACACCGACTGGAAGGCCCTGGCGCAGATCGACGGGGGCGCCGCCTACAAGGAGTACATCGCCGGAGAGCTCGCCGACGCGGCGGCGAAGGACATCGACGTCTACTCCTGGGTGCTCTGGAACGAGCCTGACCTGCAGTGGAGCAACCAGAACGCATTTTTCCGAGGGTTCAAGAACGGCTACGACGGCGTCAAGGACTTCGACCCGACCCAGCTGGTCCAAGGACCTGAGCTCGCCTCGTTCAAGTTCTCGTACCTCACTGCCTTCCTGACCTACTGCAAGCAGCACGACTGCCTGCCCGACGTGCTGGCCTGGCACGAGCTGACACGGACCCGCACCGCGATCGAGGACCACGCCCGCCAGATCACCGAGTGGATGCGGCAGAACGACATCCCGGTCATGCCGATCGCCATCACCGAGTACCAGGGCACCGGATACTCGACGACGGAGGCCGGACGTCGCAGCCAGGGCAACTACAACCCCGGGCTCTCGGTCTCGTACCTGGGCGAGCTCGAACGCGCGTCGGAGAGCACCAGCCTGGAGTTCGGACTGCGGTCCGCGTGGGGTCTGCCCGGCGACAATCCCAACTCGCGCAGCTTCCTCGGCGAGATGGCCACCTTCGACGACTACGGCAAGATGGCGACCGGGATCTGGTACGTGTACCAGACCTACTGGGACATGACCGGTCGTAAGATCGGAACGACCTTCGACAAAACGTCGGTTGACGCGCTGGCAACCTACAACGACGACTCGACCGTCAACGAGTCCTGGATCCTGCTGGGAAACTGGGAAGAGACGGCGAAGGCCATTCCGGTCACACTGCGCAACCTCCCACCGGCACTCGTCGCCAGTGGCCGGGTGCACGTACAGGTGGACCTGATCCAGGAGACGCTGGCCACGCCGAACTACGGCACGGTACCGGTGCTGCGCCGCAACGTCGCCGCCGCAGCGGGCGAGGCATCGTTCTCCCTCGACCTGCCCGGTCGCACCGCCGCCCGAATCCTCGTCACGCCGCCCGCCGCCGACCCCACGCGCTACAGCGCGGTGCCGGGATCGGGAGCCGAGCCGGTCGAGGTACGCAGCACCGGCACGGTCCAGACCTCGACGGCGAGGCTCGCGGGAACGACCTACACCGCACACACCGGCGGTACGCCGAGCAGCTACCGCGACGGCGACGGCGCGGAGACCGCCATGGAAAGCGGAGACACGGTGACATACCGGTTCGACGTCGACGAGTCAGCCGTGTACCGGCTGCGCACCGACTTCGTCGCCACCGGCAGCGGCGCCTTCGTGCAGCCGTACGTCGACGGTGTGTCGACCGGCACGCCAGTGGACCTCTACTCGGCGCAGCCACGACTGGTTGACCACGAGCACGGCACTGTCCACCTGAGCGCGGGTACGCACGAAATCACCTACCGCATCGTCGGCGCCGGGAAGAACACCGCGAGCACCGGGTACGACATCGGAGTACGAAGCCTCCTGGTCGCCGCGCCCGGGGTGCCGACGACCGACGCGACGGTCGTCTTCGACAGCAACGACGGTCGGGGTGAGCACGCCCGGATCTTCGCGAGTATCGGGGCCGCCCTCGGTGCCCTGCCGGCACCACCGGTACGCAACGGATACGAGTTCGTGGGCTGGAACACCGCCCGGACCGGCGCCGGTGCAGGTGTCGACGCGGACACGATCGTCGCTGGCGACATGACCGTCTGGGCGCAGTGGCTCGAAATCGGTGAGCTCGCCTACCTTGTCGACGCCGGCGACATCGACCCGGCGACCGTCAACGCCGGCTCCCGGCTCGGCACGCACCACAGCGTCACCGACCAGTTCTTCGGGCCTGACCCGGTCACCGGAAGGAACTGGGGTGTGCTGGACACCGCCAAACCGTCGGCGGCCTACCCGAACCTGCTCACCGGCACCTACACCTGGCCCGCGGAAAACCTCGGATACACCGACGGCACACCTGTCGGTCAGACCTACCGCTACGCCAAGGACCAGACGCAACCGCTGGCGCAGCGAGTCGGTGTACCGTACAAGTTCGAGCTGGCCAACGGCCGGTACCGCGTCGACCTCGCCATCGCTACCGGCTGGTCAGCGCAGGTCGACAAAGGATACGAAGCGACCGTCACCCTCAACGAGGGAACCAGCGAGGCAGTGACCGCACTACCGCCCACCAAGCTGTCCAAGGACTGGACCAAACCGGTCCGGGCGTCCGCGACAGTCGCGGTGACGAACGGCTTCCTCACCGTCAACGTCGACATGGCCAACGAGGCGTCGGGATCGGTGATGGTAAACACCATCGAGATCCACAGGCTCCTCGCCGTCGATGTGACGCCCCCCACGGTCACCATCGAGCCGTGGTCCGAGAGCGAGGACGGCAGCTACCGACAGGTCAGCTTCGCGCTGTACGACGAGGGCACGCTCGACAAGGTCGTTGTCAACGGCGTCACCACCGACCTTGCCGACGCCGTACGGACGTCGCTCGACGGCGTCGAGCCGGGCAGGTACGGCGCTGTCGTGGGCACGAACACGCTACGGGTGTTCGATCTGGCGGGGAACGTGACCGAGGTGGCATTCACACTGCTCGAGCCGCCGTCGGACTGGTCCGCGTCGACGGTCTACAACGCCGGCGACGAGGTCACCTACGCCGGATCGGTCTGGGTGGCTCAGTGGTGGACCAGCAACGAAGTGCCCGGGACGAACCCGTACGGCGCCTGGGCCGAGAGCGGAGCCGTGGTTGGCGGCTTCGACGGCACCATTCGCGCCTGGACACCATCATGGATCTACACCGGCGGTGAGACGGTGGCGTACGGCGGGCACCTGTGGACGGCCCGCTGGTGGACCCGCAACCAGGCACCCGGCGCGACGGCCGGGCCGTGGCTGGATCTCGGATCCCGGCAGGTACTGAGCTGATCTCGACGACAAGGACGCATGGATCGGCGCGACACGACACGGACCACGGCGGCCACCGGCTCTGACCGACCGCGGCCAGCGCTGTAGGACGTCGCTGGTCGCGGTCGGTCATCCTGGACCGGTAGCCCCGCAACCAGCGACGTCCGCCTGTGTCAGGCGACGGCGCAGGGAGTGCCGTTCAGGGTGAACGACGTCGGGCTACCGTTGTTGCCGGTGTGGGTGGCCTGGAAGCCGATGCTCTGCGAGCCGTTCGGCGGGATGCCTGCGTTGTAGGACAGGTTGCGGGCGGTGACCGCGCCGCTGGTCGGCGAGTACGTCGCGTTCCAGCCAGAGGTGATGGTCTGCCCGGCGGGCAGGGTGAAGGCCAGGGACCAACCGTTGATCGCGCTGCTGCCGGTGTTGGCGATCGTCACCGAGGCGACGAGTCCGTTGTTCCACGCGTTCACCCCGTAGGTGATCCGGCAGGTGCCCGACGGCGGCGGCGGAGTCGTCGGAGGTGCCGTGGTCGGAGGCGCCGTCGTCGGAGGTGCCGTGGTCGGAGGTGCCGTCGTCGGAGGCGCCGTCGTCGGAGGCGCCGTCGTCGGAGGCGCCGTCGTCGGAGGCGCCGTGCCGTCCAGACCGAAGAAGCGGATCACCTGGGCGGCATCGACCGGGATGCTGTGGCCGGTGCCCTGCATGCTGATCGCCTCGACTGGCGCCATACCGCCGGAGCTACCGTACCGGGTGCGGGTGTAGTTGCCCTGCGGGCTGTCGGTGTAGGTCGGCGTCTGACTCAGCCCGTGCACGTTGGTCCACTGCTTGATCTGCTCGGCGAAGTTCGGGTAGCGCAGCGTCCCGTCGTTGGTGCCGTGCCAAATCTGCATCCGTGGCCACGGTCCGGAGTAGCCGGGCAGACTGTTGCGGACGGCGTCGCCCCACTGCTGGGGGGTACGGATGATCTGCCCGCCGGAGCACTGGCTGTTCCACTCGGAACCGCCAGTGGTGGCGAAGCAGGTGAACGGCACCCCGGCGAAGGACGCGCCGGCGGCGAAGACGTCCGGGTAGACGCCGAGCATCACGTTGGTCATCATCGCGCCGGACGACGTTCCGGTGGCGAAGATCCGGTCCGGGTCGGTGTTGTAGCGCTGCTCCACGTAGCTGATCATCGACCGGATGCCGACCGGGTCACTCCCGCCGCCGCGAGTCAACGCCTGCGGAGAGTAGACGTCGAAACACTTGCTGCTGCGGGTCACCGACGGATAAATGACGATGTAGCCGTACCGGTCGGCCAGAGACGCGAACTGGGTGCCGGAGTGGAACCCGGGTCCGGAGCCCGTGCAGTAGTGCATCGCGACCAGGATCGCCGGACGGGGCGCGACCCGGTCCGGCACGTACAGGTACATGCGCAGGTTGCTGGGGTTGGTGCCGAAGTTGGTGACCTCGGTCAGGGTGGCCGCCGAAGCGGGTGCCGCGAAGGTCAGTGCGGCCGCCGCGGCGGTGACGGTTGCTGCGGCGGCGGCCAGCATCTTGGCCATGAGTCTCATGTGGTTCCTCCGGAACGCACGCAGGATGGGGATCCGACGCGGGGCTGCCCAAGCTCCCGCTTCACTCCGGCTCGAAACAGTTACTAGTATCGATATGAATGGTTCGAGATTCAAGGTCGACGTCGGACTAACATCGACGCACGTGCATAGAAACGCCTGACGCTCCGTAGCATGAGCCGGGCGATGCCCCAGATCAAGCGGAAGGTTGGCGAATCGGTCGTGGACCACGCCCCCACCCAACCGGACCACCCACCGGCGACCGGCAGGCCGCCGGAAGGTCAGCGACGCGCACGCCGCCGTAGCGATCTCTCCGTCGCGACGATCGCCGCGCTGGCCGGCGTCTCGAAACCCACCGTCTCGAAGGTGCTCAACGGACGATCCGGAGTGGCCCTGGAGACCCGCCGCCGAATCGAGGCACTGGTTCGCGAGCACGGCTACCAGCGGCCCGGCTCGGCCTCCCCGACCGCCGGGATCGAGGTCGTCTTCTATCAACTCGAGAGCCACCTGGCGATCGAGATCCTGCGTGGGGTGGAGCTGGTCGCCCGGACCAACGAACTCGCCGTCGGGTTCACCGAGGTGCAGGGCCGCACCGAACCGGGCCGGTCCTGGGCCGAGCAGTTGCTGGCCCGCCGACCGGTCGGGGTGATCGCCGTCTACTCCGCGTTCACTCCGGAGCAGCACGCCCAACTGGCCGCCAGCGCCATCCCCCTGGTCGCCCTGGACCCGGTCGGCGAACCGGCCCACCCGACCCCGTCGGTCGGCGCCACCAACTGGAACGGCGGCATCGCCGCGACCCGCCATCTGCTCGACCTTGGGCACCGCCGGATCGCCATGATCAGCGGCCCGCTCGACATGCTCGGCGCCCGCGCGCGGCTGGAGGGCTGCCGGGCGGCGATGGCGGCGGTTGGCGTACGGCTGGATGACGACCTGGTCCGCAGCGGCCGGTTCTTCTTCGAGGACGGTGAGACACACGGGCGTGACCTGCTCGACCGGCCCGACCGACCGACGGCGGTGTTCTGCGGCAACGACCTACAGGCGCTCGGCGTCTACAGCGCCGCCCGGCAGCTCGGCCTGCGCATCCCGGACGACCTGAGTGTGGTCGGCTTCGACGACATCGACAACGCCCGCTGGTGCTGCCCGCTGCTGACCACCGTGCGCCAGCCGCTGACCGAGATGGCGTCGACCGCCGCTGGGATGGTACTCGCGCTGGCCAACGGTGGCGTGTTGCCACGACACCGGGTGGAGATCGGCACCACCCTCGTCGTCCGATGCAGCACCGCACCCACGCCGGTGACCAGGTGATTCCGCCGACAATCCAACATCTTCTTTACCAATAGAAGCCAATCAATTACACTCGGTGTGGAACGCGACCCGATCGGGGTGGTTGTGAACACACCACACATACCTGCCTTCGCTGCGCACCAGCCGACCAGGGCCGTCGAATTGCATCATTACGGTGACCTTACCCAGGTCCTGGCCTGGAACATCGAGACAGATCGACGTCAGATCCGCACCGCCGCACCGAACGGGGTGTCCGCCTGCGACATCGAGCCCAACGGCCGGCACTTCTGGTGGTTCGACGCGGACCGGACCGATGTCGGTGTCTGGCGCCGCCAGCCGGTCGACCCCGGTCAGACGGCAATCGGCCAGGGCGCGGCAGACCGGGCCACGGCCGGCCCACCGCCGCTGGCACTGACCGGGCTACCGCCCGGCCGGCAGCACGGCATCGCCTTCGACGCCACCGGCCGCCGCGCCGCCATCTGCGTCGGCACCGGCCGGCAGACCCGCTGCTACGTGGGAGAACCGGGCGGACCAGGTCACCTGATGGCGGTCAGTGCCGGCTACACCGCCCTGGTCGACCTAGCCGCCGACGGAAACACCATCGCGCTCGCCGCCCGAGCCGACGCCGCGACCGCGGTCAGCATCGTGCGGCTCACCGACGGGTGGACCGACACCGTCGCCGGCAGCGACCGGCGGCGGATCTGGGCCCTGGAGTTCCACCCCGGCAACCGACCCGATCCGGAACTGCTGATCGTCGTCGAGACGCCGGACCTGTACCAGATCGGCATTTGGCGGCGCGACCGCGGCATCGAACTGTCCCAGGGCCTGTCATTCGAGTCGGAGATCACTGCCCACTGGTACGGCAACGACGGGCGGATCCTCGTCCAGCACGACCGGGCCGGGCGCAGCCAGCTGCTGCTGGCCGACCCCGAAACCGGTGAGCAGATTACCGTCGCCACTCCACCCGGCACCATCCTCGACCTGACCGTCGCCCCGGACGGCGCGATTCACTATATCTGGACCAGCAACTCGGTGCCACCCCGCCGGCTGGTCGCCCACCCCGGTACGGCCACCGCGCAGCCGGCCCGCCGGCGCCGACCCGCCGACCACCCCTCCACCCCCGCCGGGCGCACCGAGCTGTGGACCGACCAGCCGTACGGACGAATCCACAGTTTCCTGGTCACCCCGCCCGGCACCGGACCGTGGCCGACGCTGTTCCTGGTGCACGGCGGGCCGTACCTGCACGACCGGGACGCCTACGACCCGAGGGTGGGGCTGCTGGTACGCGCCGGCTACGCGGTGACGCGCACCAACTACCGGGGATCGACCGGGTACGGGCCACGGTGGCAACGGGACTTCGACCACCGGGTCGGGCTGGCGCAGCTGGAGGACCTGGCCGCCGTACGGCGGAAGCTGATCGACCTCGGCGTGGCCGAAGCCGGCCGGATCGGGCTGTGCGGCTACTCGTGGGGTGGCTACCTGGTGCTACTCGCGATGGGCGTCGCGCCGGCCGACTGGGCGGTCGGACTCGCTGTCTGCCCGATCGCCGACTACCCGGCGGCCTACCACGGTGCCACCGAGGCGCTGCGCGACATCGACGACGAGCTGTTCGGTGGCGGGCCCGACGACGTACCGCAGCGGTACCACGCCGCAGACCCGACGGCTTACCTGGACCGGGTCCGCGGCCCGCTATTCATCGCCGCCGCCACCGACGACGAACGCTGCCCGCCGGACCAGATCCGCCGCTACGTCGCCGCGCTGCGGCACCGGCGGGTGCCGCACCGACTGCACTGGATGCCCGGCGGCCATCACGGCGACGCCGCCGGGCAGACCCGGACCTTCGACGAACTACTCCGGTACGCGGACGCTGCCTTCGCGCCGACTCAGCGCTGCGACCGGGCCGAAGCCGGACGACCGCAGTGGACGGTCGCCCGTACCTGACCAGCCAGGAAGGGAGGTGAATGGTATGAAGCGACGCAGTGTACGTCACGACCCGATCACCACCAGCGAGCGGGAGCGCGGGGCGGTCATCGTCAAGATGCTCCTCGACATGGACCGGGCAGTCCCGGCCAGGCGGCAGGACGTGACCGAGTCGGCGGCCGACAAGGCGCCCGCCAGCGAGTGACAGGTCCGTGCTGAGCGCACGATCGACGGCGTCGTTCCAGAGCGAAGCGCCTGCCGCTCCGGAACGACGCCCACCACCGACGGAAAGGGGCCGGAAGTGAAAATCGTCCTGCTGCACATGCCGTGGGGGTCGATCGACGTGCCGTCGCTCGCGTTGGGCATCCTGCGCGCGGCAGCCGGCCGGGCCGGTCACGACGTGCAGGTCCGCTACGCCAACATCGACTTCGTCGACTGGGTGACCGGGGTCACCGACTTCACGCTCGCCGACTACCGCTACTTCTCTGAGTCTTCCTACTTCCTCGGTGCCGGGGACTGGGTCTTCTCCGGGCTGCTCGACGACGAGGAGCGCCCGTTCGACCCGTACGCCCGGCTGCTCGCCGAAGGCGGCTCGACCGACACCGAGATCGCACTGACCCGGGCGATGCACCGGCTGGTGCCCGGCTTCGTCCGCGAACTCGCCGCCGAACTGGCCGCTGCCGACCCGGAGGTCGTCGGCTTCACCACCACGTTCCAGCAGAACGCCGCCAGCCTCGCCGTCGCCCGCCTGGTCAAGCAGTTGCGGCCCGACGCCCGGATCGTGTTCGGCGGGGCCAACTGCGACGGTCCGCAGGGAGCGGCGCTGCACCGCAACTTCCGCTACGTCGACTATGTGGTACGCGGTGAAGGCGAGGTCGCCTTCCCACAACTACTCGCCGTTCTCGGCCCGGCCGACACCGCCGACGGGTCCGGCCGGATCGGCCCACCGGGGATCGCCGATATATCTGGGCTGTGCTGGCGCGACGCCGACGGCGTCGCGCGGACCAACCCGATGTCGTCCCGGCCGCTGCCGCCCGCCGACATCGTCGCGCCCGACTACACCGGCTACCTGGACCGGCTGGACACGTCGGCGGCAGCCGACTGGGTAGCGCCTCGGCTGGTCGTCGAAGGCTCCCGAGGTTGCTGGTGGGGCGAGAAACACCACTGCACGTTCTGCGGGCTCAACGGGTCGTTCATGCAGTTCCGCAGCAAGAGCCCGGCCCGCTTCCTCGACGAGGTCCTCGACCTCGCCCGGAACCATCAACTGCTCGACTTCATCGTGGTCGACAACATCCTCGACATGGCCTACTTCGACTCAGTGCTGCAACGCCTGGCCGAATCGGAGTACGACATCCGCCTGCATTTCGAGGTCAAGGCCAATCTGCGCCGACGACACTTCCAGCAGCTCAACGCCTCCGGCGCGGTGCAGGTCCAGCCGGGCGTGGAGAATCTCAGCAGCCACGTGCTGCGGCTGATGGACAAGGGCGTGACCGGCTGCCAGAACGTGCGGGCGCTGCGCGACGCACAGAGCGCTGGTGTGACGGTCAGCTGGAATTACCTGTACGGGTTCCCCGGCGAGACGGCGCGGGACTACACCAGCATCGTCAACCAGCTGCCGGCACTGCACCACTTGGAGCCGCCGATGGGGGCCGCCCGGATCGCCATCGAACGGTTCAGCCCCTACTTCGACCGCCCGGAGCTGGGATTCGCCACCCTCCGACCGGCACCGCAGTACGCCGAGATCTACTGGCTGCCCGAGGCGGAACTCGCCGACCTGGCGTACATCTTCACGTCGGTGCCGCACGGCATCGACCGGACCCAGGCCGCCGAGCTCGAGGCTGCCCTGGCCGCCTGGCAGGCTCAGTACCCGGTCAGCCGACTCACCTGTCAGGAACTGCCGGACCGGATCGTGCTGGTGAGCCAACGCGCGGCCTACGACTGGACCGTGCTGGAGCTGACCACGGCACCGGAGATCGCCCTGTTCCGGCTGCTCGATCAGCCGCGTACCGCCGCCGCCCTCGCCGCCAAGGTGCCCGGCGGAGCGGCGGTCGTCGAACCGCTGCTGGACCGCTGGTCGACGCTGGGCATCCTGTTCCACGACGACGGCTACCAGGTGCACCTCGCGGTCGAGTCCGACAACCAGATGCTGGCCCGGACGGACCACCGCCGGAGGGCTGCCGCAGGCACCGCCGGGAACGCAACCGGCGGCAGCGGCGGGCAACCGGGCACCGGCACGACCGGGCAGAGCGAGGAGGAGCCGCATGCCGTCGCCATCGGCTGACGCCACCACCCAGACCAGCCCGAGCAGCCCGCCCGGGTCAACCGGCCCGACCGACTCGACCGGGTATGCGATCGAGATCGCGTTGTCCCGCGACTATCTGCCCGACGCGGCCCAGGTATCCGGGATGTCGTTCGGCACCCGGCGGGTCGCCGGTGCGTGGCGGCCGCTGGTGGCGGACCTGCACCGGGCCGGCGTACGACATGCCCGGCTGCCCGCCCCGGTCGACCTGTGCCGGGACGCCGGGGTCGCCTCCGCCCGCGCCCTGGTGCTGATCCGGGAGCTCACCGCCCGCGCCATCGCGGTCGACTGGGTGGCCCACTGCCACGACGGCTGTGCCGGACAGGGCATGTTCGACCATCTGCTCCCACCGGAGCGGGTGGACGGCGGCGCCAGCGGCGCCGACGACCAGGCGGTACGCGGTTGGCGGGACTCGTTCTTCCTCGGCAAGTGCGTATTCCGGCGCGGGCCCGGGTTCGTCGAGGTCCGCGACCGCCGCGCCGGTGCGCTGGAGCTGTTCACCATCGACGAACCGGAGCATCTGGTCGCCATCGGGCAGCTGACCGAAGGAGTACCGGCCGGGCAGGTGCCCGCGCCGGTTCGGCGGGACCTGGCCGACGCCCGGCTGATCGCGGCCCAGGCCGGGCAGCTGTGGTGGCTGCCGACCCCGGCGTACCGCTGGCCGTTCCCAGCGCTGGCGGTATGAGTACCGCCCGGGTTTCCCTTCACCCGACGGTCTCCGCGAGGAGGGACATGGACACCGTGACCGGTACGGCGACGCAGCCCGAGGTGCCGTACATCGCCGACCCGTACCCGACGTTGGCCCGCATCCGGTCCAACGGCCCGGTGTCGATCCTGCACAGCGACGAAGGGCTGCCGATGTGGGTGATCGCCCGGTACCGCGACGTGCGGGCGGCGCTCGCCGATCCGCGGTTCAGGCAGGACGCCCGGCGCGCCCAGGCGCTCGCCGACGACCGGGTGGCCGGGGTCACCCTCGGCGGTGACGTCGTCCACATGCTCAACAGCGACCCGCCGGACCACACCCGGCTGCGGCGGCTCATCCACGCGGCGTTCACCGCCCGGCGGGTGGCCGCCATGCGGCCGATGGTGGACCGGATCACCACGTCGCTGCTCGACGACATCGCCGGACGCCGGACAGTGGACCTGGTGAAGGACTTCGCCTTCCCGCTGCCGATGCTAATCATCTGTGAGCTGCTCGGCTTCCCGGCCGAGGACCGCGCCGCGTACCGCGCCTGGTCGACGGCGATCCTCACGCACAGTGACGACCCGGCGGACTTCACCACCGCTCTCGGTGAGATGACCGACTACATCGGCGGGCAGCTGCGGCACCGAGGGGCCCATCCCGGCGACGATATCCTGACCGGCCTGCTGGCCGCCCGGGACGCCGGTGAGCTGACCGACGACGAGATCGTCGGGATGGTCTTCCTGCTGCTGATCGGCGGCCACGAGACCACCGTCAACCTGCTCGGCACCGCCACCCTCGCCCTACTGCGCCACCCCGACCAGCTCCGCTGGCTGCTGGCGAACCGGCCGGCGCTGCCGGCCACGATCGACGAGTTTCTGCGTTACGAGTCGCCGGTCAGTATGGCGACGCTGCGGTTCACCACCGAGCAGGTTGACATCGACGGAGTACGGATTCCCGCTGGTGAACTCGTGCTCGTCTCGCTCGGCGGCGCCAACCGGGATCCGGACCGGTTCCCGGACCCCGACCGGTTGATCCTGGACCGGGGCGACTCCGGGCATCTGGCGTTCGGCCACGGTCTGCACCGCTGCCTCGGCGCGTTCCTCGGTAAACTCGAAGGCGAGCTGGCGCTCGGCGCCCTGCTGGACCGATACCCCGGGCTGAGCCTCGCCGCCGACGAACACGAACTGCCGTGGCGGAACACGATCATGCTCCGCGGGCTGGAGTCGCTGCCGGTGGCCCTCGATGGCTGACTCCTTGACCGACCCCGTGACTGAGTCCGTGACCGAATCGGCGCCTGATTCGACGGCTGAGACTGCGGCGGCCGCGACGACGGCTCGGCGGTTCCGGCCGAAGCTCAGTTTCGCGCCGCTGCGCTCGCGCGGCTACCGTCTGCTGTTCGCCGCCGAACTGGTGTCCGTGTTCGGCGACACGTTCCACGCCGTCGCTCTGCCGTTCCTGGTCTACCAGCTCGGCGGCGGTGGGCGCGAGCTCGGCCTGCTGGTCGCCGGTTACGGAGTGTGCCGGCTGGCGACGACACCGTTGGGCGGGATCCTGTCCGACCGGATCGGGCCCTGGCGGGTGATGCTGATCTCCGACCTGAGCCGGGTCGTCTTCACCGCCGGCATCGTCGCGGCCGCCGTCGCCGACAACCCGTCCGTACCGGTGATCGCGGTGCTGGTCGCCGGCACCGGCCTGGGTGCCGGCCTGTTCCAGCCGGCTGCGTACGCGATCACCCCGCGGCTGCTGCCGGCCGATCAGTTGCAGGCCGGCAACGGGCTGCACAGCGCCGCGAGTTTCACCGCCGGGATGATCGGCCCCGGGGTGGCCGGGCTCGTCGTGGCGGCGCTCTCCCCGGCGGTGGCGTTCGGCGTGGACGCGGCGACGTTCGCCGTCTCGGCGGTCTGCCTGGCGATGATCGGCGGCGTCGCGCGGGGCACGGTGCCACCGCCACCGCCACCGCCACCGCCACCGCCGCCGCCGGCCGACGACGGCAGCCCGCAACCGGGCAGGGCGGGACCGGACGGTGGCGCACCGCCGTCGGACGCGCCGCCGGTCGGGTTCTGGCGGCTGCTGCGTGGGTCGGTGCTGCTGCGTACCGTGCTGCTGGTGACCGCCGCCGCCAACCTGACCGTCGGCGGCATGGTCCGGATCGGGCTGCCGTCGCTCAGCAACGGCGAGCTGGCGGCCGGCGCGGGCGGGCTGGGTGGACTACTGGCCGCGTTCACCGCCGGCTCGCTGGTCGGTGGGCTGTTCTCCGCCGGCCTGGCCGGGCTGCCCCGGCGCGGCGCGACGGCGATGCTCGCCGGCATGGTGCTCGGCCTGGCGATCGCCGCGGTGCCGTTCGCCGGCTACCTCGGCGCGGTGGTGGCCCTGGTGGTGGCCGGTCTGGCCAGCACCGTCACGAACGTACTGGTGATCACCACCATGCAGCAGCGCACCGCGCCGCACCTGCTGGGCCGGGTGATGAGCGCGATCGTCTTCGCCGCACTGAGCCTGTTCCCACTGTCGACGGTGGCCACCGGCCTGGTGGTCGACCGGTACGGCAGTACGGCGGTCTTCCTGGCCTGCGGGGCGACGCTGCTGGCCGCGTTCAGCTTCGGTCTGTCCCGGCGCGAGCTGCGCCACGGTTGACCCACGACCGCGCCACGGCCGACGTCGGGCCGGACCGGATGCTGATCAGCCGAGGGTCATCGGCACCCGGCTGGTCTCGTCCGCCGCCACGGTCACCCGCCGGGCCGCGGCGACGTCCTCGCCCGGAACCCGTACGGTGAACTCGTACTCCCCCGGTGGCAGATCGGTCCAGATGTACTCGCCACGCGCGTCAGTCATCCGGGCGATGTCCTCGGACAGTCCTGCGGGCATCGGCCAGTCGACCGTACGGACCTCCACCGGGATCACCGGCAGCGGTTCACCCGCCGGGTTCCGTACCTCGATGATCGCCGTGCCGCGACCAGCTACCGTACCCGGCGACCCCGATGGCACGTCCCGCTGGTCGGAGACGGGGGTGTCCGGACTGTTGGGGACCGACGGTCCGGACGAAGGCGACGATTCAGTCGCACAGCCCGCCATCAGCAAGCTGACGAACAGCACCGACAGAAGTGAACGTCGTACTGGTTTCATGGCCAGTCCTCGTTTCGCGGCCAGTCTTCGCATCACGCCATTGTTCGATCACACAGAGTATCAAGAACCTGTGGCGAGCTGCTGGCGTCGCCGCCGCGCCGACCCCCGCCCGGCGACCGGGTTGCGCGGTCACC
Organism: Micromonospora sp. LOL_013; assembly: GCF_048060315.1. NCBI lineage: Bacteria > Bacillati > Actinomycetota > Actinomycetes > Micromonosporales > Micromonosporaceae > Micromonospora > Micromonospora sp. LOL_013. The sequence continues at coordinate 22,213 of NZ_JBHMIQ010000018.1, forward strand.
GGACAGGGCTGTCATGCGTCGTACTACAGGTCGCGCCAGTAGATGAAGTTGTTGAACACGGGCTCGGTGATCCGCGGTCCGCTGTTGTGGTTGTTGTTCGGCGCCCCGCTGCCGTGCAGGCCATGCGCGTGTACCGCCACGGCGCAGGGGCCGCAGTCGGTCACGGAATACGTGTAGACGGGTCCGCCGCTGTTACCGCCGACCGTGTCGTGATGGTAGAACAGCTCGGTGGACTGGGTCACCCGGATCTGGTCGGAGCTGGCCCACTGGGTGCCGAAGGACTTGTCCCCGCTGTAGCCCCGGTTGTAGGTCGACGTGCCATTCTGGCTGGCGGAGGTCCACATGAACCCGAAGGTCCCGGTGCTGTTGCCGACCGTACAGTTGAGCTTCATCGCACCGTAGTCGTAACCGTTGGTGAAACTGTTCACCCAGCCCGCGACCGAGTGCAGGCTGGCAACGCTGCACGAGCCGTACGGCGTGGAACCGCCGTCGCGTCCCGGCCAGACGGTGAACTCGTTGCGCGGGTACCACGCAGTGCCGTTTCGGGGATAGACGCAGTGGCCGGCGGTGATCAGCGTGTCGGCACCGATCATCCAACCGGTGCAGTGCCCCCGGGTGACCCCACCGGAGGTACGGGTGATGTGGACCGTGGAGCTCGCCGGCCACCAGTCCGCCGGGGTCGTCTGGTAACGGTTGTCCGTACCGATGATGCTGCTGATGCCGATCTCGCCCGGCTCGGTCCTGCCTTCGACCTGGGCGGCGGGCGCCCGGTCCGTCCCGTCAGCGCCGCGCCGCACCGCCGGTCGGGTGGCCTGAACCATCGTCTCGTCGATCCGCTCGGCGAGGATCGCCGGGTTGATGGTTTCGCCCGTGTCGGAGACCGGGGTGACCATGTCGACGGTGCTGGTGGGTGTGGCCGCAGCGGGTGTCGCCGCGGCAGCCAGCGCCAACGCCGCCGTCGCGACGAGGACACCGAGCGTCCGGCGCGCCTTGTTGTCCATGGAACCTCCCGATGATGAGGTGGGTGTCCGGTGATCTCTACTCGGACGCATTCCCATAGGTGAATCTTCATCGTCATCTCCCGACTGGCGAGGCTTCTGTCCTTGAACCAACAGTTATTCGACGGTGGTCGATGAGATCACCGACGGCGGGCATCGACCGGTTGACGGTACGATCGGATAGCCGACAGACGCACCCGGCCGCATCGGCGACTCCGTAGCCTTCTCGTCGCGAAACAGGAGGAGGCTGCGTGTCGCAGGTACGTGTCGAGGTCACTTTCACACCGCTGACCGGCGATGACGATTTCGTTCTCGACCAGCTCACCGAGGAGCTGGCAAACGATCTTCGTGAGGTCGGGGACGTACGGCGCATTCCGCTCGCCCCCGATCCAGCGAGCAAGGGCATCGCGGAGCTGGCTCTGGCAGCCGTCACCGTACTGACCAGCGTCGACCCCTCATACGTACAGTCGCTGGTCGATGTGATCGTGGCGTTCCTGCAACGCCACACCGGCCGCCGCGTCCAGCTCCGCGTCGGCGACGTCGAGTTGACAATCGACCAGCCCACGCGGGGAGAGACCGCCGAACTGATCGAGACGGTACGGGCCGCGATCGAAGCGGGCCACCGCTGATGGGCCGACACGCGCTGCTGCTCGGCACAGCCAGTTACCACGCCGATCGGCGACTCCCGGCGCTGCCCTCGGTACGCCAAGACGTCTCCCAGCTCAAGACGCTACTCGACGGCAGCGGCGGCTTCGACACCGTCGACGCCCAACTGGACCGGCCGGTCGCACACCTACGCCAGGTCGTTGAGGAGTTCTACGGCCGGTGCGGCAGAGACGACCTGGCCCTGCTGTACTACTCCGGGCACGGCGTGCTGCACGAGGACCGGGAGTCGCTGTTTCTCACCGCCACGGATTCCCACGCCGGGCAGCTGCACGCCACCGCCTTCGATGTCGACGGCTCCCTGCGGCATCTGCTGAACAGCACCAAGGCCAGTCAGAAGGTCGTCCTGCTCGACTGTTGCTTCTCCGGAGCCTTCACCGCACGGCACCGGTTCCGGGGCGGCGTACGGGAGGAACCTCGCCGGGGCAAGCGCGAACGAGGCACCTTCGTCCTGACCTCCAGCACGCACATGAAGGCGGCAAAGGCGCAAGGGCCCGATCGGCCGTCGGTGTTCACCGAGGTGCTGCTCGAGGGGTTGCGCGGCGCGGCCGGCGGATCCGCCGACGGCTGGGTCACCACCAACGACCTCGCCCGTTACGCGATGACCGAGATGGCCCGACGTCGGCAGCACTCGCCGGTCGAATCGAGCGAGGGGGTGACCGAACCCATCCGGCTGGTCACCGCGCCGGACTCGGCGGCCGCCCAGGTGCGACCTGACACCGGCCCGACCAGCCCCGCCGACGACGCCCCGTTCGACGCCGACCAGTGGCGCCGCCTGATCACCTACTACGTCAACTGCATGGAGCGCTCGGCCGCCCTGCGGTCCTTCATCGACCCGCAAGCGGTCAGCACATACGCCCCGGCACCGGCCGGTGCCGAGGCCGTGTTCACGGCGGCCTCGCCGGTCCGGTTGACCGGCCGGGCATCCACGCTGGCCGTCCGGGCCCGCAACGACGGCAAGGAGCTGCAGTACGGCTATCCGGTCGTCGCGGTCCGACCCGCCAGGCAGCGGCCGGTACGGTGGACGCCGCTGCTGATCTGCGACGTCACGGTGGGCACCGACGAGGTCGTGCACGCCTCCTTCCCGCCACGACCCGGCCCGGCGCTGCTCGACCTGCTGCAGCTGTCCGACGTGGAGTCCGACGAACTGCTGCAACGGGTCGGACAGGTCTTCGTACCCGGTGACCCGGCGGCCTTCACCGCCACCGTCGACCTGCTGATGAAGACGTTCGGTCTGACTCCGGTGGCGGACCTCGACCCGACTGCGCTGGTCGGCCCACCGCGTCCCGGGCCACTGGACCGGGTGCAGAACGCCGCACTGCTCTACTCCGTCGACGCCACGGCCTCGCCACAGCAGCAGCTCGTCGTCGACCTCCAGGGCATGATCAAGAATCCCCGGCTCATCGACCGGACGGCGTTGGCAACCCTCGCGGCGGGCCCGGGCGAGGAGGCTCCAGTGTCGATGGCGACCGTCGCGCTGGCTCCGGCCAACGAGGCGCAGGAGGAGATCATCCGCGCCGCGATGTCGCAGCCGTTGACCGTCGCGCAGGGTCCACCGGGGACCGGCAAGAGTCAACTGGTCACCGCGCTGCTCGCCACCGCCACCGCCGCCGGCCAGAGTGTGCTGATCGGTTCCACCAGCAACCAGGCGGTGGACGCGGTGTTCGACCGGGTCGGCGAGCTGCTCGGTCCCGGGCTGGTGCTGCGCACCGGGAACAAGGAGCATCGGCTGCAGGAGCCGAAGCACATCGCCGACCTGATCGCCGCGTACCCGTCGGCCGAGAGCCACCAGGCGCCCGACGATCGGACACCGCTGTACGAACTCCGCCTGATCGCCGACGAGATCAACGGCCTGCGGCAGAGCCTGGACGATCAGCGGCTACTCGAACGCGACCTGGCCGACCTCGCAGCCGAGCGCCGACCGGGGCCACGCCACGAACACCGGGACGGCCGCGATGCCGCAGCGGCCGGGCTGCCGGACGACGACGCGGCGCTCGCGCGGCTGTACCGGCTCACTGACCGTGCCCTGAACAGCCGGTGGCTCGGCTGGTGGTACCGCTGGCGGATGCGTCGGCACGGCGCCGGCGACCAGGACGCGATCCGGGCCCTCGGTGAACGTGCCGTCATCGAGCTGCGGTGGCGGGACTGTCGGCGACAGGCCGACGCGCTGCCCGCTGCCGAGACGTCGTGGCGGCGGTTGACCGAACTCATCGGCGTCGAGCGGCCTCGGCGCAGCGTCGAACTACTGCGCGCCCAGATCGCCCAGCGGGTGACGTCCGGGGCCCGACTGCTGCAGAACCGGGCCGACGAGATGGCCAAGGCCAGGCCAGACAGCTGGGCCTACTTCCCGGAGCTACTTCGGGTGCTGCCGGGCTGGGCCGTCACGGCGCTGTCCGTGCGATGGATGCGGCGGGAGCCGGCGATGTACGACCTCGTCGTGATCGACGAGGCCGCGCAGTGCACCGTGCCGGCGATCCTGCCCATGCTGTTCCGCGCCAAACGGGCACTGATCATCGGCGATCCCCGGCAGTTGCCACCCGTCGTCGAGCTTGCCGAGACCGACGATCTCGCCGAGCAGATCAAGGCCGGGCTCGGCACCGGATGGTTGAACACCCGACGGCTGCGCTACGCACGCCATTCGGCGTACGACGCGTTCGCCGCAGCGGCTGGCACGGCCTATCTGCTCGACGAGCACTACCGCTGCCACCCGGACATCGTCGACGCCCCCAACCGGGAGGTGTACCAGGGCCGGCTCACCGTGCTGACCGATCCGGCCCGCCTGACCGCGCCCGCCGAACCGGCCGTACGGTGGCGCGACGTGCCGGGTACGTACAACTACGGACCAACCGGGTCCGGACGCAACGACGTCGAGATCGCGGCGGTGGTGACCGAGGTGGCCGAACTTCGCGCGGCCTTCCCGGAGGCATCCATCGGAGTGGTCACGCCACTCGCCGCGCAGCAGCGCGGCCTGAAGTCCGCGCTCCAGGCCGCCGGCCTGTCCGAGAACCTGCTCTGCGCGACCATCCACCGGTTCCAGGGCAGCGAACGCGACATCATGGTCGTCTCACCGGTCGGTGCCCACGGCATCGGTGACCGGACCCGGGACTGGCTCGCCCACCAGACGAACCTGTGGAACGTCGCCATCACCCGGGCCCGATCCCAGCTCGTCGTCGTCGGCGACCGGTCGTGGTGGTCGGGCCAACGGGGCCTGCTCACCGCCGTGGCCCTCGGCCACAGGTCGACCACAGCGCTGCCGGACGCCGTCCCAGGGCCCGCCGATCAGCTGCACCGTGCCCTGCTCGAGGCCGGAGTCGCCGTACAACGGGACGTCGCCGTTGCCGGGCAGACCGCCGATATCGTCATCCGCCAGGCCGGTCGGGAAATCGCCGTCTACGTCGACGACCCGGCCGGCGATCCGTCCGGCCGCGCCCTGCGCAAGGTCCTTGCCCGCCTCGACGTCGCCGCCCACCACGGCACCGGCCGCCGGGTGCCCGCATGGCGTTGCCTGGCCGAACCGGAGCAGGTGGCTACGGAGCTGGCCGAGCAGCTCCGTCACCTGGATGGTCGACCGAGCAGTTGAACGCAGGTCCGCCCACTCCAGTTCGTACGTTGATCCGGCCGTCGAGGGAACCGTCGTTGTCGTCAAATCGGCGCTGAGACAACCGTGTGGGTTCCCTCGGCGCCGCCGAGCCCTGGTCTCGTCTGGCCATGTCATAGCTCACCGCCCCGACGCCGTGATCGTCGCCCACCAGCCGACAACAAGGCACGGTGCCCGTGGGGTCGGCCCCTCGTGACAGGTAGATGATGTCCTGCTGATCGATGGTGCCGACCATAGGCTGGAATCCCAGCAGCGGTTCCATGCTTCTGGGCCGCCAGCCGGTCTCCTCCTCGACCTCCCGCGCCCCACAGACGACGGGGTCCTCGTCGTGGTCAAGGTAGCCGCCCGGCAACTCTCAGACCCACCGGTCGATGATGAACCGGTGCCGCCACATCATCAGCACCCGGTCGGCGTCGTCCAGGACGATCACCATCGCGGCGGACGGCGACCTGAGTACGTACTGCTCGAACCGGACGCCGTCGGGTAGTTCGACGTCAGCGATGCTCAGCACGGCACGCCTCGTGTCGTCGATGACCCGCTCGTCGTGGATCGTCCACTCACTTGCCCCGCCGAGCACCGGCTCCCATGTACCGCACCCTATCGCCGCATTGCTGGTCCGACTCGCGATGCACGTTGCTCTGGCTGGGCGTGCCGGGCACAATCGCCGGGTGATCGCGAGCGTGTTCTTCGACGTGGGCGAGACCATCGTCGACGAGTCCCGTGAGTACGGGACCTGGGCGGACTGGCTCGGCGTCCCGCGGCACACCTTCTCCGCTGCCTTCGGAGCCGTGATCGCGCGCGGCCTCGACTACCGGGAGACCTTCCAGGTGTTCCGGCCGGGGTTCGACCTGGCCGAGGAGCGGCAACGCCGGACGGCGGCGGGGCAGCCGGAATCCTTCACCGAGGAGGACCTGTATCCGGATGCCCGACCGTGCCTGGCGGCACTGCGTGAGTCAGGGCTGCAGGTCGGCCTGGCCGGTAACCAGACGACGCGGGTGGAGACGATCCTGCGGGCCCTCGAACTGCCGGTGGACGTCATCGGCACCTCGGACGGCTGGGGTGTGGAGAAACCCTCCGCCGCGTTCTTCGACCGGGTGGTCGCCGAAGCAGGTTGCCCCGCCGGCCAGGTGCTCTATGTCGGGGATCGGCTGGACAACGACATCCGACCGGCGCAGCAGGCGGGGATCGCGACCGCCCTGATCCGTCGCGGCCCGTGGGGACACATCCTCGACGACCGGACGGTCATCGACCGTTGCCTGTTTCAGCTCGACTCGCTGGCCGAGCTGCCCGACCTCGTCCGCAAGCACAACGAGTCAGCTCGCTGACTATCCCGAGAGCGCGGCCCGGCCGGCTGTGGTCGCAACATCCCGCCCGCCGGTCTACTTACGTTCGCCGATGAACGATGATCCAGGGACGGCAACCAGGTGTCAAACTAGTTACTCTGAGTAAATGATGCAGGGAAGCGATTGCCGTGACGACGACGCACGCCTGTCGCGACAGCGCCATACCTACGGCTCTACTGCCCCTGCCACCTAGTAGAACGGTCGGCCCGGGACAGGGTGTTCAAGCGGTGAGCGAGCTCGCCTCTGAGCCTGGGGTTGCCCGGAGCGAGCCGGATCAACGCAGTAAGGGTGCTGAGCTCCCGGATGTTGTAGAGGGTGTCGTAGCCGGGCCAATGTCGCAGGTCATGACCGTAGGCGTGGGTGAAGGCGTCGACGGTGGCCGGGTCGACACCGAAACGGGTCTCCGCATAGGTGGGGATGAGATCGATTTCGAGTGGGCCGATGCTGACGGAGTCCCAGTCGCCAAGGACAGCCCGGTGCGGGCCGGCGTTCCAGAGCAGGTTCCCCGTGTACAGGTCGGCGTGGATGAGGCCGTGCCCGAGGGGGAACTGCAGGCCGTCATACTCGTCGCGGAGTTCCTTGATACGGCGGGTGAGCCACGTGTGTTCGTCGTCGGTCAACGCCTGACGGGCGGCGGGTGCCTGAACGGTCGACGTGAGCGTGCGAAGGGGCTGGTACTGCGGCAGCGACGGCGGGTGGTCAGGAACCTGGTGTAGTGCAGCCGCGAGCCGGCCGAGGATCCCTGTGTCAGGCCAGCCGGTGTGCTCGGGCTGCGCGTAGTAGTGCCAGAAGCTGACAACGGTCGGAGTGTCGGCTGGGCCGAGAACCAGTGGCTGATCCTCCCCGCTGGGCAGTTCCGTGGGGGCGGTCGCCGGGAAGCCCTGGTCGAGCAGCCAGCGGGTCACGCTGATGGCAGTGCGCGCCTTGTCAACTACTCCAGGTCCGTACCCGATTCGGGCAACGACTGGCACGGCGTCGAGGAGATACACGGCGTTGGCGAAGTGGCGGATCAGTCGCGCGCCCGATGGGTAGCCGGCCCGGAGGCAGGCAGCGTCCAGGACCGCGTGGAGGTTTTCCGGTCGCCCGTGGCGGTCCGCACCAGGGCTCATGTGCTGATCTCGTTGGCTGAGTGCCGGCGGCACTGCTCGACCAGGTCGTCGATAGCGCCGCGCATCTGGTGCGCGAGTCGCGTGTGCTGGTAGCGCGCCGTTGCGAGTTCACGCTTGAGCACGGTCAAGGGCTGCACGAGGGCCGGGATACGCATCGTCGAGGGCTGGGCATGCACCACAGCGAGGGCTTCAGCGGCGCCGTCCAGGTCGCGCAGCGAGTCGGCGACACGGGCGGCGGCGACGTCGACCCAGGCGAGGGTTTCATCGCCATAGGACCGCTGGTCAGCCGGGCCGCTGGCGTATGCGGCAATAGCGGCCAGCGATGCGTCGTGAGCAGCAGCGGCGTCGCCGAGACGCAGGAAGACCGAGCCGGCGTAGAAGCTCTGCTTGGCCGGGGTGAACTGCAAAATCCCGCCTATGTCGTCGAACTCGTCTCGATGACCAGCGTACTGATCGGCGCTGAGGTCGCTGGCCGCGCGAGCCCGGTCGAGGGCTTCTCTGGCCGCCGGCGCGTTGCCCAAGCTGGCGTACGCGCGCGCCTCAATGCTCGCCAGCCGTACCAGCACGGTACCGGGCACCAGCGCCCGGCGGGCGTGAACGGTGGCCTGCCCTGCCAATCGGACACCCTGCCTGGCCGCGCCATACCACTCCTGGGTCATCGCCTGGTTACCCAGGACCCACGCGGTCAGCGTCGGACTGTCCGCGCGTTCAGCGCAGGCGAGCGCAGCCTGCGTCTGGATCATGGCAGCTTGCGGCGCGCCGAGGTCCCCCGAGGCGTAGGCGAGGACCGCGCACGTGGTCCCAGCCAGCAGGTAGGTCTCCCGCAGCCGGACCGGGTCCGGATGGTTCCGGATCAGGGTGAAGAGATCATCGCGGAGGTCGACCAGGTCAGCGAAGACCGGTGTCAGTGGTGAGTAGACATACGCGTGCGTCAGCGCCGTCAGCCGGGCTCGTAACGAGGCCACCGACAGCTCCCCGAGTCGGGTCGAGTCGGCCCAGAGCGCGAACTTCGCCGAGCCTCGAGCGGCGTCGTCCACCACCCCGGGAGCGATGTCGCGGCCCGCTTGAAGATGTGCCCTGTGCGGAGGGTCTTGTTCGACTGTCAAAAGCTGATCGACGGCGTATCCGAACTCTGCCTCGACGACCCGGCAGGTACTCGGCCGTGGGGCTGTCCCCACCTCGCCACCGAGCCACCGGTCAAGCTGCCGCAGGCTCAACGTGAAGTCGCGAACGCCCAAAACTCGCGCTCGCTTCTCCAGTGCCCTGAGTGTCTCCTCGCGCGTCAGGTGCCGGTCCGTCATGAGTCGTTGCATGAGCGTGATCCGCGGCCGGGCACCCATCACACCTCCCAAAGGTGAACGTAGTTGTCAGTAGACACACCGTAGCGACGGGCAGAAAACCGTTCAACGTCCGCTGCCGGGCCAACGGAAGTCCCGACGCCGCCAGACGAGAAGCCGGCGTGGGGGTCCGGCGCGGCTCCACATGTCAACGCGGCGGCAGTCCGAGGGCGGAGCGCCGTCGTCCCCACGTCCCGCGAACCCGGCCAAGAATGGGCCACCGAACCGGCACGCCCCGACTCGCCGGGTTTGCTTAGTTCCACAAGGTCCGCGCCTGCTCCGGCGTGGACGATTCGCAGCTAAAAGGAGGTTCTGATCATGGCTACTGCAACGGGGACCCAGGCCGACGGCGCGGCCGCCCCCGCGCGCTGGCGCCCAGCCGGTTCGACCGATGTCGAACGGACGGCAGCGGACAGCGTTGAAGACACGATGGTGACTGGACATCACGCATGCTGAACTCCGCGACCTACCTCAGCGCCGAGGCTCTGGACCGCTTGAACAGCGCGCAGCAGGTCGTGAACAAGCATCTCCTCGAGTGCAGCACCTGCGGTACCAACCGGCTTTGCTATGACCGCATCGAAGCCGAGCGCGTCTTCCTCCGCTACGGGCGCCTCCCGCGACGTACCCCCGGCCTCACCGGTACCACCACCAAGCGCCCCGGATCTACCTGGCATCACCGTCTATGAAACTCCCCTGGGACCTCGCCGATCCGCCCGCGAAACCACCAGCCGGCTGCCGAGACGGCCAACGCTGGCGCACCGCCCACGCCCTCTACGCCGAACACGGCCTCGAAGACACCGGCGCGCACTGCCGCTGCGGCGAGTTGTGGCCATGCCCTACTCACCGCCGCGCTATCCGCGCCCTGGCAACCGCGTACTTACAAGCCGGCCCCGTCATGGTCGTCGCTTCAACGACGCACGTGGTCTGCCGCTGGTGCGCCCGCACCATCGTGTTGCACCCGGACCACGGCTGGATCCACCCCTACGACGGATACGTCACCTGCGACCCGCCCCACCCCGACATCTCGCCAGCCGCCACCGCCGAACCAGCCCCCACCACCCGGTAGACCGTCCCAAACGGTGCCCTCGGTCCAGCACCGGCCAGACCGGTCCAGCGGCTCCCGAGCGCCCGGCGAGCACCCGGCCACCTGTACGGCGTACGACAAAGGCCCCGACCGGGCGGTAATCGCCTGGTCGGGGCCTTTGTGTCTGGTACGCCGCGTAGGACTCGAACCTACAACCCGCGGATTAAGAGTCCGCTGCTCTGCCAGTTGAGCTAGCGGCGCTCGCTGACAACGCGGGCAACCCTAGCATGTCCGGCCGTCCAGCTTCCAACCAGTTGCCGGCAACGAGCCGTCTGTCCGGCGGACCTGCCCACGTGCGCGGATCTGGCACCCTTCCGGATCAGGCACGAAGGGCATGGCGGGTGATGCACGATGTCGGCAGGGACGGAACAAGGAACGGGGACTGGCATGCACAAGGTCAGGAGGGGTTGGTCGGTCGCGGTGACACTGGCAGTCATCGCACCGGCGGCACTGGCAGGGTGTGGATCGGGCAAAACGCCACGGTTCGTCAGTGGCCAGGTGGCCACGGCGAGTCCGACACCCTCGCCGGAGCCGTTCGAGTTCGCCATCGCACCGAAGGCGGACGCGAAGAACCTGCCGATCAGCACGGAGATCGGCACCACGGTCAGCGGCGGGGAGGTCACCTCGGTGAGCCTCGTCGAGGACGGTGGCGGCGAGGTCAGCGGCAGTATGCGGGAGGACGGCACCGCCTGGGTGCCGGACAAACCACTCAAGAATCAGAAGAAGTATACGGCGACTGTCGTCGCGACCAGCAGCACCGGGGAGGAGGAGACCAAGACCACGTCGTTCACCACGATGGGTAGATCCGGGTCGCAGACCGGCACCGGCCTCTACCTGTTCGACGGACGGACGTACGGGGTGGCAATGCCAGTGGTGGTCGAGTTCTCCCCCGGCATCCCCGAGCAGGAGCGGGCCAGCGTACAGAAGCGGATGTTCGTCAAGACCGACCCGCCGCAGCCGGGCACCTGGTACTGGGTGTCCAACGGTACCCAGGCGTTCTACCGGGCTCCGGATTTTTGGCAGGCTGGCACGACGTTGACCACTCGGATCGCGCTGGACGGTCACCCGACCGGTGACGGCCGGTACGGAGACATGGACCGGGGCGCCACCGCGAAAATCGGCGAGAAGGTGACCGTGGAGGTCGACAACGCCACCAAGCAGCTGTCGATGTTCAAGGACGACAAGCTGGTCAAGCAGATGCCGGTCAGTCTCGGCAAGCCGAGTACGCCGTCGTCGAGCGGCACCATGGTGGTGATGGACAAGCAGGAACAGACCGTTTTCGACACTTTCGCCGAGTTGGGACCGGAGGAGGGCTACCGGACGGACATCTCGTTCGCCCAGCGGATCACCTGGGGTGGCGAGTTCATCCACGCCGCCCCGTGGTCGGTCGGCGACCAGGGGGTACGCAACGTGTCACACGGTTGTGTCAACTTGTCGATGGCCAACGCCGAGTGGCTGTTCAACCAGACCAAGGTCGGTGATCCGATCACGGTCAAGGGCACCGAGCGGGAGCTGACGGACGGCAACGGCTGGACCGCCTGGAACCTCACCTGGGACGAGTTCGTCAAAGGTAGTGCGTTGCCAGTGCCGGCCGATCTACAGCCGGCAGGGGCTGGTTCGCCGGCACCGACGACGCCGGCGCCGGTACCGACAGCGACGTCCGGATGACGATCGATGCGTTTCCGGTCCACGTCAGGCGGGCACAGTTTGACATCTGAATAACTGCCAACTACGGACGAATGAGACACGGCTGACCGAGCGGACCGGACGATCCGGGGAATATCGGTCAGCCGTGTCGTTGTTGCGTACGTTGGGGCACGAACCCGGGAGTTGCCCCAATGCGTCTTTGATGGACGATGGGATTCGGGGACCGAACTTCGTGAGGGGATCATGCGAGTCAGCTGCTTTCAGGTAGAGCCGCGCACCGGGCGGGCGCGACCGCCCATACCGCGGGTTGTCACGGCCGTCGCGCTCGCCGCCGCGCTCGCGCTCACCGGTGCCTGCACCGGCGCCGGCGACGCCCCCACCTGGCAGGGCGGTACGGAAGCCGACCCGAGCCCGCAGGCCCGAGCGACGATCACCGAGCCGGCCGCCGACGCCACCGACGTGCCCGCGTCGACGGCGATCACGTTCACCACCACCGAGGCGGCGCAGACCACGGTGGAGTTGACCGACGCCGACGGCAACCCGGTGCCGGGCGAGGTCGACGCCGACGGCACCTTCTTCCTGCCGAACGGGCAGTTGGAGTACGACGCCGCGTACACCGCGACGGTGACGGTGACCGGCGACGACGGCGAGACCACCGTGACCAGCCACAACTTCCGGACCATGGCCCAGCCGGGCAACCAGGTACGGGTGTCCAGCTTCCTGGGCGACGGCAACGTGGTCGGCGTCGCGATGCCACTGATTCTGCGGTTCAGCCGGGAGATCCCGCAGGACTACCGCGACGACGTGCAGCGACGGCTGAGCGTCGAGACCGAGCCCGCCCAGGAGGGCATCTGGTACTGGGTGAGCCCTACCGAGGTCCAGTTCCGGCCACGCGAGTTCTGGCAGGCCGGCACCCAGCTGTTCTACAAGGCGCAGACCGGTGGCCTGCCGATGGGCGACGGCTGGTACGGCCGCAACGACCTGGCCGTGGACGCCGAGGTCGGCGCGGCGCTGGTGATGACAGTGGACAACGCCAGCAAGACGATGGTGGTCACCAAGGACGGCGAGACGATCAAGGAGATCCCGGTCAGTCTCGGCAAGCCGAAGACGCCCTCCTCCAGCGGCACCATGATCGTCATGGAGAAGCTGAAGGAGACCGTCTTCGACACGTACGAGGAGCTGGGTCCGGAGGAGGGCTACCGGACGGACATCGAGTACGCCCAGCGGCTGACCTGGGGTGGCGAGTTCATCCACGCCGCCCCGTGGTCGGTGGCCGACCAGGGGGTACGCAACGTGTCACACGGCTGCGTCAACATGTCGACGGACAACGCCAAGTGGCTGTTCAACCAGACCAGGGTCGGTGACCCGGTCACGGTCAAGGGCACCGAGGTTCAGCTCGCCAACGGCAACGGTTGGACGGTGTGGAACCTCAGCTGGGACGAGCTCGTCGAAGGCAGCGCCCTGCCGTACGAGCCCGGATCGACCGAGTCGACCGAGTCGGAGTCGACGCCGGGCGGTGCCGCCGGCGGGTCCGGGACCAGCTCGGACCCGCCGGCCTGACCCGTCCCCGCCCGGGAACGGGTACCGAGCAAAAGCGCCCGGCCAGGATCTGATCCTGGCCGGGCGCTTCGGTATGGGGTGACTGAAGGGACTTGAACCCTCGACACCCGGGACCACAACCCGGTGCTCTACCTGCTGAGCTACAGCCACCAAGAACCACACCCGGCGGACTGCCGCGTGGGGTGCCGACCAATGATAGCCCTACCGGCGGGCATCACGTCGAGCGGGTTCCGCCGGGCCGGCCCCCGGCCGCCGCCCACCGGCCGGTCGTTCGGCGACGGTCAGAGGCCGGCGGCGATCGCCTTGGCCGCGTCGACGTCCGGGCCGGGCAACGGCACGAAGATCGACCGCCGGTAGTACTCCAGCTCCCGGATGCTCTCCCGGATGTCGGCCAGCGCCCGGTGCGACAGCCCCTTGGCCGGCTGCCCGAAATAGACCCGGGGGTACCACCGGCGGCACAACTCCTTGATCGACGAGACGTCGATCATGCGGTAATGCAGGTAGGAGTCGAGTCGCGGCATGTCGCGGGCGATGAACCCCCGGTCGGTGGCGATCGAGTTGCCGCACAGCGGCGCGGTCCTCGGCTCCTGTACGAAGCTGGTCACGTACTCCAGCACCCGGTCCTGCGCCTCGGCGAGGGTGACCGCCGAGCGCCGCACCTCCTCGGTCAGCCCGGACTTGGCGTGCATCTCCCGCACCACGTCCGGCATCCCGGCCAGCGTCTCCTCGTCGGCATGGATCACCAGGTCGACGCCGTCACCGAGCACGTTGAGGTCCGAGTCGGTGACCAACGCGGCCACCTCTATCAACGCGTCCCTGCCGAGGTCGAGCCCGGTCATCTCACAGTCGATCCAGACAAGAAGATCCGCCACGCGGACAGCCTACGCGGCACCGTCCAGCGGCCGGCCAGGTCACCGGCGGCGGTCCCCGCTAGGCTCGCGGGCGTGCCCGCCGACACCCTCCCGGGCGGCTCCGCGCCGCGTCCCGTTGACGACAGATCCCGCACGCCGCGCCGGGTCACCGTCGTCGTCGCGCTCAGCGCCGCCGTGGTCGCCGCCCTTCTCTGGTACGGCAACCGGCACGACTTCTACGACCTGAAGATCTACCTCAGCGCGATGCGCTGGTGGGCCGACGGCAACCCGCTCTACGACTACGTTCAGCCCGACGTGGTGCAGGGCCAGCTCTACTTCACCTATCCCCCGTTCACCGCGCTGCTGCTGCGCCCGTTCGCGGCGGTGGGCGCCGGGACCGCCGCCGCTGTGTTCACCGTCGGCACGCTGCTGGCGGTGGTGGTCACCACGGTCTGGCTGGTCACGCCGATCGCCCGCCGGCGCGGCCTGCCGCGCTGGTGGCTGGCCGGTCTGGCGGTACCGCTGGTGGTGCTGATCGAGCCGACCCGGGAGACGATCTTCCTCGGGCAGATCAACATGCTGCTGGTCGTGCTGATCCTGGCCGACCTGCTGTTCGCCGTACCGAAGCGGTCCCGATGGGCCGGCGTCGGCGTCGGCCTGGCGACGGCGATCAAGCTGTTCCCGGGGATCTTCATCGTCTACCTGCTGGTCACCCGGCGGTGGCGGGCGGCGGGGGTGTCCTGCCTGGCGGCGGCGGCCGCCACCGGGCTCGCCGCAGCGGTCGCCCCGACGGAGTCGTGGCGGTTCTGGCTCACCGAGCTGTGGAGCACCGACCGGGTGGGGCGCAGCGACTACACCGGCAACCAGTCGCTGCAAGGGCTACTCGCCCGGCTGGCCGCTCCGGCCGAGCCGGACCGGCTGGTCTGGCTGGTGCTGGTGGCCGTCGCCGCCGGCTACGGGCTGTGGCGCGCGGCCCGCGCGGTACGGGCCGGCGACGAGCTGGCCGGGCTGACCCTGACCGGCCTGGTGGCCGCGCTGATCGCACCGATCACCTGGCCGCACCACGTCTACTGGTTCGTCCCGGCGCTGATCGTGCTCCTCGACGCGGCGCTGCCGGACCGCCCGCTGGTCGCCGCCGGGCCGCAGCCGGCGGCGGCCCGGAGCGGAGTCCGGGCCGCCGGACCGGCGGCGTTGGTGGCGTTGGCGGCGGCCATCTTCGCAGCGCTGGTCGTCGGTGTCGTGTCACTGATCGACTGGGGGCACGCGAAGGTGCCGACCGACGATCCGGCCACCTTCGTGTTGCGCAACCTGTACGTGCTGGCGGTTGCGCTGCTGCTGGTCAGTCTGCCGATCCGCCGCTACCCGACGTCGGCTCCGGGCGGGTAGCGGCCGCTGGGGCAGTTGCCGCAGCTGGCGTCGGGCGGCGGGTCCGGGCGAACGCCAGCCCGCCGAGTGCCAACCCGCCGAGGCCGGCGAGCAACCCGGCGATCCCCACCCCGAGCGCGGCACCGTTGCCGCCGGTGTCGCTTTCGCCGGTGGCGGTGTCGTCGGCCGGCGCCTGGTCGTCGACCTGTTCCTGACCACCGCCGACGGCCGGGCTGTCCTCATCAGCCGGGGTCAACGTGAGCACGCTGGCCGGGGTGGCCGGCTCCTCCTCGCCGGGCACCGGCACTTCGATCCAACGCACCACGGTGCCGTCGGAGTAGGTCTGCAGCGACTTGAAGACCAGTTGATCGGCCTCCGGCAGCGGACCCATCCGGATCGGAAGGTCCAGGAACTCGCCCGGCTGCACGCTGGCTTCCGGGGTCTCGGCGGTCCACACGACCCGGGACACCGCCTCAGTCACCTGGGCACCGTGAACCTCCAGCGGCGGATCGACCGGCGCTGTCTGCACCTCGACGGTCCAGCCGGGCACCCGGGCCAGCGACACCGAGGCAATCGGCGTGTCCTCCGGCATCACCACTTCGACCTTGGTCGTGCTGTGTTCGTCGCTCTCGTTCGGCACCTGGAAGTCGAGGCGGGCGTAGTCGCCGACGGTGGCCTGCGACGGGTACACCGTGATGTGCGCGGCCGCTGGGGTGGCCAGGCCGAGGACGCCGACGAGGACGGCCGCACCGGTAAGCGCCGCGGCGCGGGCCGGTGTGCGTCGGTGACGGAGCATGAAGTAGCCCTTTCTAGTTGATCTCCACCGTGGTGGTCACGGTCGCCTGATCGATGTCGGAGATCCGGACGGTGATCCGCAGCTCCCAGTCTCCCGCAGCCGGCAGGCTGATCTCACCGGTGGCGTGGTTGTCGGTCAGCGGCAGCAGCGGGATCTCGATCGGCTCGACCCCGCTGGCCGGCAACGCCGCCGTGGCCTGCCACTCGATCACCGGCTGCGGCCGGTTCTCCTCGGTGTAGGCGTACAGGTGGACCGAGTTGTTGCCCCGCCGGGCCGGGTCCACCTCCACCTGCAGCGAGTAGATGTCACTGTTCAGCGTGGTGGAAAAGTAGCCGTTGCCGGCCCGCAGGTCCTCGCCGATGGCGGTCCGGGCCGGCGTGGTCTGCACCAGCACCGCGGTGACCGCCAGCACCACGGCGGTGACGGCCAGTTCGGCGACGACCGCCTGCCGCATCCGGCCGGGACGGCCGGCGGCGCTGCGATTGCGCACCAGCTGCCGCGAGTACGCCGCCACCGCGAGGACCAGCCCGAACAGGCCGATCTTGGCCAGCAGCAACCGGCCGTACGTGGTGCCGAACAGCGCCTCGAGCGTGCCCACCTCGATCAGCGCCTGCACCGTACCGGCCAGCAGCAGGGCACAGACCGCCAACGCCGCCCAGCGCGACCAGATCGGCAGGATCGCGGCGAGTTCCCGCTCCTCGGCCTGCCGGAGCAGGAACACCGTGAGCATCGCCAGACCGCCGAGCCAGACCGCCATCGAGCTGAGGTGTACGGCGTCGATGACGACGGAGACGGCCGGCACCGGCGAGGCGCTCGGGTGACCGGCCAGTGGCCAGGTGAACACCCCGATGACGGCCAGGACGCCGAGCAGGATCTGGTCACTGCGGCCTTCCGAGCCGGCCAGGAACGGCCGCAGCAGCACCGCCGTGGCGGCCAGCACCCCGAGCCGGACCAGCAACGCGGCGCCGATCCCGCTGCCGAGGACGTCGCGTAGCGCCGCGCCGTCGGCGTCGCCGATCCCGCCGCCGGTGACGTACGGGGCCTGCAGCCAGATGGTGGCCAGGGTGGCCGCCGCGACGAGTCCCAGCCCGGCCCAGGTCAGGCGGCCCGGCCCGCCACGGGCCAGCCGGCGCGGCCAGAGCATGCTCAGCACCAGCACCGGGCCGACGATCAGCAGCAGTCCGGCGTACCCGACGAACTTGGCCGCCTGGAGCAGCCCGCTGACCAGCGGATCGGTGTCGGCGCCGCCGTCGTCGGTGGGCACCGCCGACGGCGCGCCAACCGAGTAGGTGAAGCCGCCGCTGACCGGGTGTCCGTCGGCGGAGATCACCCGGTAGCTGACCAGGTAGGTGCCGCGCGACGTCTGCTGTTCGACGCCGACGGTGACCACCGCGCCGTCGAAGACCGGCTCGCCCTGGTCGACCCGCTGCCCGTCCGGGGCGATCACCCGTACCCGGTCGGGGACCTGCCGCACCGATTCGGAGAAGGTCAGCACCACTTCGGCCGGGGCGTTCGGCAGCACCGAGTCGGTCACCGGGCTGGTGCTGACCAGGACGGCGTGCGCGCTGGCCGGCGCGGCGGCGGGTAGCAGGACCACGGGCAGCGCCGCCAGCAGCAGGCCGGCCATAGCCGCGATGCGCGACGTCCATCTATTCGTTGCGGCAGTCATGGGGAATATGCTCGCCGGTCCACCTGGGTCCGCGCGACCCGGCCTCCCCTCATTGGTGGTTGGTCGGCTGGGCGGAAGTCGAAGTTCCAGCGATGCCCGATGTGACGTACGACATCGGATTTTCCGGTTTGTTGGCGCGTCGCCGTGGAACTCGGCACCGGGTGCGCAGCGACTAACAGACATGAGGGTACAACCCTGGGTCGGTGCCGCTGTCCGCCTCGGGCTGGCCGCCGTCTGGTTGTTCGCCGGCGGGTCGAAGGTCACCGACCTGGCCGGGTCCGGCCGGGCTGTCAACGCCTACCAGGTCTTTGCGTACGACCTGGCGATGGTGATCGGCGCCGCGCTGCCCTTCGTCGAACTGGCGCTCGGGGTGCTGCTGCTGATCGGGCTGGCCACCCGGCTCTGCGCGGTCGTCTCAGCCGGCCTGCTGGTCGTCTTCATCGCCGGCATCACCTCCGCGTGGGTGCGCGGGCTGCGGATCGACTGCGGCTGCTTCGGCGTCGGCGGTGAACTGGCCGCCGGGCAGACCCCTGCCTACGGCCCGGAGATCGCCCGCGACCTTGCCTTCCTGGCGCTCGCCGGGTTTTTGGTCTGGTGGCCGCGCACGGCACTGTCGACAGATTCGTGGGTAAACAGCAACAGATAGTCATCTTTCAGGTAGATCGGCGGGTGACGGCGATGAGCCGGCGAGTGGAGCAGAAGAAGGCGGCCCGGGTGGTCCGCGAGCAGCTGGCCCGGGAGCGGCGGCGCCAGCGCGCCCTCTGGACGTCGGTGGCGGCCGTGGTGGCGCTGGTCCTCGCCGGCATGATCGGCTGGGCCGTCTACCAGACCCAGCGCGGCGGCGAGTACACCGCGCCGCCCGGTGCGGTCGCCGACGACTCCGGCATCCCGATCGGGGACGGCCCGGTCACCGTCGACCTCTACGCCGACTTCCTGTGCCCCGCCTGCCGGCAGTTCGAACAGCAGGTCGGCCCGACCCTGGACCAGCTCGTCGAGGATGGCAGGATCACGCTCGTGTTCCACCCCGTCGCGATCCTCGACCGGCTCAGCGACGACGCGTACTCGACGCGGGCGTCGGCGGCGTCCGGCTGCGCGGCGGCCGGCGGCAAGTTCGAGGAGTACGCCGCCGCGCTCTATGAGCAGCAGCCGGCCGAGGGCGGCCCCGGGCTCAGCGAGGAGCAGCTGATCGCCATCGGCGGTGAGGTCGGGCTGGACACCGGCAGCTTCGGCCAGTGCGTCCGGGACGACACCTACGCCGGCTGGCCGGCCCACGTCACCGAGCAGGCCGGCCGGGCCGGGGTCAGCGGCACCCCGACCGTGATGGTCGACGGCGCGACCGTCGCATCGAGCGCCCAAGCCGTCACTGCCGCGGTGGACGCGGCCGGCTGACGTGCGGGTCACCCGACGGCCAGCTGACGCACGGTTCACCCGGCAGCCGGCTGGCCCGCGACTGGTCGGTCGGCTGGCGGTGTTCGCCGGCGTGGCGGCGGTGCTGCTCACCGGTGCCACGGCACCGGCCGCCGCGCACGGCGCGGACGCCCCCGCGGCCACCGACTACCGGGTGGCGGTGACCGGCACCGTGCCTGCCGTCGACGGGCTCACCGTACGGGTCGTCGAGGCCGGCGCCCGACTCGAGCTGACCAACCACAGCGGCCGACCGATCGAGGTGCTCGGCTACGCCGGGGAGCCGTACCTGGAGATCCGACCGGACGGGGTCTACCAGAACCGGCGCTCCCCCACCGCCTACCAGAACGAGACCCTGTCCGGCGACACCCCGGTGCCTGCCGACGCCGACCCGGCCGCACCCCCGGACTGGCGACGGATCGCCGACCGACCGCTGGTCCGCTGGCACGACCAACGAACCTACTGGCTGGACGCCGCCCCGCCGGAGGCGGTGCGGGCCGCACCCGACCAGGTGCACCGGGTACGCGACTGGGTGGTGCCGCTGCGCGACGGCGTCACCCCGGTCGAGCTGCGCGGCACGCTGGACTGGATCCCGCCGCCCGACCCGCTGCGCTGGTGGGGCGGCACGCTGCTCGGCACCGTACTGCTGGCGGTCGCTCTGGTGACCACCGCCCGGCGCGGCCGGTGGACCGCACAGCTGGTCTCCGCCGGCGGGCTGGCCGTCGGCGGCGCGACCGCCGTCGGCTATGTGATGGCCCGCGCCGTCGAATCCGGCACGGGTGGGCCGCTCGGCCTGCTCGGCGTGCTGCTCGACGGGCCGGTCTGGGCGTTGCTGACCGGGCTGGCCGCGCTGGCTGCCGCCGGGTACGCGGCACGCCGCCGGCCCGGTGCCGAGTTGGCCCTCGCCCTGACCGGCGCCTGCCTGGCGCTCTTCGCCGGAGCCGCCAACGCCGCCGTGTTCACCCGGGCGATCGCCCCGGTGCCCGGACCGGCCTGGTGGCCGCGGATCGCGGTCGCCGCCGTCCTGGTCAGCGGGGCCGCCGTGGCGGTCGGCGCGGTGCTACGCCTGCGCGCGGAGCCCGTCACCGGTCCGGACAGCGTCGGTCGAGCCGTCGGCGACGGCCCGGAGGGTGTCGGCCCGGACGGAGGCGAGCTGGCGCGCGGCGAGCAGCGGATCGAAGCCGAACGGTAGCTCCAGCCGGTGCCGGGCCAGCAGCTCCGCGTCGGCGAGCAATGCTGTGGTCGGACCGTCCGCCACCACCCGGCCGCCGTCCAGGATCACCGACCGGTCACACAGCTCCAACGCGTACGGCAGGTCGTGGGTGACCATCAGGATCGTCACCGGCAGCCGGTGCAGGACCTCGGCCAGCTCTCGACGGGCCGCCGGGTCGAGGTTCGACGACGGCTCGTCCAGCACCAGGATCTCCGGACGCATCGACAGCACCGTCGCCACCGCCACCCGCCGCCGCTGGCCGAAGGACAGGTGCTGTGGGGACCGGTCCCGGTGCTGCGCCATCCCGACGGCGTCGAGCGCCTCGTCGACCCGCGCCGCCAGCTCGGCACCGCGCAGCCCCAGGTTCGCCGGGCCGAACGCCACGTCCTCGGCGACCGTCGACAGGAACAGCTGGTCGTCCGGATCCTGGAAGACGATGCCGACCCGGCGGCGCACCTCGGCCAGGGTCGCCCGCCGTTGGTCCACCGGCAGCCCGCCGACCTCGACCTGGCCGGACCCACCCCGCAGGACGCCGTTGAGGTGCAGCACCAGCGTGGTCTTGCCGGCACCGTTGGGGCCCAGCAACGCGACCCGGGCACCGGCGGGCACGGTCAGGTCCACCCCGTGCAGCGCCGGATGCCCGTCCGGGTAGCTGAACCGCAAATCGCGCACCAGCAGCGACGGCGGCACCGAATCGGCAGACTGTGTCGTACCGGCGTCGCCGGCCGGCTGCGTCGAGCCCGCGTCGACCGGATCGCTCACCGCGACAACACCGCCACGGCGGCGATGGTAGCGGCCGTCACCGGTACCGACGCGGCCAGCATCCACTGGCCGGCCGTGGCACCGCCGGTGGCCTGCCAGGCCACCGGCATCCGACCGGTGTAACCGCGGGAGATCATCGCCAGGTACACCCGCTCGCCGCGCTCGAACGCCCGCAGGAACAACGCGCCGACGCCGGCGGCGAACCCGCGTACCTGCCAGAGGAAACGCGGGTCGTCGCCCCGGGAGATCCGGGCGATTCGCATCCGCCGGGCCTCGTCGACCAGCACGTCGACGTAGCGCAGCATGAACGTGGCGATCTGGGTGACGATCGACGGGCAGCGCAGCCGGTCCAGCCCGACCAGCAGTTCGCGGCTGGTGGTGGTGGCCGCCAGCAGCAGCGACGCGAGCACCCCGAGGGTGGCCTTGGCCAGGATGTTCCAGCCGCCGTAGAGGCCCTCGACGGACAGGCTCAGACCGGCGACCGGGATCCGTTCACCGCCGGCCAGCAACGGCAACGCGAACGCGAAGGCCACGAACGGGACCTCGATCAGCGACCGCCGGGCCAGCCAGGCCGCCGGCACCCGGGCGACGACGGCGACCGCCACGACCAGCAGCAGATAGCCGCCGAAGGCCCACAGCCGCTCGCGTGGGGTGGCCACCACCACCAGGGTGAACGCCAGCATCGCGGCGATCTTCGTCTCCGGCGGGAGCCGGTGCACCGGGCTGTCCCGCTCCAGGTGCAGCAGCTGCGCAGGCCCGGCTCCCACCGCTGGTCAGCTCTGCGGTCCGCCGGCCGGCGCCTCGATGGCCGCTGCCTCGGCGGCCGCTGCCTCGGCGGCCGGTGTCCCGGCTGCCGGCCGGCGGCTGCGGGTCAGCCAGAACAGCCCACCGGCGACCGCGAAGGTGAGTAGCACCCCGACCGCGCCGGCGACCGCCGTACCGACGAAACCGTTGTCCACGGCGGTCAGGCCGTAGTCGGCGAACGGGCTGTCGGCCAGCTCGTGGTCCTGCGCGCCGGAGCCCATGCAGGCCCCGCCGACGATCTCCTCGCCGTCGAGTTCGCAGCCCTGGGTCGACGCCGAGTCCAGCCCGTCGGGCGAGCCGGAGGCGAAGTTGCTTACCACGCCGGCCAGCAGCAGCGAGACGAACAGACCAGCCAGGACGAAACCGGTGTTGCGCTTCATGCGGCACCTCCGGTGGACGCGGGCTGGGCGGCGGTGGGGGCGGCCGGCGGGCTCGGCATGGCCGGGCGGCGCAGTCCGCGCAGGGCGTACACCAGGTCCGGGCGGGTCCGGGCGACGGTCAGCACGGTGACCGCGGCGATCAACCCCTCACCCACGCCGATCAGGACGTGGGTGCCGGTCATCAGGGCCAGCACCTGACCGAGGCCGAACTCCTGCAGCTGCGTGGTGCCGCCGATGGCGTACTGCAGCACGAAGCTCAACGCGGCGGCGACCACGCTGACCACCGACGCGACGAAGGCGGTGACCGCCAGCCCGGTCGGCGTGCGTGGCAGCACGCGCAGCAGGACGAAGATCAGCCCGTACGCGGCGGCGGTGCCGACCAGCGCCATGTTGGTGACGTTCGGGCCGATCGCGGTGACCCCACCATCGGCGAACAGCAGTGCCTGCACGATCAGCACGATCGACACGCAGAGCGCGCCGACCCACGGGCCGACCAGCAGCGCGGCCAGCGCGCCACCGAGCAGGTGGCCGCTGACCCCGGGCAGCACCGGGAAGTTGAGCATCTGGACGGCGAAGATGAACGCGGCGACCAGGCCGGCCATCGGGGCGAGCCGGTCGTCGAGGTCCCGGCGGCCGCGGACCAGGCAGTACCCGAAGGCCACCGCGGCAAGCACGGCGTAGCTGATCGCTACGGGGCCGTTGAGCACCCCGTTCTGGATATGGAGTGCGAGGGGGTCCACCTGGTTCCTCCCGGCTGGGCAGTCCGTTGGTCGCGTGGCCAGCCTATTTCGCTACCGCTGCTCTTGCATAGGGCATGCAACTAATCACGGTTGGCGGTCCGACCCGGCCGACGGCCTCGGAGTAGGCTCCGGCCATGACCTCAGCTGCCACCGGCGGGCCGGTCCGCCTCGCGCCGGGCGAACCCGCCCCGGAGTTCACCCTGCCGACCGACAGTGGCGACCAGTTGTCCCTCAAGGAGCTACGCGGGCGCCACGTGGTGCTGTACGCATACCCCTCGGCGATGACCCCGGGCTGCACGAAGCAGGCGTGTGATTTCCGCGACTCGCTCGCCGGACTGCAGGCCGCCGGCTACGAGGTGGTCGGCATCTCTCCTGACAAACCGGAGAAACTCGCCAAGTTCCGCGAGCGCGACGGGCTCACCTTCCCGCTGGTGTCCGACCCGGACAAGACCGTGCTCACCGCGTACGGCGCCTACGGCGAGAAGCAGCTGTACGGCAGGACGGTCACCGGGGTGATCCGGTCGACCTTCGTGATCGACGCCGACGGGCGGATCACCAGGGCGCTGTACAACGTCAAGGCCACCGGCCACGTCGCCAAGCTCCGCCGCGACCTCGGCCTCGACTGACGCAACAGCGCCGCCGGCCCCGGCCCCGGCCGACCGGGATTCGGCTAGCCTGTCCTCGGCACGTAACCTAGAAGCGCTCGGGGCCGTAGCCCAATTGGCAGAGGCATGCGACTTAGGATCGCACCAGTGTGGGTTCAAGTCCCGCCGGCCCTACCCAGCGCCTGACACCCAGGCCCACCCGGAGTCGACACACCGCAATGATTCCCCCGCTCTCCGTACGGCTGGGCTTCGTTCTTGATCCGCCGCTCGTCGACGAGCTGCGCGAGCGGATCATCGCGCTCTGGGCGGACGCGACCAACGCCGGCGGCGCGGTCGGCTTCGTCGCCCCGGTGACCGTCGCCGACGTGCGCCCGACCGCCGATGCGGCGTTCGCCGGGGTCGCCGCCGGCGTCGACCGGCTGCTCGTCGGCCACGACGATGCCGGGCTGGCCGCGTTCGTCTTCGTCACCAGCAACCGGTTCGACCTCAAGGAGCACTGGCGGGTGCTCAAGCGGGTGGTGGTCGCACCGGACCGGCAGGGGCGCGGCTACGGGCTGGCTCTGATGGCCGAGGCGGAGCGGGTCGGCCGGTCGATGGGTCTGTCCGCGCTGCAGGTCACCATCCGCGACGGGCACGGGTTGCCGGCGTTCTACCAGCGGTGCGGCTACCGGGAGGTAGGTCGGCTGCCAAGCGCGCTGCGGGTGGCTGACGGCGACGACCGGGACGAGATCATCATGTGGCGGGAGCTGAGCGGCGCACCGGCGAACTGGCCAGCCGCAGACTGGGTCGGTCAGCCGCAAACCGACGATCGGTCAGCCGCAGACTGACGGCGGGTCGGCAGGAGCTGCAGCCGGCACCGTCGACGGGCTGGCGGCCGCGTCGAGACCCGCTGCACCGGCGGTTGGCGACGGACCCGGCGAGGCCGACCCGGTGGACGTTGGACCTGGCGACGGTGGTTCGGCGGTCGACGTGGTCTGGGCCGCCGGCGGCCGGTCACCGGCGCGGTCGGCGCCGGAGCCGCCGGCGGCCGAGGACGACCCGGACGACCGGGAGCCGGAGCTGGAACCCGATCCGCTGCCGTACAGGCGCACGTCCGTCTGCTGGGTCCGCCCCGGGGCCAACTGGACCCCCGGCACGGTCGCCCGATTGCCGTACACGTCGGTGACCCGCAGGGAGTACGGGCCGGGGCCGAGCCCGTCGTCGGCGAGCCAGTAGTTGTAGTCGTGCCGAACAAGTCCGCGCCACTCCGATCCGATTCGGGCCTCGACGGTCGCGAGCGGGTTGCCGTGGTCGGTGACCCGCACCGCGAACCACCACTGCGACGCGCCCTGTTTGACCCGCACCGCGAGCGGCCCGGTCGGCGGGTCGACCACCGCCCGGTAGCTGAGGTCGACGATGCCCCGCACCGGGTCGGCGATCCGGGCGAACGCCTCCCGGGACAGGTCGAGGTGACCGACGGCGCACTCCGGGCACTGGTCCATGATGACGACGCGGACGGTGCCACGTGGACCGGTGACGTCGAGGTGCCCGCCGCACGCGGCGGCGTCGGCGTACTCGTCCGGGCCGAGCGCGACGTACATCCGGTCTGCCGGCGCACTGTCGAACGAACAGTTGCCGCCCTGCCCCTGCGTGTCGTAGAAGGTGGCCTTGCCCTGATGGATGCCGCCGCCGACGGGTGGTGCCGCGCAGGCCGGGCTGGCGCCGACCTGGGCGGCCAGCAGCAGGCCGAGCAGGCCGGCCCCGGCTGCGGCCGCACCGCCGGCCAGCCAGCGGGTCCGGCCGGCATGGGAGGCGGGTCCGTCGTCGGTCACGTCCAGTGATGCTGCCGTACTGCGACGTACCCGGGCAACGGTCCTAAGTGAGACCTAAGAGTAGGGACCGGCCGCAACCACCACGTTGTCGCCGACGGTGATCCGCCCGGTGCTGTCCGGAATGATGTTCATCCCGAACAGGACACCCTTCGGCCCACGGGGATGTCGGGCGAGGATCCGCAGCGGCTGTTGGCCGCGTTCGCCGGTGTCCTGGTCGGTGGTGGTCACGACGCAGCGGGCGCAGGTCTTGGCCACCCGGAAGGTGACGTCGCCGATCCGGATCCGACGCCCCAGCCAGCCGTCCTCGGCCCAGGCCGGCGCGCCACTGATCACCACGTTGGGGCGAAACCTGTGCATCGGCAACGGCGCGGCCGGGTCGCCCGACTCGACGAGCCAGTCGTTGACCTCGTCGAGGGAGGCCGCGTTGGTCAGCAGCACCGGGTAGCCGTCGGCGAAGCTGACCGTGTCACCGGGACGGCCGTGGTCGGGGTTGACCGCCCGTACCGTCGGGTCGGCCAGCCAGGCCAGTCGGGCCGGTCGGCCGATGACCGCACTGATCCAGGCGTGTGCGGTGGCTTCGGCGAGCCGGGCCGGCACCGCGGCCTTGGCCCGGAAGACGCGGACCTGCACCGGCGGGCCGGCGACCGGCGTGCAGACATCCAGCGTGGGCGCGACCGGTGGGGGGACGTCCGGTGTCGGCCGGCCGGCGGTGTGCAGGGTGAGTCCACCGGCGACGGGCTGGGGGCGGATGTGGACCAGGGCCGGAGCCTCCCGCTGGGTGATGCCGACTCCGTCCGGGTCGATGATCATCCAGCGTCGGTCCCCGGCCAGGCCCCAGGGCTCGACCTGGGCATCGTCGTGGTCGAGGCGGCGACACCCCTTGACCGGGTACGTGTGGAGGGCGGCGACTCGCACGCCGGTCACGACGGCGGCCGGGTACGGACCGGGTTGCGATGCGGCGGTAAGCGTTCCACGCGCTGGTTCTACCACAGCCACCAGTGGTGCCGACGCGGCCACCGTTGCCGACTGAATGAAATATTGCATACAGTGTCAGGGTGAATGACAGCGAGGCCGTCCCGGCCGCTTCGGCCGAACGGGTGCTCGACCTGTTCACCGGTGTCCGGCTCACCCCCACCCAACGACGGATCGCACACAGCCTGGTGCAGCACGCCGGCTCCGCCGCGTTCCTGTCCGCCGCCGAGGTCGCCGAGCTGGCCCGGGTCAGCCAGCCGTCGGTCACCCGGTTCGCGATGGCGCTCGGCTACGACGGCTACCCGGCGCTGCGCCGCCGGCTACGGGAGTTCGCCGTCAATCCGGCTGGCACCGGCCAGTCCGGCGGCCCGGCCGGCCTGCCGGCACCGCGCGGCGAGTCCCGGCGCGGCGGGCGGCGGACCTACGCCGCCGACAACGAGATGCAGCGCGCGGTCCGCGCCGAGGCCCGGCAGCTGAGCACGCTCGCCGACCAGCTGGGTGATCGGGACCGGCTCACCGCCGCCGGCACCCTGCTGGCCGGCAGCACCCCGCTGCCGGTACTGGGGCTGCGGGCCGCCGCGCCACTCGCCACCTACTTCGGGTTCTTCGCCGCCAAGGTCCGCCCGGACGTGCGGGTGCTGGCCAGCGGCGGCAGCCTGCTTCCGGAGCGCCTGGAGCAGACCCGGGAGGCCGGCGCGACCGCGTTGCTGGCCATCGTGCTGCCCCGCTACCCCCGGGAGGCCGTCGACGCGCTGGTCGAGGCGCGCGCCGTCGGCCTGGCCGTGGTGCTGATCACCGACTCCCTGCTGAGCCCGGCCGCCGAACACGCCGACCTGGTGCTGCCCGCCCCGGTCGGCGACCAGCTGGTGTTCGACCTGCACGCCGCGCCGATGGCGTTGGCGATGGTGCTGTTGCAGGCGATCTGCGACGCGGCACCGGGTGAGGCACAGCGGCGGCTGGAGCAGTTCGAGCGCTCCGCCGCCCAGCGCAACGTCTTCATCGGCTGACTACCCGGAAGGGACCGCGACATGGCTGAGCTGATCCGCGCGGCGCGCGGCGCCACCCGTACCGCCAAGGGGTGGCCGCAGGAGGCCGCGCTGCGGATGCTGATGAACAACCTCGACCCGGACGTCGCCGAACGCCCCGACGACCTGGTGGTGTACGGCGGCACCGGCCGGGCGGCCCGGGACTGGCCGTCCTACCACGCGCTGGTGGCGACGCTGACCGAGCTGGCCGACGACGAGACGATGCTGGTCCAGTCGGGCCGGCCAGTCGGCGTGCTGCGCACCCACGAGTGGGCGCCCCGGGTGCTGCTGGCCAACTCGAACCTGGTCGGCGACTGGGCGACCTGGCCGGAGTTCCGCCGGCTGGAACAGCTCGGCCTGACCATGTACGGGCAGATGACGGCCGGCTCGTGGATCTACATCGGCACCCAGGGCATCCTGCAGGGCACCTACGAGACGTTCGCGGCGGTCGCCGCCAAACTGGCGGCGGGCCGGACGGCGGAGCCGGCGGCTGACCGAAGCGAACCCGGCGGGGCCGACCCGACCGCGCCGCCGGCCTGGATCGACCGGGTCGGCGCCGCGTCGCTGGCCGGCACGCTGACCCTGACCGCCGGCTGTGGCGGGATGGGCGGCGCGCAGCCGCTCGCCGTCACCATGAACGGCGGGGTGTGCCTGATCGTCGACGTCGACCCGCAGCGACTCGCCCGCCGGGTCGCCACCGGCTACCTGGACACCGTCGTCAGCTCGCTGGCCGAGGCGGTCGCGGCGACGCAGGCGGCCCGGCGGGACCGGCGGGCGCTGTCGGTCGGCGTGGTCGGCAACGCGGCGACCGTCTTGCCGCAGCTGCTCGCCGACGGCGTCGAAATCGACATCGTCACCGACCAGACCAGCGCGCACGACCCGCTGAGCTACCTGCCGGTAGGGGTCGAGCTGGCCGACGCGGCGGCGTACGCCGGCCGGGCACCGCAGGAGTACACGCAGCGGGCCAGGGAGTCGATGGCCCGGCACGTCGCCGCGATGGTCGGCTTCGCCGACGCCGGCGCGGAGGTGTTCGACTACGGCAACTCGATCCGCGACGAGGCCCGGCTCGGTGGCTACGACCGGGCGTTCGACTTCCCCGGTTTCGTGCCGGCGTACATCCGGCCGTTGTTCTGCGCCGGCAAGGGCCCGTTCCGGTGGGCGGCGCTGTCCGGCGATCCGGCCGACATCGCCGCCACCGACCGGGCGATCCTCGACCTGTTCGGCGACAACGAGGCGCTGGCCCGCTGGATCCGGCTGGCCGGCGAACGGGTCGCGTTCCAGGGGCTGCCGGCCCGGATCTGCTGGCTCGGGTACGGCGAACGGGAACTCGCCGGGGCGCGGTTCAACGAAATGGTCGCCGCCGGGGAGCTGGCCGCCCCGGTGGTGATCGGTCGGGACCATCTGGACTGCGGGTCGGTGGCGTCGCCGTACCGGGAAACCGAGGCGATGGCCGACGGCTCGGACGCGATCGCCGACTGGCCGCTGCTCAACGCCCTGGTCAACGCGGCCAGCGGCGCGTCCTGGGTGAGCATCCACCACGGCGGCGGGGTCGGCATCGGCCGGTCGCTGCACGCCGGTCAGGTCTGCGTCGCCGACGGATCGGCGCTGGCCCGGCAGAAGATCGAACGGGTGCTGCGCAACGACCCGGCGACCGGGGTGCTGCGCCACGTCGACGCCGGATACCAGCTGGCCGGTCAGGTCGCCGCCGCGCACGACCTGCCGGTGCCGATGGGCCGCGGATGACCGGCCCGGCCCCGGTGACCACCGCTGACCCGCTGGCCGAGCGGTTCCGGGCGATGTGGGCGGAGCTGGCCGGCGTCGGGCGTGATCCGGCGACCGGCGGCTACCTGCGCTATGCCTGGTCAACGGCGGAGTTGACCTGCCGGGAGTGGTTCACCGCCGAGGCGGTCCGGCGCGGGCTTGCGGTGCAGGCCGACGGCAACGGCAACCTGTGGGCCGACTGGGTACCGTCCGGCGTGGATCCGGCCGCCCCGGCGGTGGTCACCGGTAGTCACTTCGACTCGGTGCCGCACGGCGGCGGCTACGACGGACCGCTCGGCATCGTGTCGGCGCTGCTCGCCGTCGACGAGCTGCGGGACCGTGGGTTCACCCCGGCGCGGCCGGTGACCGTCGCCGCGTTCGTCGAGGAGGAGGGGGCCCGGTTCGGCCTGGCCTGCCTCGGGTCGCGGCTGCTCACCGGCGGCGTGTCGGCGGCGCACGCGCTGGCGCTGACCGACTCCGACGGAGTGACGCTGGCCGAGGCGATGCGGGCGGGCGGCACCGACCCGGCTGGGGCCGGGCCGGACCCGCACCGGTTGGCCAGGATCGGGGTCTTTGTCGAGTTGCACGTTGAGCAGGGCCGGGCGTTGGTCGACCTCGGTGCCCCGGTCGGGGTAGCCAGCATGATCTGGCCGCACGGGCGGTGGCGGCTGGAGTTCACCGGGGCCGGCGACCACGCCGGGACCACCCGGATGGTCGACCGCCGGAACCCGATGCTGACCTGCGCGCACACCGTACTCGCCGCCGAGGCGCAGGCCCGCCTGCTGGGCGCGCACGCCACCATCGGCCGGATCTCGGTGCGGCCCAACGCCACCAACGCGGTCCCGGCCCAGGTGCACGCCTGGCTGGACGCGCGGGCCGCCGACACCACCGCACTGGCCACACTGGTCGAGGCGGTCGGGGCCGACGCGGCGGCCCGGGCACAGGCGGACGGTACGTCGGTGGCGGTGGTCCGCGAGTCGGACAGCCCGCCGGTCGCCTTCGACCCGGACCTGACCGACCGGATCGCCACGGCGGTGGGTGCGCGGCGGACCGCTGCGGTGCCGGTGCTGCCGACCGCCGCCGGGCACGACGCCGGCGTCCTGGCCGGACACGTGCCGACGGCGATGATCTTCGTGCGGAATCCGACCGGGGTGTCGCACGCCCCGGACGAGCACGCCACCGACGACGACTGCGCCGCCGGGGTGCGGGCCCTCGCCGCCGCGCTGGCCGACCTGGCCGGCGAATGAAGCGGCCGGCGGATCGGGCGGCCCGGATGAGCTGGTACGCCGAACACGCCTGGCTGGGCGGGCCGGCCCCGGCGGCCGGGGTGCTGATCGAGGCCGAGGCGGGCCGGTTCACCGCGGTCACAGCCGGGGTGGCGGCACCGCCGGGCGTGCCGAGGCTCGCCGGGGTGACCCTGCCCGGCCTGGCCGACACCCACTCGCACGCCTTCCACCGGGCGCTGCGCGGGCGGACCCCCGACGGCCGGGGCAGCTTCTGGACCTGGCGGGAGCGGATGTACGCGGTCGCCGGGCGCCTCGACCCGGACAGCTACCTGGCGCTGGCCCGCGCGGTGTACGCCGAGGCGGCGCTCGCCGGGGTGACCTGCGTCGGCGAGTTCCACTACCTGCACCACGATCCGCAGGGCCGGCGCTACGCCGAGCCCAACGTCATGTCCGAGGCGCTCGCGCAGGCCGCCACCGACGCCGGGGTGCGGATCACCCTGCTGGACACCTGCTACCTGACCGCCGGGGTGGACGGGGCACCGCTGACCGGGGTGCAGCGCCGGTTCGGCGACGCCGACGCGGCCGACTGGGCGGACCGGTCCGCCGGGTGGCGGCCCACCGGCGACCACGTCCGGGCCGGCGCGGCGGTCCACTCGGTACGAGCGGTACCGGCCGCCGAGCTGCCGGTCGTCGCCGGGGCGGCGGCGCAGCGGGGCGTCCCGCTGCACGTACACCTGTCGGAGCAGCCGGCCGAGAACGCGGCCTGTCTGGCCCGGTACGGCCGGACCCCGACGGCGCTGCTGGCCGACGCCGGGGTGCTCGGCCCGGACACCACCGCGGTGCACGCCACCCACCTGACCGATACCGACGTGACGCTGCTGGCCGGCGCGCGGGCCGGGGTCTGCCTCTGCCCGACCACCGAGCGGGACCTGGCCGACGGGATCGGCCCGGCCGGCCCGCTGGCGGCCGCCGGGGTCACGCTCAGCGTGGGCAGTGACAGCCACGCGGTGGTCGACCTGTTCGAGGAGGCACGGGCGGTGGAGACACACGAGCGGCTGCGCACCGGCCGGCGGGGGCAGTTCTCCCCCGGCGAGCTGATCTCAATGGCTGCCGAAGCCGGGCACGCCGCGCTGGGCTGGGCCGACGCCGGCCGGATCGCGGTCGGCGCCCGTGCCGACCTGGTCACCGTCCGGTGCGACAGCGTACGGACCGCCGGGGTCGACCCGGCCGGGATGATCTTCGCGGCGACCGCCGCCGATGTCACCGACGTGGTGGTCGACGGCCGACCGGTGGTCGCCGACGGCCGGCATCTGCACGTCGACGTACCGGCCGAACTGGCCGCCGCGATCCGGGTGGTGACCCGGTGACGGCGGTGAGCGGCACGCTGCTGGTGACCGGCATCGGGGAGCTGGTCACCAACGATCCGACCCACGACGGCGGCCCGCTGGGGTTGCTGACCGACGCGGCGGTGCTGGTCGACGGCGACCGGATCGTTTGGGTGGGGCGCGGGGCGCACGCGCCGGCCGCCGACCGGCGGTCGGACGCGGGCGGCCGGGCCGGGCTGCCGGGCTTCGTGGACAGCCACGCGCATCTGGTCTTCGCCGGGGACCGGGCGGGCGAGTTCGCCGCCCGGATGGCCGGCGTCCGCTACGACGGCGGCGGCATCCGGACCACGGTGGCGGCGACCCGCGCCGCCGGCGACGACGAGCTGCGCGGCACCGTCGGGCGACTACGCCGTGAGGCGCTGCGGCAGGGCAGCACCACGATCGAGATCAAGAGCGGGTACGGGCTCAGCATCACCGATGAGGCCCGGTCGTTGCGGGTGGCGGCGGAGTTCACCGACGAGACGACGTTCCTCGGCGCCCACCTGGTGCCGGTCGAGTACGCGGACCGCCCCGACGACTACGTCGACCTGGTCACCGGCGACATGCTGGCCGCCGCGGCCCCGTACGCCCGCTGGGTGGATGTGTTCTGTGAGCGCGGCGCGTTCGACGCCGACCAGGCCCGCGCGGTGCTGGCCGCCGGGGCCGCCGCCGGGCTGGGGTTGCGGGTGCACGCCAACCAGCTGGGTCCCGGCCCTGGGGTATCGGTGGCGGTGGAGTCGGGGGCCGCCAGCGCCGACCACTGCACTCATCTGTCCGACGCGGACGTGGCGGCGCTGGCCGGGTCGGCGACGGTGGCGACGCTGCTGCCGGGCGCGGAGTTCTCCACCCGGGCGGCGTACCCGGATGCCCGCCGGCTGCTCGACGCGGGAGCGACGGTGGCGTTGGCCACCGACTGCAACCCGGGTTCGTCGTACACCACGTCGATGCCGTTCTGTGTGGCACTGGCGGTCCGGGAGATGGGGATGACGCCGGCGGAGGCGGTCTGGGCGGCGACCGCCGGTGGTGCCCGGGCGCTGCGCCGCGCCGACGTCGGCGTGCTGCGCCCGGGCGCCCGCGCCGACCTGCTCCTGCTCGACGCGCCGTCCCATCTGCACCTGGCCTACCGGCCGGGTGTGCCGCTGATCCATCAGGTCCTGCACGACGGAGTACCGACATGTCCACTGTGACGATCGAACCGGACGGAATGACCGCCGCACAGGTGCGGGCGGTGGCCCGGGACGGGGCACGGGTCGAGCTGAGCCCCGGCGCGGTCGCGGCGATGGCCCGCAGCCGGGACATCGTCGAGTCGATCGAACGCGACGGCCGCCCGGTGTACGGCGTCTCCACCGGTTTCGGCGCGCTGGCCAGCAGTTTTGTCGCGCCGGACCGGCGTTCGGAGCTGCAGCACGCGCTGATCCGCTCGCACGCGGCCGGGATCGGCGCGCCGATGCCCGACGAGGTGGTCCGGGCCATGCTGGTGCTGCGGGTGCGGTCGCTGGCGCTGGGCCGTTCCGGGGTGCGGCCGCTGCTGGCGCAGGCGCTGCTGGACCTGCTCAACCATCGGATCACCCCGTGGGTGCCGGAGCACGGGTCGCTCGGTGCCTCCGGTGACCTGGCGCCGTTGGCGCACTGCGCGCTGGTGCTGATGGGTGGAGGCTGGGTACGGGACCCGGACACCGGGGACCGGGTCGACGGCGCGGCGGCGCTGCGTCGGGCCGGGCTGGCCCCGGTGGAGCTGGCCGCCAAGGAGGGTCTGGCACTGATCAACGGCACCGACGGGATGCTCGGCATGCTGCTGCTGGCGGTCGAGGACGCCGGGCACCTGTTCACCATGGCCGACGTCACCGCCGCGCTGGCGATCGAGGCGATGCTCGGCTCGGACCGGCCGTTCCAGGCCGACCTGCACACCATCCGGCCGCATCCCGGTCAGGGCGTGTCGGCAAGCAACATCCACCGGCTGTTGCAGGGCTCGGCGGTGATGGACTCGCACCGCGACGATCTGCTGCACGCGGTGCAGGACGCGTACTCGATGCGGTGCGCGCCGCAGGTGGCCGGGGCGGCCCGGGACACCCTGGCGTTCGCCGGCACCGTCGCCGGCCGGGAGCTGCGGTCGGTGGTGGACAACCCGGTGGTGCTGCCGGACGGGCGGGTCGAGTCGACCGGCAACTTCCACGGCGCGCCGCTCGGCTTCGCCGCCGACTTCCTGGCCATCGCGGCCGCCGAGGTCGGGTCGATCAGCGAACGCCGGGTGGACCGGCTGCTGGACCTGAACCGGTCCCGGGGCCTGCCGGCGTTCCTGTCCCCGGACGCCGGGGTCAACTCCGGGCTGATGATCGCCCAGTACACCGCGGCCGGCATCGTCGCGGAGAACCGCCGGCTGGCCGCACCGGCCTCGGTGGACTCGGTGCCCACCTCCGGCATGCAGGAAGACCACGTCTCGATGGGCTGGGCGGCGACCCGCAAGCTACGTACCGTGCTGGACAACCTGACCAGCCTACTCGCGGTGGAACTGCTGGCGGCGGTACGCGGCCTGCAGCTGCGCGCCCCGCTGCGGCCGTCGCCGGCTGGGCAGGCGGCGGTGAAGCTGGTCGGCGGGGTCGCCGGTCAGCCGGGGCCGGACATCTTCCTGGCCCCGGCGTTGGAGGCGACGCGCGCGGTGGTGGCCGGCACCGAGCTGCGGGCGGAGATCGAGGCCCGGATCGGCCCGCTGCGCTGACCCGATGCGTGTCGCCGTCACGCCCTGCCGGCCCGCCTTCACCGATATCCGCTCGGAGCGCCGGGAGGCACAGCGATGCCCCGCTCGTCTCAGCAGGCCGCTGCGCGCCCAGGCCGTGTCATCAAATTCCCCGGCCGCGCTTGTGCAGGGTACGGAGCACCAGGTCCGGCCGTACCGCCCGGCTGGCGACGGCGAGGGCGAGGTAGGCGCGCGGCTCGCGCGGGTTGCGGGCCAGGGTGTGCCGGGCCCAGCGGATCGCCCCGCGGCGGTGCCCGGCGGCGGCCTCGGCGAAGGCGATCTGACCGGCGACCCGGGCTTCGCCGGCCGGCTCGGTGGCGAACTCCGGGTAGCGGTCCAGCAGCCACTGCAGGGCGGTGGCGATGGTGTCCCAGCGCTGCGCGAAGTAGGACCGTTTGTGCCAGCGGACCAGCACGTACGGCGTCCGCAGGTTGCGCAGCGGGGCGCTGCGGGCGGCCCGGAGCAGGAACTCGTAGTCCTCCGCGTAGCTGCCCGGGATCTCCTCGTCGACCAGCCCGAATCCGTCGACCAGCGCGGCGCGCCGGATCACGAACGTCGACGGGTGCAGCTCGGTCATCCGGTCGCGCAGCAGCGCGGCGAGCGACACGCTGTCGAGGTCGAGCACCCGGTCGTTGACGGTGCCGTCGTAACTGACCTGGATACCGCAGCTGACGAACTCGGCGTCCGGGTGGGCGAGCAGCTCGGCGACCTGGGCGGCGAGCTTGCCGGGCAGCCACCGGTCGTCGTCGTCACAGAACGCGACCAGCTCGCCGGTCGCGGCCAGGATGCCGCTGTTGCGGGCGCCGGCCAGGCCGGCGGTCCGGCCGTTGCCGATCACCCGGACCGTCCGGTGCGGATCGTCACTGGCCAGCGTGATGTCCGGAGTGGACTGATCGTAGACCACCACCACGTCGACGACGCCCGGATAGTCCTGCTCGCGGATCGCGGTGATGGCCTCGCGCAGCAGCTCGGGCCGGTCCCGGGTGGGGACCACGACGCTGACCGTCGGGGTCCGGCCGGCGGTCACCGCGACCGCCGGCTGAGCACGCGGCGCGGATGCGCCGATGAGATCAACCCTTCGATGATCTCGCCGACCCGGGCGACGGCCGCGAGTCGTGCCGCGTCGGTGCCGGCGTCGGCGGTGACGCCGAAGCTCGCCGGGGCGCGCAGCCCGTCCTCCAGCGCCTCGAACAGCGCCGTACGCGACTGGCAGAGCCGGACCAGCCCGGCGTCGGCCAGCCGGCGGGCGAACAGCATCTGATGGTCGTCGACGTGCTCGTCCAGAGTGGGATCCCGCGGTACGACGATCGGCAGGTGCCGGTGCCGACGCGCTTCGAGGATGGTCGCTGGGCCGCCGTGGCACACCACCAGGGTGGCCCGCTGCATGGCCTGCTGCAGCGCGTCGTGGTCGAGGAAGTCGACTGCCCCGGCCAGCTTCGGTGCCTGGCTGTGCCCGTACTGCACGATCAGCTCGACCCGGTCCGCGGCGGTGTGCCAGTCCTCCAGCCAGCCGATCAGCCGGTCGAACCGGTGCCGGTCGGTCCCGACGGCGACCAGGATGGTGCCGGTACGCGGCCCGACGCGCTGCCGGGGGATTCGTGCGGCGACGCTGGTCGGCCCGGTGTTCGACAACGCGGATTCCACCACGATCAACTCCTTGACCTGGCCACTTCTACTCTTGTTACGTTGACATGTCATCGTCATTCATAAATGCGCACAGTTATAGCAGGTTGCCAACGACGGTTGCCTCCGGGTACTGGCGCCGCTGCTCCTCCCACTGCACGAGCATCGCCGACAGGAAAGGGCGACACAGCCGCGCGGTGAGCGTCGCCGTGTCGATGCGGTCATAGACCTCGATGTAGATCGCCGGCACCCCGCGCAACCAGGCAAGGAACACGAAGGGAAAGGCCACTCCGGCACCGGTGGTGATTACGGCGGCGACCCGCCGCCGCCGGAAGATCCGCACCGCGAGCCGGGCGTTGCGGACCAGGTTCCGCAGGTTCCGGGTCGTCGGATGGTACGCCCACATGACATCTTCGCCACGCAACAGCGACGTGGCGTCCGGCGTGTCGAAGGTCACCCAGCACCGGGTTCGGTTGACGTACCACGGCTCGAGCGCGAGCAACTGCGCGAGGTGACCACCGCTCGAGCCGACGAGCAGGAGCGTGGGTGCACTGTCAACGTCAGGCACGTTGTTGGCCACAGATGCCCCCAGAGTTCACTAGCCGGCCAACCACTGTTTGCATTGACAATATATGCGACCACGGCCGGAAAGATAATTGGCGGGGGTCGCTTGACGCCTTCCCGTCGATCCACTTGACCTGCGACAACATCCCCGATCACCACAGCTCGCAGCTACACACCGAAACCGTACGACCACCGAGCATTCCAACAAGCAGTTACTATCCGTGCCCAAGAATGTGAAAGTATTTCTATCCGTTCGATAGGATTAGTAGGCAAGCAGACCCAGGCGCCACCGCCGGCAAGCTGGCAATCACGTGATCGACAATCCAGACGTCGGGCCCACGACAAGCGGGTCTCAATATATGAGACGATCCAGGGCGACTGTCAGTCGGCGCACCGCTGCTCGATCACGTCCAGCAGCGCCGGGTGCAGCGCCGGATTCCAACCGGCACCGCCGGCCGCCAGCCGCCAGGTCCGTAGCCACATCTCAATCAGGTAACTCTGGACGATCAGCCGCCGCCGCTCGGCGTCCACACCCAACGCTGGGGCCAGCCGGTGCAGTTGGGCGTCCACAGCAGCCGCCGCGCTCGCCGCCGGAGCCCCGTCGAGCACCAGTTTGCGCTGGAAGGCATCGTGCGCCAGGTCAAAGCCGACCGGTACGTCGGGGCCACTGTGCTCCCAGTCCCAGGCGACCAGCCGGCCGGCGTACCGGCCGAGATTCCACGGCACCCAGTCACCGTGCCAGTGACCGAACTCGACCCGCACCTGCTCGAACCGCTCGGCAAGCCGTTCCACCGCCGCTGCCAGCCGGCGTCCGGCCAGCGGATCCAGTGCACCTGCCGCCGCGGCGTCGGCGGCCGTACCGTCGGAGTCACCCGCGGCCGCGGCGGCCGACCGGCGCAGGCGGTCCAGGAACGCCGAGCCGGCCAGCGGCCGCGGCGCGGCCGGCGCACCACCCCGCCGGGCGACCGCCAGCACCGCCGCGACCTGCGGCGGCTCGCCCACCCCGACCCCTCGCACGTCGGCCGGCAGCGGCTCGACGACAGTGACCGCCTGACCGGACCACTCGCCTGCGGCCAGCAACCTCGGCACCATCGGATACTCACCCACCCCCGCTACCGGCGCCACCGCCGCCAACGCGGCTGCCTCGGCACGGACCAGTTCGCGGGTGGCGTCGTTCCATCCGATCTTGGCGTAGCCGCGCGGCCGGCCAGCCGCGTCGAACAGCTGCACCGTCGGCTTGTGGTTCGGGTCCGGCGGACGGACTCCGATCGCCGCGTACCAGCGCGCCCCGCCGGAGTGCGCCGCCAGATCGTCGACCAGGGTCAGCTGCCCGG
This sequence comes from Micromonospora sp. LOL_013, assembly GCF_048060315.1. Taxonomy (NCBI): domain Bacteria; kingdom Bacillati; phylum Actinomycetota; class Actinomycetes; order Micromonosporales; family Micromonosporaceae; genus Micromonospora; species Micromonospora sp. LOL_013. The sequence continues at coordinate 60,555 of NZ_JBHMIQ010000018.1, forward strand.
CTGACCCCGGCCCGGCCGACACGGTCAGCACCGCCGGCCGGGTCACCTGCAGCACCCCGGTCCGGGCCGCCAGACCGAGCAACGCCCGGGGCAGCCGCACCCGCAGCGGGCGCAGCGCGTTGTACGCCCAGACCGAGGCGGCGGTCACCCGACGCGGCCCCAACGGCAACAGAAACCGGGCCCGGGCCGGCGACGGCACCACCGCGTACCGGGCCAGCAGCCGGTCGGCTGGATCCAGCGCCGGCTGCGACGCCCCGGCCGGCAGCAGCGTCAGCCGCACCCGTTCGTCCGGGAAGACCGCCCGGGTCACCCAACCAAGACCGTCGTCGCGGCGACGCGGGTCGGTGCCGGTCATCGCGGCGCCCCGGCCCAGTCCAGCCGCAACCCCAGCCGCTGCGCCAGCGCCTCGTTGTGCGGCTGGTAGTAGGCGGTCAGCTCGGCACGCAACGCGTCGTCCATCGGCGCCGACCGGCGGTCGTTGTACACCTTGAACGTCGGCAGCTCATGCCGGGGCAGGCCGAGGAAATCAAGGGTACGCAGATAGGCCGACCGGGTGTCGCGGTAGAACTCCTCGCTGGTCAGGAAGAGGAACTGGGCGCGGTCGAACCGGTCCAGCCAGGGCTCGAGATGCTCCAGGTAGCGCCCACGCGCCCGGTAGGTGTACCAGTCGTACGGCTCGGAGAAGTAGTTCGGATCGACGATCAGCCGGTCGCGCTCACCGGCGGTCCGCTCCGGCTCGCTCGCCAACGCCTGCGGGAAGTCCAGCGGCTCCTTGCCCTCGGTCCGCCGCTCCTTCCAGTGCGAGTACGCCCGCTCGACCGGATCGCGCAGCAGCACGATCAGCCGTACCTGGGGCAGCAGTTGCTGGACCCGCTCGGCGGCCGTCGGGTGGAACATGTACAGCGGAGCGGCCTCGCCGGCACGGACCGGGCCGCCGTACCGGGCGGTCAGCGCGGCGCGCTGACGCTCGGTGGGAAAGTGCGACCGGTACCACGCTTCCCCCCGCGACCAGTGCTCCTCGAAGTAGTGGGTGGCCTTGGTGTTCCAGGCCGGGAAGAGCCGCGGCACCAGCGGATGCTGGATCAGGTAGTTCCACAGCGACGTGGTGCCGCCGCGCTTCGTGCCGATGATCAGAAAGTCCGGCAGCGGGCGACGGTGACTGGTACGTACTCCATAGTGCACCATCGACTCGCGTACCTGGTCGGTCACCTGGGTCGGTACCGCCTGCTTGATGCGGTCCCTGATGGACGCCATGGCCGTCTCACCCACCTCTCTGTCTGACGCTGCGCCACACCCGGCGCCGCACACCCGGCAGCGCCGACATTACGATCACGACCGCGCCGACCAGAGCCAACGCGGTACCGAGGCCGGCCGCGTCCCGGCCGGCCGCAGCGACCGCAACCACGCTGACCGCCCCGACACCGGCCAACGTCGCCGCCGCCGCCACCGACACCGGGCGGTCCACCAGTGGTTGCCCGACCACCAGCCGGGCGGCGGTCGCCGCGATCAGGTTCTCCAGCACGATCCCGGTGGCCCAGGCCACCGCCATGCCGAGCACCCCGTGCCGGGGCACCAGCCAGAACGCCAACGACACCGTCGCCGTCAGATTCACCAGCGTGGCCACCAGGTGCAGGCCGCTGTGACCACTCATCAGCAGCAACGTCTGCACGTTTCCGACCGCGACGTTCACCAGCATCGCGACCGCCAGCACCGTCATCGCCGTAGCGCCGGCGGCGAACTCCGGCCCGAAGATGCTCAGGAAACCCGGTGCGAAGACCGCCAGCAGCAGATAGACCGGCCAGGAGAGCACGATCGCCCAGCTGGTGGTCTGCCGGTGCACCGCCGCCGCCTCGGCCGGCCGGTCCGCGCCGAGCAGCCGGGACAGCTGCGGCGCGACCGCGACCCGCAGCCCCTGCAGGGCGAGCTGCCCGGCCAGGATGTACCGACCGACCGCGCCGAAAATGCCCGCCTCGGCCTGCCCGGCCAGCACCACCGCCAGCAGCACCCCGATCCACATGCCGCCCGCGTCGATGGCGGCCGAGCCGGCCCTCGGCAGCGCGAACCGCCAGAAGCCACGCCAGTCCGCCGACCCGGCCCGCAGTCGGGCGCCACGCCCCAGACCGAGCGGTCCGGCGACCAGGCCGGCGCAGACCAGCAGGGCGGCCAGCGCCGGCACCAGCCAGCCGGCCAACCCGAGCAGCACTGCGCCGCTGGCCAGCGCGGCGAGGCCGACCAGCACCGGCCGGCCGATCGGCAGCAGGAAGAACTGCACCGCCACGTAGCCGCCGATCGGTCGGACCCCGCGTACGGCCGCGAGCATCAGGCCGGTGGCGACCAGCACCGGCAACCCGACCGCGCAGAGCTGAACCAGGCGTACGGTCTCCGTGCTCGCTCGGTCGAACAGGCCGTCCGCGAGCTGTGGGGCGACCAGCAGCCCGACGACGGCCACCACGATGGCGAACACCAGCGGCGGCAGCAACGCCACCGGCAGCATCCGGGCGGCGTCCCCGGTGGCGCCGGTACGGCGCCGGGGCAACGCCCAGAGCAGTCCTGTCTCGGCCCCCAGGGTGCAGACCGCAGTGGCCACGGTGAGCAGTCCGACGGCGGCGAAGAACGCGCCCGCGCCGGTTGGCCCGTAGCCGCGGGTGATGACCACCGCCAGGACGAAGCCGAACAGCCCGCTGACCGCCGCGCCGGCCAGTCCGATGACACCGCTGCGGGCGCTACGCCGGGTCTCCCGCTGATCGGTGGCGGCGGTCACCGTGCAGCCCCGGCCAGAGGCTGCGGGGTTGGACGCTGACTGGGCGGGCGACCCGGACGTTCCCGGTCGACGAGCACCAACGCCACCCCGGCGACGTAGAAGATCGCAGTCAGGTTCTGGTTGACCAGGCCGTAGAAGGGCAGTTGGACCAGGCCGATCAGTGGCACGACGGAGAGCCACTGCGCGGCCGCCGTCCGAACCGGCCAGCAGCGGAGCCCGACGATGACGAACCAGCCGATGAAGCAGACCAACGCCGGAATACCGTGGCTGAACAGCACCGCCCACAGTTGGCCCTGGGTGCCGATCGGCGCGTCGGCGGTGACCGTGTCGACCTGCACCGGCGCACCGAAACCGAGCAGCGGCGACCGCTGGACCCAGCGCAGCACCTCCAGGTAGAGCGACAGCCGGTCGGTGTTGGTGTCGCTGACACTCACCCGGCGCTCGATCAGCTCGCCGATCGGGATGAACAGGGTGACCAGCCCGCCGACGGCCAGCATCCCGAGCATGGACGCCAACGCCTTGACGTTGCCCCGGGCCGCGGCCCGCAGGCCGAGCACGGCCAGCCCGACGCCGAGGCTGAGGAACATGCCCCGGTTGAGGGTCAGGAACGCCGGCGGCAGCGACAACGGCAGGGCGACCAGCAGGACCGCCCGGGCCGGCCCCCGGGCACCGAGCAGCAGGCAGGCCACCACCGCCGGCAGGGTGATGGCGAACGTGCTGCCGAACGTGTTGGTGTAGGCGAACGGGGCCGCCGGCCGGAAGATCGGATTGGTCGAGCGGGCGCTGTATTCGGTCGCCTGGGCGTGCACCATGTCCCGAATGAACGGGTTGCCGGACAACCCACCCGGTAGCACCAGTTCGAACGGGGTGACCATGCCGAACCGGGGCATCAGCAGGCCGAGCCAGCCGAGCAACACCAGGGCGACGAAGAACGCGCACAGCGGGCCGAGCACCACCGTCAACGCGTCCCGCTCCCGCGCCATCGTGTACACGTAGCAGCAGACGACGATCGCGGTAACGTAGAACAACAACCGGAAGGTGAAGGTGAGCAGCGCGCCGACGTCGGCCAGTTGGGTGGCGCTGACCACCACGAGAGCCAGGAAGGCCAGCCAGAGTCCGGCGCCGGCGGGCAACGGGATCCGCCCCCGGACGAACATGACGATCAGCAGCAGCGCGCCGAGCACCGGCCAGCCGAAGTAGAACAGCCCGCTGAGCCACCAGACCGGCACCAGGCCGAACATCAGCCACAGCGGCCAGATCGGCAGCGCCGGGGGGTGCCGGGCCTGGTCAACCACGGCCGCTGCCGGTGAGCACGAAGCCGAGCGGCTCGGCCCCGGCGGCGCGCAACCGGTCGGTCAACCGACGCAGGTCGGCCAGCCGGGTACGGTCCCGCTCGACCACGACGATCGCGGTGCCGGTCCGCGCCTCCCGCACGCCACGCTCGTCCGACTCGGCCGGTGGGGCGTTGAACAACACGATCTCCCCGTCGCGCGGTGCCTGGGCGTACAGGCCGATCCGGACCATGCCGGCCCCGACGGTGAGCGCGTCCGCCGGCAGCGTACGGACCGGGATGGTGGCTACCACCGGGCCACCGTCACCGGCCGCCGACCGGTCCCCGGTCGACGGCCGGTCCCCGGTCGACGGCCGGGACTGCCCGGTGCCGGCGGTCGGCCGCGGCGACGGTCGCCGTGCGGGACCCGCCGGGGCGTCCGCCGTGTCGGTCACCCGGGGCAGGATCACCGTACGGTCCTGGTCGGCGTTGGGCAGGGAGAAGATCAAGGTGCTCTCCGGGTCGCCGCTGTCGCCGGGGCGCTGCGCCGTACCCCCCGGCTGGGCCGGGGCCGTACCACCCGGCTGGGCCGGCACGAACGGCCCGGACGGCACCCGGCGCCGATCGGCGAGCAGCGCGTCGCGCAGCGCGGTCACCCGGTGGCTGTCGTCGCCGATGTAGACGTCCTGCCCGTCGGCGGCGAGTGCGACGGCGAGGCTCGCGGTCATCGGGGTGGTGTCCTCCCGGTTGCGCGACGAGATCACCACCACCGGAGTACGGACCGCCTGGCGGAGCTGTTCGGCTATGGCCATGCCGACGTACCGGACGTCGGCATCGACGGTACGCGCGTCAACCCGCAACCCGCGGCGGCGTACGGTGCCCAGCAGTGGCAGCCCGGCGACCTCGCTGGCCTCCGCCTCGCTGCGGATCCGCCGGTCCACCGACTCCCGCAGGTAGGTCAGCAGCACCCCGAGCACCGCGCCGACCAGCAGACCGGCCACCAGGTACAGGATCCCGGGCGGACCGTCGGTGGACAGCTGCTGCTGGGCACTTTGGGTGATCCAGCCGGGCGTGACGTCGATCGCGGCGATCTCGGTACGGGCCGCGTTGAGCTCGGTCAGCTGATTGCTCAGCGAGCCGAACTCGGCCAGCGCGGCGTCGGCCGCCGGGGTGCTGTTCGCGTTGGCGAGCCGACTCTGCGCCGCGTCCTGCTGCTCCGCGACCTTGACAATGCTCTCGTCGTAGGAGGCCAGCATGTCGGTCCGCTGCTGCTCGTACATCTCCTGGCGGACCTGCAGGTAGGTGGCGGCCGCCAGGTTCACGGTGTCGACTGCGTCGTCGACCGTGCCGGTCGAGTAGGTGAACCGTAGAATCTGGCCGCCGGTGGGGACCTCGATCTCCAGCGCCCGGCGGACCTCCACGACGTCGGAAGACCGGGCCTCGGCGATCCGGGAGAGTACCTCGGTGCTGGCCGCGATGCCACTCTCGACGTTCATGTTGACCGAACGGTCGGCACCGGCCCCGGGATAGGTGAAGGCGTCGGTGACCACCGGCCGGACCGCGACGACCGCGGTGGCCGAGGCCGCGGGTGGGGCCACCACCAGGTAGCCGATCGCCAACAGCAGGCCGGTCGCGGCACCCGCGACGACCGTCATCCACCGCAGACTCGGAATCCGCAGCAGGTCGGTGAGGGTCACGGTCCGGGCTGGCTGGTCACTCATCGAACTTCTTCACAATCTGCTGCGGATTGCCGATCACGACGACCCGGTCAGGTACGTCGACGCGAACCACCGTGCCGGCACCGACGACGCTGTCGTGGCCGATCCGGACGCCCTTCATCACCAGGACGTGCGCCCCGATCCAGACGTTGTCCCCGACGACAATCGGTGCCCGGGTCGCCGGGCCGGGCGGTGCGTGCCGCAGCTGCGGCGGGAGATTGTGGAAGTCGTTGTCCATCAGCTCGCAGTCGGACAGCAGACAGCGGTCGCCGACCTCAACGCTGGTCCAACTACCGATCCAGGTGGCATTGAGCAGGCAGTCGGCACCGACGGTGACCTCACCCGTGCCGGCGAAGCGGACCAGCTTGTTGAGCCGGGTCCGGTCGCCGATCGTCACCCGTACCCCTCTGCGCAGCCGGACCCGGCCCCGGATCTCGACGTCCCGGCCGAGCCGCAGCCGGGGATAGCGCAGCTGGTAGTAGGTCCGTTTGACGGCGAACAACACCCGCAGCAACGCGCCGTGCCGACGTGTGCTCGACCCCACCGGTCCGCCTCCCCTGTGCAACGATGCCTCACCATACAAAATGGCCGGTGGGCCGGCAGCCTCGGTGCTGCCGCCGGCCCACCTCTGGTCACCGGGCGGTCTACCGCCAGGTCACTCGGCCGCGAAGAACATCGACCGGTTGGTCCAGTCGAGCGCCGGGTCGGGCTCGGCCAGCACGGTCACCGAGGTGCCGGCCACGGCGACGTCGGCGGTCGGATCGAACGGCACCGCTCGCAGCCGCCCGTCGGACGAGCCGAACACGATGCTGCCGGCCACCCAGGCCATGCCACGGACCGAACTCCAGGTGACGCCGTCGGTCGGCACGGTGAATTCGGTGGCGCCGAGATAGTTGCCGTCGAGTTCGAAGTACCGGTAGAACAGCTGGTTGTTACCGCTGCCGGCGCGGGTGTAGTAGAGCCGGCCGTCCAGGTAAAACGCCGCGTTCAGCGACAACGCGTCGAACCAGGAGTTATAGCCCGAGCTCTCCCACGGACCGCCGACGCTGCTGCCGTTGAACATCGAGATGTCCAGCCGGCTGCCGGTCTCGGTGCCGGCGACCGGGCGGGCCCAGTAGATCCGGTCGTGCACCCGCCACACCGCGCCGGCGTCGACCAGGTTGGGCTGGTTGGTGATGGTCGCCGCGCCAAGCGTGGCCCCGTCGAACGGCACCTTGGTCAGGTCGCCGTTGGCGGCCGCCAGGTAGAGGTAACCGGTGCTGTCGGTCGGTGGGTTACGCGACACGATGGTCCGCCCGCCCGCGTCGGGGAACATGCCCAGCCGGCCGTGGTACTCGTTGCCCATGCCGTCGGAGTTGTGGCCGAAGTAGAGGCCGTCGGAGCCGAACCAGAGCACCGGTACTGCGGAACCCCAACTGCTCGCGCCGGCCGGCAGCGCCGATCCGCCGCTGCGCCGCGGGTTCCAGTTGACCGGCATCCCGGTCGCCACGGTCACCGCGCCGATGCCGAGCCGGTCGACCGCGCCGTCGCCGGCGTTGTCGCTGCGGTTCGGGTTGTTCAGCCAGCGGAAGTGCCCACCGGTATAGGCGATGCCGTCGCGGACCACCACCGAGGTGATGGTGTCGTTGCCGGTGAAGTTGAGCCAGGTGGCGTCGAGGCCGCTGCCCCGGTCGGCGGTCTCGTACCGGGCCAGCGAATCGCAGTACGCGGCCGGCCAGCCCGAGCCACCGTTGGTGCCGACGACGAAGTAGCTGCTGTCGTCGCCGAAGCTGATGTCCTGCACGTAGTGGGTGAAGGTTCGCCAGGAGCAGCTCGGCGCGAACCGATGGTTGCTGTCCCAGTCGGCCAGGACCGGGGTGCCGGTCAGGTCGACCATCGCGATCTGCTCCCGGGTCAGGCCTTCGACCTCGCGGAAATTGCCGCCGAACACCAGCGTGTCACCGTCGGGCGCGACGTCGAGCGTCCACACGTACGGCGGCACGTCGTGCCGGCCGACCGCGATGTCGACATCGAAGGTCGGATCGATCGCGCCGGTGTCCACGTCCAGCCGGGCGAGCCCGGCGTGCTGGGTGCCGTTGACCCAGTTGAACGCACCACCGATGTAGAGCCAGTCGCCGCTGACCTCCATGTCGCGGACCACTCCGCCGTCGGAGCGGCCCTCCCAGGAGGACACCGTGGCACCGGTCGCCGGGTCGAGGGCGACCAGATTGCGGCGGGCCTCTCCGTTGACGTTGCGGAAGACCCCGCCGACGATCAGCTCACCGGCCGGAGTGACCTCGAGGGTGTTCACCGCACCGTCCAGGTCGGGCTGGAAGCCGGCGACCAGCGCACCGGTGGACCGCTGGTAGCCGAACAGGTACGGCCGGGCCTGCCAGGTCGCCGAGCTGGTCGGCCGGATCTCGGTGAAGGTGCCACCGACGAAGATCACGCCACCGATCTCGGCGAACGCTCGGGCCTCGCCGTTGCGAGCATGTGGGGTGTGGTCCGCCGGGTTGGTCGAGACCAGAGTGGCCGGGGCCGGGGTGGGGACGACGGCGGCACCCGCAGCCGTCGCGTCGATGATCAGTGTCAGCACTACAGCAGTCGCGACCAGGGACGATGCCCACACGCGACGGCCGCTGGACAGACGCCAGCCAGGCTGGGATTGGTTCACGCTTCCCTCCAGATGGGAAATTGTCTCAGACAGCGTGCGCCAACCCCAGCCGGGTCAGACATCCACCGATCGGACGGCAGCCGATCGGGTTTCTACCAGTCTTGGCTGAACGTTCTACCAGGTCAACTCCGGCCCGGCAGCGGCTGCCGGAAGTAGGAGTCCTTGCCGGCCCTGGTGAATCCGGCCAGCGCCGACGGGTTGTGGTTCATCGTCATGTTGCAGGTGGCCGATGTGCGCGTCGATCCGGCGGAGTTGAAGTAGACCACCGCCTTGATCTTCGGATGCGCCTTGATCGCTGCCGGGAACTGCTCGAACCACCGCTGCTTCGCCGCCGGGTCGTCCGGGTGGAAGTTGCTGCCGAACTCGGCCAGCATCCGGGGTTTGCCCACGCCGATGCGGTGCTCGTCCAGCCACCGGTAGAACCCACCGACCGTGGTGTGCGGGTCCTTCCAGGTCTTGCCACCGTTGCAGGCGTAGAAGTTGTACGGATCGTAGCCGACCCAGTCCACATAGGCATCGCCGGGATAGAGGTCGACGTACCGGTCGTAATGGCCTGACCAGCCCATCATCACCCAAACCCAGACCGCGTTGTCCGCGCCGGCCTTTGCGAAGCGCTGGTGCACGTGCCGCCAGGCCCGCACGAAGTCGGCATCGCTGCCCTTGGCCGGCTCGTCCTCCGGCTCGTGGTCGAAGCCCATGAACACCGGCACCCCGGTCGCCTTGATCCGGCCGGCCACGTCGTCGATCACCGAGTCGTACCGGCCGCTGTAGACGTCCCGCCAGCTCAACGTGGTGCCGGAGGAAAAGATCCGGGACTCCCAGGCGAAGAACATCAACCGGCCGCCCCGCATCTGCTCCTGCTCGAACTTGTCAGGGAACGCCCCGTTGCTGCCGGCGTTCGAGAAATCGTGATAGCGGTGCACGATGTCGAACTTGCGCCCGACCTGCGCCTCCACCTCGGCGACCGCACCCCCGTGGTTCCAGCCCTTCGCGGCGCTGGTCGGCGAGTACATCCCCCACCAGGCGCCACAGGCGGGTACCAGCAGGTCCGACACCGAGCCGCAGCCGGCGCCGGAGGCCGGCGGGCTGGCCGACGCGCTGGGCGCGACGGTCGGCGAAGCGGACGCCGATGCGGACGCCGACGGGGCCGCGGTGGTCGGCACCGGCGCGCTCGGCGGCGCGGACGGAGTGGGCGCCGCTGCCGGTGGCGGAGTGCTGGGCGCGTCCGCCGCCGATTCGTAGCTGATCACCAGCCGGGGTCGGATTGACTGGTCGCGGTACTCGACCGACGGCCAGTAGACGCGCTGGTTCAGCCCGGTCTGGCGCAGCGCGAACGTGTAGGTGCCGTTGCCGGCGACCTGCGCGGACACGTCCCACTCGTTGTAGCCCTTGCGGACCGTCGGCAGCGTCGCGAGTGCCCGGTCGACGGTCCGGGCGATCCCGTCCGCCCCGGCCAGCGACGGCCGCGGCTGACGGGCGTCCACTGCGGTCCGGTACGCGGTGACCTGCGCGTTCAGGTCCTGCCAGGAGTACAACTGCAGACGGACCCGCAGGTTGCGGACGGCCTTCGGCAGTTGGTCGACGGTGAACTCGACGATCGCGTCCCGGGCCCCCCGCGGGTTGCGTTCGCAGAGCGCGGGACAGGTGGCCAGGGTGGTCTTCGCCCCGTTGTCACCGTCCTGCGGCACGTCGGTGGCGGTGGTGTCCGCGGTGGCCGGCACGGTGACCTCGTCGTCGGCGAGCAACGGCAGAGCGGTGACCACCATGCCGGCCAGCAGCGCGGCGCTCACGCCGCCGACGATGAGTCGGCGGCGGCCGGACCCGGTACGCGCGATGGCGTCGCTCAATCTGTGTCTACTCAAGAAAACAGCCCCCCTGTGGCATGAGCTTGCCGCGCGAGCCTAACGGGGGTGAGCTCAGATGTACGCCGCGTAACCAGAGATCTAAGCACTAATTAAATCTACCGGCGTCATCCGACGGTCTTCGCGACGACCTTTGCCATCAACCGGAATGCCTTGCCACGGTGGCTGATCGCGTCCTTCTCGGCCGGGCTGAGCTCGGCGTTGGTCCGTTCCTGACCGTCACCGAGAAAGATCGGGTCGTAACCGAAGCCACCGTCGCCGCGACCGGCGCGCAACAGCCGGCCGGACTGGCGTCCTTCGACCAGGTGTTCCTTGCCGCCGGGCAGCACCAGGGCCGCAGCGCAGACGAACGACGCCGCCCGGTGTTCGTCCGGCACGTCGGCGAGCTGGGCCAGCACCAGATTCAGGTTGGCGAGGTCGGCACCGTGCCGGCCGGACCACCGGGCACTGAACACTCCGGGCATCCCACCCAGCGCGTCGACGGCCAGCCCGGAATCGTCGGCGACCGTCGGCAGCCCGGTGTACCGGCAGCCTTCCCTGGCTTTGAGCAGCGCGTTCTCGCCGAAGGTGAGACCGGACTCGGGCACCTCCGGGTAGGGCTCCAGGTCGGCCAGCCCGACCAGTTCGACCCGGTGGGCACCGAGCGAGGTGTCCAGGATCCGCTGCAGCTCGGTCAGCTTCTTGCCGTTGCGGGTGGCGAGCAGCAGCCGGGTACGCCCGGCCGGTGCCGCGCTCACCGGTCCAGCACCCTACGCTGCGCGGCGGTCAGCTCGGCGCAACCGGCGACCGCCAGGTCGAGCATGGCGTCGAGCTGGTCCCGGCCGAACACCGCCGCCTCGCCGGTGCCCTGCACCTCGACGAAGTCCCCGTCGCCGGTGCAGACCACGTTCATGTCCACGTCGGCCGCGACGTCCTCCAGATAACACAGATCCAGCCGCGGTTCGCCGGCGATCACGCCGACGCTGACCGCCGCGATCGAGCGCCGCATCACCCGGTCCGGCTTGCCGCTGAGCGCCTTGCGGTCGGCCAACCAGCTGACCGCGTCGTTCAACGCGACGTAACCGCCGGTGATCGCGGCGGTCCGGGTGCCGCCGTCGGCCTGCAGCACGTCGCAGTCCAGCACGATCGAATTCTCCCCGAGCGCCTTCAGGTCGACGGCGGCGCGCAGGCTGCGCCCGATCAGCCGGGAGATCTCGTGGGTCCGGCCGCCCAGCCGACCCTTGACGCTCTCCCGGTCCGACCGGGTGGTGGTCGCCCGCGGCAGCATGGCGTACTCGGCCGTCACCCAGCCCAGTCCGGACCCTTTCCGCCAGCGGGGCACCCCCTCGGTGACGCTCGCGGTGCAGAGCACCTTGGTCTGCCCGAACTCGACCAGCACCGACCCTTCCGGGTGCATGCTCCAGTTGCGGGTCAGGGTCACCGGTCGTAGCTGAGCGTGGGTGCGTCCGTCGGGTCGTGCCATGTGCAGAGCCTATGTGCCGCGCCGCTGCGGGCCCCGTCCGGGTCACACCGGACCGGTCCGCTCAGGCGGCGACCGGCAGGCGGGCCACGACGCCGGGTACGTCCAGCACGGCGCGGTAGTGCTCGATCAGCTCGTCGCCGATCGCCGCCCAGGTGCGGCCGGCGACCGCGGCCCGCGCGGCCCGTCCGTACCGGGCCCGACGGGCCGGGTCGGCGACCAGCCCGGCGACCGCCCCGGCGAGCGCCGTCTGATCACCGGGTGGCACCAGCAGCCCGGTCACCCCGGGCGTGACCAGGTCCACCGGCCCGCCGGCGGCCGGCGCCACCACCGGTACGCCGCTGGCCTGCGCCTCCTGCACGGTCTGACCGAACGTCTCGTGCGGACCGGTGTGGGTGAACACGTCGAAGCTGGCGTACAGCCGGGCCAGGTCCCGGCCGTGCCGGGCGCCGAGGAAGCGGACCGCCGGCAGGGCGCGCTCCAACTCCTTGCGGGCCGGTCCGTCACCCACCACCACGACCCGTACGCCCGGCAGCCGGCTGGTCTCGGCGAGCAGGTCCACCCGCTTCTCGGCGGCGAGCCGGCCGACGTAACCGACCAGCGTCTCACCGCCGGGGGCCAGCTCGCGGCGGGTCGGTTCGCAGCGGTGGGCCGGGGCGAACCGGACCGGGTCGATGCCGCGGCCCCAGATGCGTACCCGGTCGATGCCGTTGGCGGTCAGGTCGACGGCCGCAGCGGTCGACGGCGCCAGGGTGCGGTCCGCGGCGTTGTAGATCTCGCGCAGCCAGCGCCATACCGTCGCCGCACTCCACCCCAGGTGGTACGCGCGGGCGTAGGCGGCCACGTCGGTCTGGTAGACCGCCAGGGTGGGTAGCCGCAACCGGCGGGCCACCGTCAGTCCCCGCGCGCCGAGCACGAACGGGCTGGCCAGGTGTACGACGTCCGGGGCGTGGTCGGCCAGCACCTCGGTGAGCCGGCGGCTCGGCAGGCCGAGCCGGAAACTGCGGTAGAGCGGCACCGGCAGGCTCGGCACCCGGACCACCGGGTACGGGTGGACGTGGACCTCCGCCCGCTCGGCCGCAGCCGGCGCCGGTGCGACGACCAACGGCTCGTGCCCGCGGGCGACCAGGTGTTCGGCGACCCGCACCACGGAGTGCGCCACCCCGTTGAGGTCCGGCGGGAAGGACTCGGTGACGATCGCGACGCGCATGGGTGTCACGGTCTCGCCTGTGCGGGTGGCCGAGGCTACGCCGCGTTGACCAGCGGGCGAACTCTGCGGCAAGAGAACCGTTGGCCGGTGTCGACCGGTCAGACCTCGTAGTGGGCGCCGGCCCGGACGATCTCGACCGGCCCGTCGAAGCTCGATGCCGCCGCCTCGAACGTCAACGCCTCGCTGCCCCAGGCGGTGACCAGATGGGTCAGCAGCAGCCGACCGACCCCCGCCTTGGTTGCGGCCTCCCCGGCCTCCCGGCCGGTCAGGTGCAGGTCCGGCGGGTTGTCCACCCCGTCGAGGTAGCTCGCCTCGCAGAGGAAGACGTGCGCGTCCTGGGCCAGCCGCAGCAGCGCCTCACAGGGTGCCGTGTCCGACGAGTAGGTCAGCACCCGGTCGCCGTGCTCCACGCGTACCCCGTAGGTTTCCACCGGGTGGTTGACCCGGTCGACGGTGACCTGCAGCGGGCCGATCGGAAAGCTGCCGGGCTGCAGGCCGTAGAAGGTGTAGACGTCGTCGACCGGCTCGCCGCTGATGTTGTACGCGGTGGCGATCCGGTCGGGCGCGCCGGCCGGGGCGTAGACTGGCAGCGGCGGGTACGGGCCGTCCGGGGCGTAGCGCCGCACCACCACGTAGGTGCAGGCGTCGAGCATGTGGTCGCAGTGCAGGTGGGTGAGCAGGATCGCGTCGACCGCGTGCAGGCCGACGTACCGCTGCAGGGCGGACAGCGAACCCGAGCCGAAGTCGACGAGCAGGCGGAACCCGTCCGCCTCGATCAGGTAGGCCGAACAGGCGGCCTCGGGCCCGGGGAAACTCCCGGCGCAGCCGAGTACGGTCAGACGCATCAACTGTTCCCACGATCGCGGTGAGACACCGGCGATGCGCCGTTCATGCCATCGAAGATCTCCACCAGCGGCTCTGCCACGCTCGGCAGCCTACGCCGCGGCCAGCGGCGGAATGAAAGATCCGCTGCAACTTGTCGTCAACGTGACACCGAAGCGCGAACAACTGGAGCGACTTCGACAACCCGCCCCAGGATCGCCCATAGCGCAACCAATCATTTGCACCGGAGCGCCGGAGCACAAACCATGCCGCCGGTGCGCCTCAGGCCCAGAGCTGACCTTCCAGCGCTTCCTCGGCGTCGGACAGCGTGCCGCCGTACGCACCGGTGGAGAGGTACTTCCAGCCGCCGTCGGCGACCAGGAACGCCACGTCGGCGCGGCGGCCGGCGTTGACCGCCTCGTGCGCGACGGCGAGCGCGGCGTGCAGTACGGCACCGGTCGAGAAGCCGACGAAGAGCCCCTCCACCTCGACCAACTGCCGGGTCCGCAGCACCGCGTCGCGGGTACCCACCGAGAACCGCCGGGTGAGCACGTTCGCGTCGTACAGCTCCGGCACGTAGCCCTCGTCGATGTTGCGCAACCCGTACACCAGCTCGCCGTAGCGGGGCTCGGCGGCGACCACCTCGATGCCGTCGACCTTCTCCCGCAGGTAGCGCCCGGTGCCCATCAGGGTGCCGGTGGTGCCGAGCCCGGCGACGAAGTGGGTGACCGTGGGTAGGTCGCGCAGCAGCTCCGGCCCGGTGGTCTCGTAGTGCGCCTGGGCGTTGCCGCTGTTGCCGTACTGGTAGAGCATCACCCAGTCAGGGTGCTCGGCGGCGATTTGCTTGGCGGTGGCCACCGCCTGGTTGGAGCCGCCGGCGGCCGGCGAGAAGATGATCTCGGCGCCGTACATCCGAAGCAGTTGGACCCGTTCGGCGGAGACGTTCTCCGGCATCACGCAGACCAGCCGGTAGCCGCGCAGCTTCGCCACCATGGCGAGTGAGATCCCGGTGTTGCCACTGGTGGGTTCGAGGATGGTGTCGCCGGGCCGGAGCTGCCCGGCCTGTTCGGCGGCGCGGACCATGAACATTGCCGCCCGGTCCTTGACGCTGCCGGTCGGGTTGCGGTCCTCCAGCTTGGCCCACAGCCGTACCGGCGGCGCCCCGTCGGGCACCACCGGGGAGAGCCGGGGCAGGCCGACCAGCGGGGTGCCGCCACACGCGTCGAGCAGGCTGTCGTAGCGCGTCATGGCGGGCCGCTCAGCCGCTGATGGTGTCGGTGGCGGCCGGGGCGACGTCGCTCGCGCCGCCGGCCACCGCGGGCAGGATCGTCACGGTGTCCCCGTCGGCGACCTTGGCGTCGAGCGCGCCGAGGAAACGGACATCCTCGTCGTTGACGTAAATGTTGACGAACCGGTGCAGGTTGCCCTCGTCGGTGACCAGCCGGCCACGCAGGCCGGAGTGCTTGGCGTCGAGGTCGTTCAGCAGGGCGGCGAGGGTGTCCCCCGTGCCTTCGACGACCTTGGCGCCGCCGGTGTAGCTACGCAGGATGGTGGGGACGCGAACTTCGATAGACATTGACGTGCTCCTATTGCAACGGTAGGTCGGACCAGATCGCGGTGCGGTACGGCGCCAGGTGTCAGCGGCCGGACGAACACTCGTAGTCGACCGTGGTCGGGGTCTGCCCGAACAGGTACGACTGCACCGCGTGCGGGTCGACACCGGCGTCAATGAGATTGACCGGCTCCTCGGTCACCACGCCGTCCACGATGCGGAACGACCGGATCTCGGTGACCTCCGGGTCACGGGTGGAGACCAGCAGGTAGTGGGCCTCGGGCCAGCCGGCGATCGCCGCATCGGTGCGGGACGGGTACGCCTCGGTCGCGGTGTGCGAGTGGTAGATCACCACCGGCTCCTCGTCCCGGTCGTCCATCTCCCGCCACAGATGCAACTGCTCCATCGAGTCGAACTGGTAGAACGTCATCGAGCGGGCCGCGTTCTGCATCGGGATGTGCCGGGTCGGCGTGTCCGAGCCGGCCGGACCGGCGACGACGCCGCACGCCTCGTCAGGGTGGTCCCGGCGGGCATGGGCGACGATCGCGTCGATGATCGACCGGTCGATGCTCAGCACCACCCCAGCCTACCGCCTTCTCCGCTTCTCCGGCCCGGCCGGCCCGTGGCGGTCGTCACGCTCGTCGACACTAGTCGAGCAACGCGCCGAGCAGGGACTCCTGCAGATAGCCCAGATAGGCGTAGACCGACAGCTGGTACAGCCGGCTCGACGACGGATCGTCCCGCTCGGCCGCCGCCAGCTCAGCGCCGAGATCGGTGTCGGCCCGCACCTGCAACCGGACGCCCATCGCCAGCCGGGCGTCGTTGATCGCGCGTAGCCACGCCTCGGCCGCCTCGCCGTCCAGGCGGACCTCCGCGCCCGTGTCGCCGGCGTCGGCCGGCAACGCGGCGAGCACGGCGCCCGCTTGGTCGATCTTTGCCGTCTTGAGGTCGCTCTCGGTGTATCGCCGCAGCTCCGCCGAGCTCGCCGGATCGTCCGGGTAGATGTCCGGAAACAGCCGGTCGACCACCGGGTCGTCCCGTTCGAACCCGTCGGTGAGGAGGTTCACCACCTCACCGGCGACCTTGCGCAACACCCGTACCTCGTCGGGGGAGAAGACGGCCACGACGCGCCCGTTGCGGCGCCGGAACATGCTCATGCCCGGTCGACCGTCGCCCAGAGCCCGTAGGCGTGCAGCCGGGACGCGTCGAGCTCCATCCGCTCGCGGGCGCCGCTGGACACCACCGCCCGGCCCTTGTTGTGCACGTCGAGCATCAACTCCTCCGCCTTGGCCTGGCTGTACCCGAACAACTTTTGAAAGACCCAGGTCACGTACGTCATCAGGTTGACCGGATCGTCCCAGACGATGGTCACCCACAGGCGTTCGTCACCTGGCGTCTCGACCGTGTCCGGCGTCTCGACCGGAGCAACCTGGGGAGCCGCCATTCCCCCATCGTGCCATCGGTGGGGCCGGGGCGGACAACGCCCACCGCGGTCAGCCCGGCGCGTCGCCGCTGTCGATCGCATCAGCCAACAGGTTGGCCAGGCCACGCCGTACTGCGGCGAACCGCAACGCGATCTCCTGGGACAGCGCGATCTCCACCGCCCGCAGCGCCTGCTGGATCCAGGACCGGGCCTGGTCCGGCGCCATCCCGGACGGTCCACCGCGCGGATGCCAGCAGTCGGCGGCGAGCGCGACGCCGATCGGCGGCACCGTGCACCGGGACCGCTGCACCGGGTACGCGGCGAAGACATCCACCACCATGGTGGACGGCCCGGCGACGGTGGACGGCACCGGCTCGCACCGGCCCGCGGCGGTCGTCAGGAGTCCTTCCGCGACCGCCCTGGGCGGATCCCCGAGCAGCCGGCCGCGGAGCTGCTCGCGCAGCAGCGGTCCGAGCCGCTGTGCCGGGTCCGGCCCGAACACCTGCTCGACCGCCTCGTCCACCGCGTCGTCCACGCCGGCGGCACAGGCCGCGCTGGCGTGCAACGACAGGGTCAGGAGCTCGCGGTCCAGGAAGCCGGGTATCCCGGCCGGTCCACCGCCGAACAACAACTCGCGGACGGCAGCCAGGTGCAGGTTGGCCAGCTCGATCGCCAGGGTGTGCCGCACCCGCTGGCCGATCCGTCGCACCACCCGGTCCAGCCGCTCGGACCAGCCGACTGCCGGCCCGCCGGATGGCAGTGTCAGTGGCTCGTCGAACGCCAGCTGATCGGCCAGACCGGCGCCGGCCCGGTGCAGCGCCTCCCGGGCTGCCCAGTCGGTCACCTCCCGGCGGAGAAACACCGCATCGCCGGTTGCCGCGTCGACCGAATGCCAGGGTGCCTGTTCCAGCTCCGGAACAGCGGCGAGCAGCTCGGCCCGCTGGAACGACCCGCCCGCGCTCTGTACGCCGGCCGCGGTGATCGCGACGAACACCGCGACACCGGCACCCAGCGTCCGGCGCAGCAGTTCGTGTTCGATCTGCCCGGGCGGCGGCCCGGCACCAACCACGAAGACCAGCGCGCCGCCGCGTACCGCCGTGTCGAGCAGCACCGTCGCGCCGGCCGACCGGAGCGTCTCCAGGTCGGGCGAATCGACCAGGCTGAGCCGGCGCAGCGAGGCATCCGGCCGGATCACCTCGACCCGGCGCGGTGGACGGGGCAGGGCCAGGTTGGCACCGGACCGCGCTGACCGCGCCGGGACGATCCACGGCTGCGACCAGCCGGGCAGATATGCCGCGATCCGCTCGACCGTACCGTGCCGGACGACCAGGAAACTCTCGGGCGGACGCAGATCGGGCAGCGGTTCACCGTCGACAAACGCGGTCAGCACGGCCGAGCGGCTACTGGCGGCGGCTCCGACCACGACGGCCGCGACCGGTTCGTCGGCCGGTGGGGGCGGCGGCGCCGGGGCGGCCATCGGCTACTCCACAACCAGGTCACCCGGGCGGCGCGGCTGCCTGCGCTGCCGGGGAACGCGGGCGGCGGCGCGGGTGGCCGGGCGATTCGCCGGTACTGTCACGGACTCCACAAGACGAGCTCCTTCGGGCGTCATCGCCACGAATTACCAGTCCACCGACGCTACGTGCACAATCACCTACACAGCGACGACTGTCGCTACTCACTGACCGAACACTTCATACTCAACTGCGATCCGTGACCGACCCTTCCCCCTTGGCGACCGTTCTATATGCTCCCCTGCCATGGGCCTGTGGAGCTTCGTAGGACGGTCCGAAGAGCTCGACCGGCTGTTCGCCGCCGCCACCGACGGCGGTCGCGGCCTGATCCTCAGTGGCTCCGCCGGGATCGGCAAGAGTCGGCTGTTGCGCGAAGTCGTAGGTAGACTGCCGACCAAGAGCTACGCGGTCTGGTCCGCCTCGGGCAGCGTCAGCGCCGCGGGCCTGCCGTTCGCCGGCCTCGCCCAGGTGCTCCCGGCGAACCAGCCACCCGGGTTGTCCCCCTCGGCGCTACTGCGGTGGGCCGTCGAGTCGCTACGACAACGGGCCGCAGGCCGGCCGATCGTGCTCGCCATCGACGACGCGCATCTGCTCGACCCCTCCTCGGCGGCGGCGGCGAACCTGATCGCCCGCTCCGGTCGGGCCACTGTACTGGGTACGCTGCTCAGCGGCGAGCCGGTGCCGCTGCCGATCCGGGCACTGTGGGCCGACGATCTGGTGGTACACGACGAGCTGGCGCCACTGGACGTCGTCGACAGCACTGGCCTGCTGATGGAACTGCTCGGTGGACCGCTGGACCCGACCTCGGCCGAACGGCTGTGGCGGCTGTCCGAGGGAAACCCGCTGCTGCTGCGGGAGCTCGTCATCGCCGCCCAGTCCGGGCAGGAGCTGACCCAGACGTACGGGGTGTGGCGGTGGACCGGCCGGTTGGAGCTGGCGCCGAGCCTGACTGACCTGATCGACACCCGGATCGGCCAGCTCAGCCCGCCGGTCCGCGGCGTCGTCGAGCTGGTGGCGTTCGGCCAGCCGATCGGGCTGCGGCTGCTGCTGCGGACCAGCCGGCACGCCGATGTGGAGGCCGCCGAGGAACGAGGACTGATCCGGGTCGACGTCGACGACCGCCGGCAGGACGTGCACATGGCCCATCCGCTGTACGGCGAGGTGGTGCGCCGCCGATGCCCGGTCACCCGGGCGCAGCGGCTGCAGGCGCAGCTCGCTTCGCTCGTGGACGGGGTAGGGGCACGCCGCCGGGAGGACCTGCTGCGGGTCGCCGTCTGGCGGCTCGAGTCGAACACCGCCGACGACCCGGCGATGCTGCTCGACGCTGCCGGCCGGGCGTTCGCCGGGTACGACGTCCCACTGGCGGACCGGCTGGCCGCCCGAGCGTACGACGCCGGCGGCGGGTTCGACGCCGCCGAGCTGTGGGCGACCATCCTGATGTTCCGAGACGAGCCGGAGCGGGCGCTGGCCACCATCGAGGCGGTCCGCGACGAGGTCACCACCGACAAACGACGCAGCCGCTGGTTGATGGTGCTGGGACTGGTCGCCTACTGGGGGCTCGGCAACGAGTCGACGCCGGAGGACCTGGCGGCCGGTGCCCGCGAGCTGACCGACCCGGCCGAGCGGGTCCGGGTCGACTCGTTCGAGGCGATCATGCGGCTGCACCGGCTGGAGTGTGACGCCGCGCTGCGGCTGGCCCGCGCCGTACTCGCCCGGCCGGCGGCCAGTCCCGCCGCCCACGGGCTGGCCCAGTGCACCATCGCCCACCTACAGGCCGCGCAGGGCGACCTGACCGGCAGCGGCCGGGCCATCGCCCGGGTCGTGGCCGACGCCCCGCACTGGCGAACCGAACTTCCCTACCTTCAGCTGGCACTGGAACTCGCTCGCGGCACCCGGCTGGTGCTCGCCGGGGAGCTGCCCGGGATCGAGACGATCGTCGCCGAGGAGTTCGCCGACCTGGCCGACGCCGGTGACTTCCGGCTCGGGTCCGGCTACCTGTCGGTGATCCGGGCGCAGGCCGCCCGGCTGCGCGGCCGGCTCGACGAGGCGCTGCGACACAGCCTGCAGGCGTGCGCCACGTTGGCCACCGGCCGGGTGTACGCCGGGCTGGCCCACGCCGAACGGGCACACGCGGCCGCCCTGCGTGGCGAGGCGGCCCAGGCCGCTGCGGCGATGGCCGACTCGGACCGGGCGCAGATGCCCGGGATGGCCATCCTGTACCCGTGGCGGGAGCAGGCGCGCTGCTGGGTGGCAGTCGCCGAGGGGGACGTCACCGGCGCGGTCGACATGCTGCGGGAGTTGGCGGCCCGGCTGCGTACCGACGGGTTCGCCGGCCACGAGGTGATGGTGCTGCACGACCTGGTCCGGCTGGACCGGGCCGACCTGGCGGTGGACCGGCTGACCGAGCTCGCCAAGGTGGTCGAAGGCCCACTGCCGCCGCTGGTCCTGCGCCAGGCACAAGGCGCCACCAACGGACCGTACGGTGCCCTGCTGCGCGCTGCCAGCGGCTTCGCCGGCCTCGGGCTGCACCTGTTCGCCGCCGAGTCCGCCGCGATGGCGGTACGGCGGCAGCGGCTGGCCCGGTCGCCGGTCACCGGGCAGACCAACATGCTGCTCGGCCGGTCGCTCGGCCAGTGCGTCGACGTGCGTACCCCGGCGTTGCTGGCCGGCCTGCCCAACCTGACCGACCGGGAGCACCAGGTGGCGAAGCTGGCGGCGGCCGGCGTCGCCAGCCGGGAGATCGCCCAGCGGTTGTTCCTGTCGCCCCGCACCGTGGAGAACCATCTGCAACGGGCGTACGGCAAGCTCGGCGTGACCGGGCGTGCCAACCTGGCCGAGGCGGTGCGCGCTCTGCCCGACGAGCCGGGGCCGCCGGGCCAGGCCGGGCCGGGCCGCACCGGCCGGGCGGCCGTACAGTAGCCAGGTGACCAGCGCCAGCCCTGCTCTGCTGACCGACCACTACGAGCTAACCATGCTCGCCGCCGCGTTGGCGGACGGCAGCGCGCACCGGCACTGCGTGTTCGAGGTCTTCGCCCGGCGGCTGCCGACCGGCCGCCGGTACGGTGTGGTGGCCGGCACCGGTCGGCTGGTCGACCTGATCCGGGACTTCCGCTTCGACGCGGAAACCGTCCGACACCTGCGGGACCGCGCGGTGGTCGACGCCGGCACCGCACAGTGGCTGACCGACTACCGGTTCACCGGGGACGTCGACGGGTACGCCGAGGGAGAATTGTTCTTCCCGAACTCGCCGATCCTCACCGTCTCCGGCACGTTCGCCGAGTGCGTCCTGCTGGAGACTCTGGTGCTGTCGGTGCTGAACCACGACTGCGCGATCGCGGCGGCGGCGGCGCGGGCGGTGACCGCCGCCCGCGGCCGGCCGGTGATTGAGATGGGTTCGCGGCGCACCCACGAGGAGGCGGCGGTGGCGGCGGCCCGGGCCGCGTACCTGGCCGGTTTCGCGGCCACGTCCAACCTGGCGGCGGGTGCCCGGTACGGCATCCCGACCGCGGGAACCTCGGCGCACGCGTTCACCCTGCTGCACGACGACGAACGGGCGGCGTTCGCGTCACAGGTGGCCACGCTCGGGCGGGACACCACACTGCTGGTCGACACCTACAGCATCAGCCAGGGCATCCGTAATGCGATCGAGGTCGCCGGGCCGGACCTGCGGGCGATCCGGATCGACTCCGGCGACCTGTCGGTCCTGGCGCAACAGTCCCGGGAGCTGCTCGACTCGCTCGGCGCCACCGAGACCAAGATCATTGTCTCCGGTGATCTCGACGAGCACGCGATCGCCTCGCTCGCCGCCGAGCCGGTCGACATGTACGGTGCCGGCACCGCAGTGGTGACCGGCTCCGGCGCGCCGACCGCCCGGCTGGTGTACAAGCTGGTCGAGGTCGACGGCCGGCCGGTGGTCAAGCGCTCCGAGAACAAGGCCACTGTCGGGGGCCGGAAGGTGGCGGTACGCCGGCACAAGCCGACCGGCACCGCCACCGAGGAGATTGTCGTCTCGCAGGGAGTCCCGGACCGGGCAAACGGTGACCGGGTGCTGCAACGGTCCTTTGTCGCCGCTGGCGAGGCGCGGACCCGGCCGACCCTCGACGAGTCCCGCGAGCACCTGCGCCGCTGCCTCATCTCGATACCGTGGGAAGGGCTGAAGCTGTCCGCCGGAGATCCAACCATCCCGGTGACCGTCGTGCCCGCCGTCCAGTGACCGCCGGGCCGCGACCGGTAGCGGCTGGTAATCGACCATGCAGAAGTCAGCAGCAGGAGGACGACGAGCATGCACCGGGCACTGATCATCGTTGACGTACAGAACGACTTTTGTGAAGGTGGCTCACTCGCGGTGGGCGGCGGCACCGATGTGGCGGTGGCGATCTCCCAGACCGTCGCCGAGGCACCGCAGCAGCGGTGGCGGCACGTGGTGGCAACCAAGGACTACCACGTCGACCCCGGCGCGCACTTCGGCGACCCGCCGGACTTCGTCGACACCTGGCCGGCGCACTGCGTGGTGGGCACCGGCGGGGACGAGTTCCATCCCGGGCTGGCCACCGATCGGATCGAGGCAGTCTTCCGTAAGGGCCAGTACGCGGCGGCCTACTCGGGCTTCGAGGGCCACAGCGACGACGGCACCGGCCTGGCCGACTGGCTGTGGGAACACGGCATCACCGGGGTCGACGTGGTCGGCATCGCCACCGACCACTGTGTACGGGCGACCGCGCTGGACGCCTCCCGGGCCGGCTTCGATACCACCGTGCTGCTCGACCTGACCGCCGGGGTGGCCCGGGATACCACCGAGGTGGCGGTGGACGCGATGCGGGCCGCCGGGGTGACGTTGACCGGTTCCCCGGTGCTGCGTCCGACCTGACCCGCCGGAAAGCCGGCCCGGATATCGGCTGGCCGACGTCGTACCCGGCGGGCATGATGCCGGCCGGAGGTAACACTGTCGATGAATTTGACTCCTTACCGGCAGGCGCTCGCGCTGCCCGGGGTGGCCCGGCTGCTCGCCCTGTCGGTGCTGGCCCGGATGCCGAACACCGCCGCCGGTGTGGCGCTGACCCTGTACGTCGTGCTGGGCCTGGGCCGGGGGTACGCCGCCGCCGGTTTGGCCGGTACCGCGTTGACCATCGGGGCCGCGATCGGCGCACCGCTGCTGGGTCGGCTGGTCGACCGACGCGGGTTACGCCCGGCGCTGGTCGTCTCGGTCACCGCCCAGGGCGTCTTCTGGACCGTGGCGCAGGCGCTGCCGTACCCCGCGTTGCTGGTCGCCGCGGTCGTCGCCGGCCTGCTCAGCCTGCCGGTGTTCTCGGTGATCCGGCAGTCGCTGGCCGCGCTGGTCCCGGCGGAACAGCGCCGTCCGGCGTACGCCCTGGATTCGATGTCGGTCGAGCTTTCCTTCATGGTCGGCCCGGCGCTGGCGGTGCTGCTCGCCACCGCGGTCTCCCCCCGGATCGCGATGGTCGCGGTCGGCGCTGGCCTGGTCGCCGCCGGGCTGGCGCTGTTTGTCGTCGACCCGCCGATCCGGGCCCGGCACGAGGAAGCCGACCGGGCTGGCACCCGGATCGCCCGCCGGGACTGGCTGACCCCGCAGTTGTTCGGGGTACTCGCGGTCGGCACGGCGTCGACGTTGGTGCTCGGCGGCACCGACGTGGCGTTGATCGCCGCGCTGCGGGAGAGCGACCAGTTGGCCTGGACCAGCGTCGTGCTCGCCGGCTGGGGGGCGTACTCCCTGGTCGGCGGGTTCGCCTACGGTGCGACCCGGCGTGCGGTGCCGCCGGTTGGGTTGATGGTCGCGCTGGCCGCCGCCACGGTCCCGGTCGGGCTCGGGGCCGGGCACTGGTGGACGCTCGGGCTGGCCCTGGCCCCGGCCGGGCTGCTCTGCGCGCCGACGATCGCCGCCACGTCCGACGCGGTCGCCCGGCTGGCCCCGGCGGCGGTACGCGGCGAGGCGATGGGTCTGCACGGTTCGGCGTTGACCGTGGGCATGGCCGTCGGGGCACCGCTGACCGGTGCGGTGATCGACGCCAGTACGCCGACGTGGGGGTTCGTGGCGATCGGTGCGGCGGGGCTGCTGCTGGCGCTGCCGATGGTCGCGATGCGGTGGCGCCGCCGGCCGGTGCCGGACCGGGTGCCGGCACCGCGGTGACGGGCTGCCCGAACACCC
This sequence comes from Micromonospora sp. LOL_013, assembly GCF_048060315.1. NCBI lineage: Bacteria > Bacillati > Actinomycetota > Actinomycetes > Micromonosporales > Micromonosporaceae > Micromonospora > Micromonospora sp. LOL_013. The sequence goes on from NZ_JBHMIQ010000018.1 coordinate 84,962, forward strand.
GACGCGGCCCCGGGCGATGTCGCCCGGGGCCGCGTCGTAGACCGATCGTGGGGTAAGCGCCGGCCAGTGGGTCAGCGCCGGTCGACGTTGCTGGCGGTGTCCTCCTGGTATGTGGCACCGCCGTCCGACTCGCTGGTCAGCGGCTTGGCACCGCCCTCCGGCGGGCCGGCGACCGAGTGGTGGCCGGCGGCCAGCTCCGGGAACTTCAGGTCGAACGCCGGTCGCTCGGAGCGGATCCGGGGCATCCGGTCGAAGTTGCGCAGCGGTGGCGGGCAACTGGTCGCCCACTCCAACGAGTTCCCGTGGCCCCACGGGTCGTCGACCTCGACCAGCGGTCCGGCCTTGTACGACTTCCACACGTTGTACAGGAACGGCAGGGTGGAGATGCCGGTGACGAACGAGCCGACCGTGGAGATCATGTTGAGTGTCGTCCAGCCGTCGATCGCCTGGTAGTCGGCGTACCGGCGGGGAAAGCCCTCGGCCCCGAGCCAGTGCTGCACCAGGAAGGTGGTGTGGAAGCCGACGAAGGTCAGCCAGAAGTGCACTCGGCCCAGCCGCTCGTCGAGCATCCGACCGGTGAACTTCGGGAACCAGAAGTAGATGCCGGCGAAGACCGCGAACACGATCGTGCCGAACAGCACGTAGTGGAAGTGTGCGACGACGAAGTACGAGTCCGAGACGTGGAAGTCGATCGGTGGGCTGGCCAGCAGGACACCCGACAGACCGCCGAAGAGGAAGGTGACCAGGAAGCCGATCGACCAGAGCATCGGCGTCTCGAAGCTGATCTGCCCCCGCCACATGGTGCCGATCCAGTTGAAGAACTTCATGCCGGTCGGCACCGCGATCAGGAAGGACAGGAAGCTGAAGAAGGGCAGCAGCACCGCGCCGGTGGCGAACATGTGGTGCGCCCAGACGCTCATCGACAGCGCGGCGATCGCGATCGTGGCGGCCACCAGACCCTTGTAGCCGAAGATCGGCTTGCGGGAGAAGACCGGGATGATCTCGCTGATGATGCCGAAGAACGGCAGCGCGACGATGTACACCTCGGGGTGGCCGAAGAACCAGAACAGGTGCTGCCACAGCAGCGGCCCGCCGGTCTCCGGCGCGTACACGTGGGCACCGAGCATGCGGTCGGCGGCGAGCGCGAACAGCGCGGCGGCCAGCAGCGGGAAGACCATGATCACCAGGAGGCTGGTGACCAGGATGTTCCAGGTGAAGATCGGCATCCGGAACATGGTCATGCCCGGCGCGCGCAGGGTCAGGATCGTGGTGATCATGTTCACCGCGCCGAGGATGGTGCCCAGACCGGAGATCGCCAAGCCGACGATCCACATGTTGGCGCCGACGCCCGGAGAGTGCTCGACGCTGCTCAGCGGGGTGTACGCGAACCAGCCGAAGTCGGCGGCGCCGCCCGGGGTGAGGAAGCCACCCATCGCCAAGGTGCCACCGAACAGGTACAGCCAGTAGGCGAAGCTGTTCAGCCGGGGAAAGGAAACGTCCGGCGCGCCGATCTGGATCGGCGTAACGTAGTTGGCGAAGGCGAACACGATCGGCGTCGCGAAGAACAACAGCATGATCGTGCCGTGCATGGTGAACAGCTGGTTGTACTGCTCCGGGGAGAGGAACTGCATCCCCGGCTGGGCCAGCTCCGCACGCATGATCAGGGCCATCAGGCCACCGATCATGAAGAACGCGAAGGCGGTGATCATGTACATGATCCCGATCTGCTTCGCGTCGGTCGTGCGCAGCAGCCGCGCCATGGCCGAGCCGCGGACCGGCCTGCGGACCGGAAAGGGCCGGCTGGCGATCGGCTTCGGTGCGACGGTGGTCACGAATGGCCTCCGGTTCTCGTCAATCCCACGGCGCCCGGGGTGATGATCCGCTGGCCGTGCCTCGCAGGCAGGATAGTCCCCGTTCACCGCCGGTCCGCACGCCGGGTGCCTGCCCCGCTGCGGGCTGCCGGTCGGCTCACACCGGGTCGACGAGCAACCGGTAGTGCTCCTGGAAGATGGTGCCGCCTTTGGCACGCAGCATCGGGTCGCGCAGGGCCGGGGCGGCGTCGCGGGTCCGGTCCCGGTCGCGGGTCCGGTCCAGGACCCACTGGGTACGCGGCCGACGTCGGCTCTCGTACCTGGCGAGCGCTTCGACGACCGACGGCGCGGCGCGTAGCTCCTCGGCCAGAACCAGCGCGTCCTCGAACGCCATCGCCGCCCCCTGGGACAGGGTCGGTGCGGTGGCGTGGGCAGCGTCCCCGACGAGCACCACGTTCCCCCGGGACCAGCCGCTCAGCTCCACCTCGTCGGTGACGGCCACCTGGACCTTCTCCACCGCGTCGAGGACCGCTGGCACCGGCTCACCGTAGTCACCGAGGAGCTGGTGGAGCCGGACCAACGGGTCGGCCGGCGGGGCGGAGCCGGCCGGCAACGGCTCGTCGGCGTAGAGGTAGACCCGGCCGTAGCCCATCGGGGCGAGCGCGATGCCGGACCGTCGCCCGAGCAGTGCCGTCCACTCGGTGATCACCGGACCGCCGCTGACCACGCTGCGGTAGGCGATCTGGCCGACCGGGTGCGGCGCGCCACCGATCTCGGCCAGTCGACGGACCGCCGACCGGCGCCCGTCCGCTCCGACGACCAGGTCGTACTCGGCGTAGGAACCGTCGCCGAAGGCGACCTTGGTGGTCTCGTCGCCGATCTCCACGTCGCACACCTCGGTGTGGTACCGCACTTCGCCGCCGGCACCGGTGAGCAGCACCTGATGCAGGTCGGCGCGGGGCAACGCCCGGCACTGCCCGACCCCCTGCCACAGCTGTTTTAGATCGACCGAGCACAGCTCGGCACCGGTTGCGTCGAGGAATCGCTGGTGCCGGATCACCGCGCCGAGCGGGCGCAACGGATTGTCCAGCCCGAGTTCACGAAGCGCGCGGATGGCATTGCCGGGCAGGAAGATCCCAGCGCCGGCAACGACGGTCGGAGCCAGCTTCTCCACCAGCTCGGGCCGGATGCCGGCCAGCCGCAGCGCCCGGGCGGCGGCCAGCCCGGCGACGCTGGCACCGACGATGAGCACGCGCACGGGTGGTTGAGCCATGGTCCGCGCCGCCTCCGGGGGAATAGACACTCATTGAAGCCAAGAGACTACTGCCGGCAACACTGCCTGCGGTAGGCCCATCCCACCCTGCTTGCTCCGCGCGAATGCCACCCGCCACGGCACCGGGCAACATCCACCAATGGACAATCTTAACGGCTCATCGGTGCCAGCGGGACCCTCAGCGCTGCACCCTTGCCCCACCGCCACCGGCGAGCGCCGCCACCTCCTCGAGGCTGGCCGTCGAGGTGTCCCCGGGAGTGGTCATCGCCAGCGCCCCGTGGGCGGCACCGTACTCCACCGCGACCGCCAGGTCACCCAGCTCAAGCAGACCGTAGACCAGGCCGGACGCGAAGCTGTCACCGCCGCCGACCCGGTCCAGGATCTCCAGGCCCGGCCGGTGGGTGGCGGACACGAAACCGGTCGGTGCCGACCAGGCGACCGCACCCCAGTCGTTCACCGTCGCGGAACGCACCGTACGCAGCGTCGTCGCCACCACCTTGAAGTTCGGGTACGCCCCGGTCACCTCGGTGATCATCCGCTGGAAGTTGGCGACCTCCAGGTCGGTGAGGCTCTCGTCGGTGTCCGGCACGGCGAACCCGAGACTCGCGGTGAAGTCCTCCTCGTTGCCGATCATGACGTCGACGTAGCCGGCCAGCCGCCGGTTGACCTCCTGCGCCCGAGACTGTCCACCGACCGCCTTCCACAGGCTGGGCCGGTAGTTCAGGTCGTAGGAGATGATCGTGCCGTGCCGGCGGGCGGCTGTCATCGCCGCCTCGATCGTGTCCGGCGTGGTCGGCGACAGGGCCGCGTAGATGCCGCCGGTGTGCAGCCAACGCACGCCGAGGGTACCGAACAGGTGGTCCCAGTCGACGTCTTCGGGGCGCAACTGGCTGGCCGCGCTGTTTGCCCGGTCGGAGGTGCCGATCGCGCCGCGCACCCCGAAGCCGCGCTCGGTGAAGTTGAGCCCGTTGCGGACGGTGCGGCCGATCCCATCGTACGGCAGCCAGCGCACGTATGCGGTGTCGACGCCGCCCTGCAGCACCAGATCCTCCAGCAGGCGGCCGACCTCGTTGTCGGCGAACGCGGTGACGACCGCGGTACGCAGGCGGAAGCAGCGGCGCAGCCCCCGCGCGACGTTGTATTCGCCGCCGCCCTCCCAGGCCCGGAAGCTGCGGGCGGTGCGCACCCGTCCCTCACCCGGGTCCAGCCGCAGCATGACCTCGCCGAGCGAGACCAGGTCGTAGCGACAGTCGGCGGCCGGCCGGGGGTGCAGCGGGGCGCGGTCGACAGGGTGCTGTTCGGCCATCTCACGACTCCTCAGTCAAACGGTCGGACCGGTCCTGATCGCGGTCGAACCGGTCCTTGTCAAGGTCGGTCCCACGCCGGGTCGAACCGGTCAGTCGGCGGCGCGGGCAGCGGCGACCGCGGCTGCGGTCAACCGGGTCACCTCGGCCCAGTCGCCGGCCTCGAGCAGGCGGGGGGCGACCATCCAGGTGCCGCCGACGGCGAGGACCGCCGGGTTGGCCAGGTAGTCCGCGACGTTGGCGGGGCTCACCCCGCCGGTCGGAATGAAGCGCACCGACCGGAACGGCGCGGCGAGCGCGGACACCATGCCCACCCCGCCGAGCTGTTCGGCCGGGAAGAACTTGACCGTGTCCAGCCCGGCGTCGAGGGCCATCTGGATCTCGGTGGCGCTGGACACCCCGGGGAAGACCGGCAGGTCGAGCTCCTGGCAGCGGCGCACGACGGCAGGTCCGAAGCCAGGGCTGACCACGAACCGGGCGCCGGCGTCGACCGCCCGGTCGACCTGTTCGACGGTGAGCACGGTGCCGGCACCGACCAGCATGCCGGGGTGCCCGGCCATCGCCGCGATCGCGTCCGCCGCCGCCGGGGTGCGGAAGGTCACTTCTGCGGTACGCAGCCCGCCGGCGAGCAACGCCTCGGCCAGTGGCGCGGCACCGGCCGGATCGGCCAGGACGACCACCGGAAGGATCCGCCCCGCACCGATCACCGAGACGACGTCGCCGCCGTCGTGCGCGCCCTGGTCGGTCTCTCGGCCGGTTGACTCACGTTCAGCATCATGAACATCGGTCACATACGTGACCATACTCCGTGGCACATCGCTGTCAACCGGTGCGGCGCTGGTTAGAGTGACCGCCATGGCGGCGCAGGAGGGTTTCCAGCCGGTGAAGTCCGCCGGCCGGACGTTGGAGGTACTGGAGGCGCTGGCCGCCGCCCCCGACCGCCGGTCCCTCGGCGAACTGGCGCGGGTCCTGCAGATCCCGAAGAGCAGCCTGCACGGGATACTGCGCACGATGGTGCATCGCGGCTGGGTGGAGACCGATCCCACCGGCACCCGGTTCGGCCTGGGCGTACGGGCGCTGCAGGTGGGCGCGGCGTACCTGGCCGCCGACAACGCCGTCAGCCTGCTGGACGGCGTGCTCGACGCGCTGGCCGGGCAGTTCGGTGAGACTGTCCATCTCGGCCGGCTGGACGGCCCGCACGTGGTCTACCTGGCCAAGCGCGAGTCGGTGCACCCGCTGCGGCTGTACAGCGCGATCGGCCGGCACCTGCCGGCGCACGCCACCGCGCTGGGCAAGGCGCTGCTCGCCGAACATCCGGACGACACCGTCGACCAGTTGCTGAGCTGGCCGTTGCGCCGGATGACCCGGCGTACCATCACCGACCAGGCCGCCCTGCACGCCGCCCTGGCCGAGGTCCGCGCCCAGGGCTGGGCCGTGGACCGGGAGGAGAACACCGAGGGGATCGTCTGCCTGGCGATGGCGATGCCGCTGCGCCAGCCGGCCGGCGACGCGATCAGCCTGTCCGTCCCGGCGAACCGGATCGACGCCGCCGGCGAAGCCCGGATGGTCGAGGCGCTGCGGGCCGCCGCCGACCAGGTGGCCGCCGCCCGCGGGCTGATCTCCCACTGACTCTTTTCATGTATGTCGATGTGATCTACCGTGATGGGAGCGCTCCCGCGACGTTGGTTCCTACCCGCCGTCTCCACGGTCTAAGGAGAACCATGAGACGTCCGATCCGCGCCGCCGCCGCAGCCGTACTGCTGCTCACCGGCGGCCTCGTCACCGTGGTCGCCGCCACGCCAGCCCAGGCCGACACACGAATTTGCGAACAGTACGGCAGCACCACCATTCAGGGTCGCTACGTGGTGCAGAACAACCGCTGGGGCACCACCGCCGAACAGTGCATCAACGTGACCGGCACCGGCTTCTCGGTGACCTCGCAGCAAGGCAGCTCACCGACCAACGGCGCACCGGTGTCGTACCCGTCAATTTTCTACGGCTGCCACTACACCAACTGCTCCCCCGGCACCAACATGCCGATCCAGGTGAGCCGGATCAGCAACGCACCGACCAGCATCAACTACCAGTACGTCGGCAACGGGACGTACAACGCCTCGTACGACATCTGGCTCGACCCGACCCCGCGCACCAACGGTGTCAGCCAGATGGAGATCATGATCTGGTTCCACCGGCAGGGCTCCATCCAGCCGATCGGCTCACCGGTCGGCAACGCCACCGTCGCCGGCCGCAGCTGGCAGGTCTGGACCGGCAGCAACGGCTCCAACAACGTGGTGTCCTACCTGGCCCCGTCGTCGATCACCAGTTGGAGCTTCAACGTGCTCGATTTCATCGCCGACGTCCGGGCCCGGGGGCAGATCACCAACTCCTGGTACCTGACCAGCGTCCAGGCCGGCTTCGAGCCGTGGAACGGCGGCGTCGGACTCGGGGTCAACTCCTTCTCCGGTTCGGTCTCCACCGGCGGCGCCCCGCCGACCACCGCCCCGCCGACCACCGCCCCGCCGACCAGTCAGCCGCCCGGTGGTGGCGGGTGCCGGGTCAGCTACACGGCGAACACCTGGAACAACGGCTACACCGCCGACGTACGCGTCACCAACACCGGTGGCGGCACCATCAACGGCTGGACGTTGGCCTACCAACTGCCGGCCGGGCAGACGGTCGGCAACTCGTGGAACGCCACCGTCACCCAGAGCGGATCGTCGGTGACCGCTCGGAACGTGGGCTGGAACGGCATGCTGGCCCCCGGGGGGACCGCCTCGTTCGGCTACCAGGCCAGCTACAGCGGTAGCTACTCCTCGCCGAACAGCTTCACCCTGAACGGCACCACCTGCACCACCGGCTGATCCACGGACCCGGGCCCGGCCCGCGGTGCGAGTGACGCGTCCGCCGCAGGCCCGGCCCGGGATCCCGGACAGCGCCGCGACCTACCCGCCCGGCAGCCGGTGGTAGTGGGCCTCAGTCGCGCAGGGCGTCGATCGCGGCCATCTCGTCGGCGGACAGAGTGAAGCCGAAGACGTCGGCGTTGGTACGGATCCGCTCCGGCGTGACGGACTTCGGAATCACCACGATGCCGTGCTGGATGTGCCAGCGCAGCACCACCTGGGCTGGGCTCGCCTGGTGGGCGGCGGCGACCCGGGCCAGCACCGGGTCGGCGAGGTCGGTGTTCTTGAACGGGCTGTACCCCTCCAGTACCACCCTGCGGTCGCGGTGTTCGGCCACCGTCCGCGGATCATGCATCGCCGGTGCCCACGGCACCTGGTTGACCGCCGGCACCACCCCGGTCCCCTCGGTCAGTTCGTCGATCTGGTCGAGGCCGTAGTTGGAGACACCGATCGCCCGGACCGCACCGGTATCCCGGTGGGCGACGAACTCGCGCCAGGTCGGCACGCCGGCACCACCGGCCGGTGGCCAGTGGATCAGCCACAGGTCGACGTACTCGGTGCCCAGCGCGGCCAGGCTCGCAGCCAGCGTCTCCGCCTCCCGCCCGACCCGCTCGGGCGGCAGCTTGGTGGTGATGAAGATCTTGTCCCGGGCGATTCCGCTGTCCTTGATCGCCCGGCCGACCTCTGCCTCGTTGCCGTACATCGTGGCGGTGTCGACGTGTCGGTAGCCGGCGTCCAATGCCGCTCGGACCGCCCGGTACCCGGCGTCGCCCGTCGCCTGCCAGGTGCCGAACCCGAGCAGCGGCATCCCGACCCCGGACGACAGAATTGCCACAGGTTGCTCACCATGCGTTGCCATCCTCCCCGCCTACCCCCTTCGACCTGCCCGTATTCCTTGACCGGACGACTCATCGTCCGGTAGCCGACAGACCCTACCGCTGCCTGCGACAAGGGCACATGCTGTTCACCGCGCGTACATTCGTCGTTACCACCCCACCACTGGCGGTGGTTCCTGCCTGGCCGACGGCCCGGCCGGAGATTGACCAGGACGGAAGAATGAGCAGTATCAGCACCGCCCACACGGCCATCGCGAGGATCCCGGTCACGGACCGGCCGCCGGCCGGACAACTCGCCGAACGCACGCCCGCCGACCTGTGGCACATGGCCAGAGCCGTGCTCGACGCCAACTGGTCGCGCAACCACACCGTGCCGTCGCGCAGCCTCTACCCGCACCAGTGGAGCTGGGACGCGGCGTTCATCGCGATCGGCCTGGCCCGGATCGACCCCGACCGGGCCTGGCGCGACCTGCGCAGCCTGTTCCTGGCGCAGTGGCCGGACGGACGGGTCCCGCACATCGTCTTCGACCCGGACGTCGCCGAACACGACTACTTTCCCGGACCGGGTTTCTGGCAGGTACCGTTGCGCCGTCCCGGGCACCCGGACGGCACCGGCATCGTCCAGCCGCCCGCCCACGCCCTCGCCATCTGGGAAATCTACCGACGGGCACCGGGGCCGCAGGCGGAAGCCGAGCTGCGCTGGTTCTACCCGCGGCTGGTCGCCGCCCAGGACTATCTGTCGAGCTGTCGCGACGCCAGCGGGGACGGGTTGGCCAGCATCGTGCACCCCTGGGAGTCCGGCCTGGACAACAGCCCGGCCTGGGATGCGGCGCTGGCCGCCGTACCGGCCGACCTCGGCGTGCTCGTCGGGCGGCAGCGGCACGACAACCGGGTGGCCGCGGCGGCCCACCGGCCGACCGATGAGGACTACGCCCGGTTCGTCGCGCTGGCGCTGGCTTACCGCGACGGCGGCTACCGGGACGACGAGCTCGCCGCCCGCCACGATTTCGTGGTCGAATGTCCGACCTTCAACGCGTTGCTGGCCGCCGCCGAACACGCGCTCGCCCGGATCGCCGCCGTGATCGGCGCCGACCCGGCGGTCCACCTGGACCGAGCCGCGCGGATCACCCGGGCGGTCGACGACCAACTGTGGAACCCGCAGACCGGCATGTACCACGCCCGGGATGTCCGGACCGGACGGCTCAGTCCGGCACGCTGCGTGAGCGGTCTGGTCCCGCTGATCCTGCCCGACCTACCGCCCGACCGAGTCGCGGCGTTGGTGGCGACGGCCCAGTCGCACCGGTTCGGGCTGTCTGCGTCGATGCCGGTGGCCAGCTACGACCGCTCCGCTGCCGACTTCGACCCGGTGCGCTACTGGCGCGGACCGGTGTGGATCAACATCAACTGGCTGATCTGCCGGGGACTTCGGGAGCATGGCCATCTGGATCAGGCCGAAACGCTGCGTGACGCAATGCTGGAACTGGTCCGCCGGTCCGGCTACTACGAGTATTTCCACCCGGAGACCGGCGACGGGGTCGGATCAGCGGCTTTCAGCTGGACTGCGGCACTGGTGCTCGATCTGCTCGGCGAAGGGACGGTTCCGCCGGTCAGCGGTCCGGTCGACTAGCCGTTGGCCGGTAGCAGGTTGAGCCATGTCGACCAGCGCCGATCCGACAGTCTGCCCGATACCAATACCCATTCGGCCGACCACCCGCAGATACCGATAATTCTGCTATAAGCCCCAAATCAGACAGAAAACGGTTGCTGAACGACGAATCTTCACTGTTCGTAGCCGTCCTCGCACATTGCGGTGGAGTCGACCGTACGGTGCGCGACTGGCGGCCTCACGGAGGGTTCCGGCCCGCCGGCAGGGCATCTATCTTCCCTGCCGGCGGGCCGCACGAACGACGCGATCCTGCGCACTCGACGCTGTCCGCCGTAATTCGCTGCTACCGCCAGGGGGGTGGGCGATGCAACCTGCACACGAAGCCGTACGGCGACCCGCACAGGACGCCGTACGCCGCAAGCGATGGCTCGACGGAGCACTGCTCCGATCAGCCATCACCGTATTGATGCTCGTACCCGTCTGCGTGCTGTTCACGCAGCTGTGGCGCGGCACCTCGGCGGACATCGCCTTCGCCGAACGCGAACGCGAGGGCGTGGCGTATCTCAGCGCGCTGAACGAGTTGACCGTGGCCCTGGTCGACGCACAGTCAGCGGCCGTCGCCGGTCAGCCGGTCAACGACGAGGCGCTGCTTCGGGCTCTCGACGCGGTCACCGAGGTCGACCAGCGGATCGGTGCGTCACTACGGGCCCAGCAACGGTGGGCGACGCTGCGCTCCGCCGTGGAATCCCTGTCGGACCGGCAGTTCAGCCGGCCGGCCGAAGCCTTCGACTCGTACCGCCAGGCCACCGACCTGCTGCTGGCCCAGTACGACCGAATCCGGGAGAGCTCGAACCTGACGCGCGACCCGGAAGGCGACGCCTACCACCTGCAGGACGGTGCGGCCGAGGAGTTGCCGGAGGCGATCGTCGCCACCGGACGCTTCGCGGATCTCGCCGTGCTGCTGCCGACCCGGCCGGCGCAGGACCAGCCACTGGCGTTGGTCGAGCTGATCAGCGCGGCCGGCGACGTGCTCTCTCCCGCCGGCGACCTGGCCGACAACGTCCAAGCCGCGGTGGAGAGCACCGACAGCCGGACGATGAGCAGCAACCTGCTCACCCAGGTCGACCGATTCCGGCGCAGCATGGACACCATTGCCGCTGCCGCCGCCGCGCTGAAACCCGCAGATGTCGTTTCGGAGGACGGGTCCGCGGCACCGGGCGGCGGGGCAGCGCTGCCCGACCTGGGTCCGCTCATCGGGCTTCGCGGCGATGCCCAGGTTGCAGCGGCCGAACTCACCGGCACCATGCTGGCCGAGCTGGACAATCTGATCACCGACCGGATCAGCACCCTGCAACGCGGCCAGTGGGTCTCGGCCGGCGCCCTGGTGGTGGCCTTCGCCCTGGCCGTAGCCCCGATGGTCATCGCCTACCTCGGCCAGCCCGCGTCGACCGCCGGCCAGCCCGGCACCGGTGCGGCCGGCCACGCCGGGACCGGTCACCCGCCGGGACCGGCCGAGCCCCGTCCGGACGCGGCGGACCAGCAGACCCGCTGGCCGGAACTCGACCCGACGGCGCACGGTGGCGCACCCGCCGGCACCGCCGACCCGGGCACCGGACGATGGGGGCCGACCGTTGCTGCTCGATAGGCTACGGATCCGGGGAAAGCTGGCCCTGCTGGTCATGATCCCGCTGATCGCGGTCGCTGCCCTGACAGTGCCGATCGTGATCGACCGCGCCGCGCTGGCCGGCCGAGCCGCCGACACGGTCCGTACCGTGCAGACCGGTGGCCAGATCGGCTCGCTCGCCCAGGACCTGCAGCAGGAACGTCTGCTGGCGATCGGCTACCTGCTGGACAGCGTGGATCGGTCCCGACTGGTGTTGCAGGAGGCAACCGTCACCGACCGGGTCGCCGACATCCGGGCGGAGCTGGGGGACCACCTCGGCACCGAACTGACCGCAGCGGTCAACAGTGTCGACGACCTCGCCGAGGTCCGGTCCGCGGTACGCGACCGCACGGCAACCAGCGATCAGGTGATGGCCACGTACGGCGATCTCATCGAGCGGTTGATCGACGGGTTGAAGCTGGTCGACTCGGCCGACGTCGCCACCCCGGAGGGACGCCAGATCGTAGCGTTGGACGCCGCGCTGCGGCTGGATGCCGCGATCAGCGCCGGAGCGGCTCACATGCTGCTGGTGGTCGGATCCCGCGATCCGCAGTCCGCCACCCGGTACGCGATGAGCCTGGTCGCCGCGCAGGAGAACGCCGCTCGGTTCAGCCGATTCGCCACCGCCGACCAGGTGGCCCTCTACAGCCTGGTCGAGGAGGCGCTCGACCAGCGGCTCGGCAGCGGGTTCACCGCCACCTCCCAGGCCGGCGCGCAGGACGGCTTCCCAGTCGACCCGACCCAGGCGTTGGCCGGCCTGTCCGTAACCACGCTGTTCCCGGCCCTGGAGTCGCTGATCGCCCTCGGCCGGTTCGTCGAACGCAAGATCGTTATCGACGTCACGGTCGACGTGACCCGGCGGCAGGAACAGATCCTCTTCATCGCGTACGGCGTGGTGGCCGGTGCGCTGCTGGTCCTGCTGGCGGTCGTCGCGTTGAGTCTGTACGTGGCCCGGTCGGTCGCCCAGCCGCTGGCCAGGCTCACCTCCTCGGCCGACCGGGTCGCCCGGATCGCCGAGGCGGAGCTGGTCCGGGTGGCCGATGACGAGTCGGAACGCCCCGACCCGGTGCACCTCGACCCGGTCGAGGTTTCCGCCACCGACGAGATCGGCGACCTGGCCCGCGCCTTCGAACGGGTGCAGCAGACCGCCGCCCGGCTCGTCGAACGACAGGTGTCGAGCCGACGCAACGTGGCGCAGATGTTCGGCCACGTCGGACGGCGGACGCAGAACCTGGTGGGCCGCCAGTTGTCGATCATCGACCGGCTGGAGCGGGAGGAGACCGACCCGCGCCGGCTGCAGCACCTCTACCGGCTCGACCACGTCTCCAGCCGGCTGCGGCGCAACGCCGGCAGCCTGGTGGTGCTCTCCGGCGCGACCGGCGCCGAGGAGCACATGGCCCCACTGCCGATCTCCGACGTCATCCGACTCGCTCTCGGCGAGATCGAGGACTACACCCGGGTCGACGTACAGGCACCAGCCGGGTACGCCCTCCAGCCGTCGGTCATCGCCGACATGGTGCTGCTGCTGGCCGAGCTGATGGAGAACGGCACCGTCTTCTCGCCACCGCACACCCGGGTGACCGTGACCGCCGGGCCGCTCGATGACGGTCTGCGGGTCAGCGTCTCCGACCGTGGGCTCGGGCTGTCTCCGGCACGACTGGCCGAGGAGAACGCCCGGCTGACCCGACGGGAACGGCTCGACCTGGTACCGACCGAGGTCCTCGGCCTGTTCGTGGTCGGCCGACTCGCCCGCCGGCATGCGATGAACGTCGAACTGACCGCCACGCCGGGCGGTGGGGTCACGGTCACGGTCGACCTGGGACCCAATCTGATCGTGCCGGCCACCGGCACCCCTGGACCGGCCATGGCCACCGGTTCCGCCAGCCGGTCGCCAGCGGTCGCGCCCACCGTCGCGCCGATACCCGGCACGGTCCCGGCCGATGCGGTGTTGATCGGCACCGCCCCGGACGGACCGTCCGGGGACAGTCCGGCGGCCGCGCCGCCGGCAACCGCCAGCGAGCCCCGACCGGAACGGACCGTCGCGCGGGCCAGCGTCCGCACCGGCACACCAAACGGCTCCGGCGCCGGCTTCGACTCGTCAGCGGTGCAGCGGGCCACCCGGTCGCTCGGCACCGGAACCCCGTGGAACGCGTTCGGCACGACGGCCGAAGCGGCCGGGGCACCGGACCAGCCGGCGGCGGCGCCCGCCGCCGAGCCGGTGGGACGTGGACCGCTGCGGCAGCGCGTTCCCGGCGCCCAGCATCCGGTCGGCGGCGGACCGGCGGCGCTCAGCGACGCACCGGCCGACCCGGTCGCCGCACGAGCGCTGCTGGAGGAATTCGAGGCCGGGGTACGGCGGGCACAGCAAGCGGTTGCGCAGGACCCGGCGGTCGCCAGGTCGGACCGCCTCACTCAGCGGGTGCCCGGGGCGAGCCTGCCCGACCCGCCCCCGGCCAGCGCAACCGCCGGCAACAGCCAGTCCTGGCCACCGGACCCGCAGCGGGCCAAGGAGTCCCTGGACGAGTTTGAGACGGGCGTTCAGCGCGCGCTCACCGAGATCACCACCACCTTTCAGCACGGCAGCAAAGGAACCGACGGATGAACAGTCCCTACACGCCGGACACCGCGGAACGCCCGACGACCCCGGCCGGCAACGGCAACGGCTCGCTGAGCGCCGAAGCGCAGACCTTCAACTGGTTGCTGGACTCGTTCACCTCCAGCACAGCCGGTGTCCGTGAGACCATCGCGGTCTCCTCTGACGGGCTGCTGATGGCCATGTCCGGAATTCAGGACCGGGCCAACGCCGAGCGGCTGGCGGCGGTGGTGTCCGGCATGACCAGCCTGGCCGGTGGCGCGGCGAACTGGTACTCACTCGGCACGCTGAACCGGGTGGTGGTCGACATGGCCGACGGCTACCTGCTGGTCAGCTCGATCAGTTCCGGATCGGTGCTGGGGGTGATCGCCGACCGCTCGGCCAGCCTTGGCACCGTCGCCTACGAGATGACCCTGTTCGCCGGGCGCGCCGGCGGCCCGCTCACTCCCCGGCTGATCGCCGAGTTGAAGAACTCCGTCCAGTCGTGACCCGACCGCCGTACGGGGCGGACGAGCCGGTCGATCCGCAGCCGCGGATCCGCCCCTACCTGCGTACCCCGCCGGCGGGTGACGCCCCGGCGGGTGGGGCTTCGCCCGGTGTCGGCAAGTCCGATGGCGGCGGGCCGGACCGGTCGGACGGCGACACCGCGCCAACGACGCTGCGGCCGTTCGTGCTGACCGCCGGTCGGGTCACCGGGGCGGACCCGGACATCAACCTGGAGACGCAGGTGACCGCCCGGGCACCGGACCTGTTCGGCCCCGGCCCCTCGGGAGCCGGCCTGGCCCCTGAGCTGCGGGCGATCATCGCGCTCGCCGCCGACCCGATCTCCGTCGCGGAACTGTCCGCCCGGCTGGGGCTGCACCTGGGGGTGACCCGGGTGCTCGTCGGTGACCTCCGCGCCTCCGCCCATCTCGACGTCCACGTACCCGACGTCGACGCCCCTGCCGATGCCGACACCATCCTGCGAGTGATCCGTGGACTACGTGCCATCTCCTGACCGTCCGACCGCCGGACCGCCCCCGACAGCCCGGCACCGGGCCGCACCCCGGACCGCGCCGATCCCGGTCAAGATCGTCGTGGCGGGTGGCTTCGGGGTCGGCAAGACCACCACCGTAGGGGCCATCTCCGAGATCGCCCCGCTGACCACCGAGGCGGAGATGACCACCGTCTCCGTCGGAGTCGATGACCCCGGCTCGGAGTCCGGCAAGACCACCACGACCGTCGCGATGGACTTCGGCTGTGTCACGATCGACCGAAGTCTGAAGCTGTACCTGTTCGGCACCCCGGGTCAGACCCGTTTCGGGTTCATGTGGGACGACCTGGCCCGGGGGGCGTTGGGCGCACTGGTCGTGGTGGACAGCTCACGCCTGGACGACTGCTATCCCGCCGTCGACTACTTCGAGCGGGCCGGGCTGCCGTTCGTGGTGGGAGTAAATACCTTCCACGGCCGCCTTGGTCATAGCATTGACGAGGTTAGGTGGGCGTTGGCGACCGGCCCGGCCGTTCCGGTCGTCGCGTACGACGCCCGCGACCGACTGTCGGTCCGGGACGCGCTGCTGGTGGTCCTGGACCGGGCGCTGGACCGAGCGGTACGGAGTCAGCCATCCTGAGGTGGTAGCGGAGGAGGACAGATGCGTGGTGACCTGGACGACGCGCTCGCCCGGCTCGCCCGACGCGACCAGTTGCAGAAGCGGGTCAGTCAGGGCAACGACCGGACGGCGTCGGCGGCGCACGAGATCGCCGCGGCGGTCCGGCAGGTGGTCGAGCGCCACCCTGGGTTGACCGCGACGGTCCACCTCACCGACGGCGGTCAGGCCGTGCAGCTCACCGTCGGCAACCGGGACGGCCGGGTGCAGGTGACGGTCGACGGCGGTACGCCTGCGGCGGGGCCGAACCCGCCGTCCGGCGACCCGGCGGCGCCCGGGGTGCCGACCGCCGGGCGCCCACCGGAATGGCCGCCGCGCGGACAGCCCGCCCAGGACGGTCCGGCGGCCCGCCTGGCAGAGCTGATCCGACGTGATCCGTCACTGCTCAACGGGGCGACGGAGGGCTGAACCGGCCGCGTCGCCGGATAGCCGAGGTGTACGGCGGAGGCCGCCGTCACGACGTGGGCGGCTCGTCCTGGCCGGACGCCTCCGCCGCGTCCGCCTCCTCCTTGGTGTGGTGCACCGCTCCGTCGGTGTGCTCCGGCGGACCGTAGACGGTGTAGAGCACCAGTGGGTTGGGGCCGGTGTTGACGAAGTTGTGCTTGGTGCCGGCCGGCACGGCGACCAGATCACCGGCGGCGACGGCCTGCCGCTCGCCGGCCACCAGCGCTTCGCCGACACCGCTGACGAAGGTGAGGATCTGGTCGATGTCCGCATGGACCTCCTCGCCGATCTCGCCGCCTGGCGGAACGGTCATGATCACAAGCTGGGAGTGCTCACCGGTCCAGAGCACCCGGCGGAAATCGGGGCTCTGCTCAGCGACCGTGGCGATCGTGAAGTGCTGCATACCGCTCAACGTACCCAGGACCGGCCGTCGGTACGCGTGTTGCTGTGCGCACGGCCGACATCGACGGGCGCCGGGTCAGCCGGCCAGTTCGACGACCGCCTCGACCAGCAGCCAGCAGCCGAACGCGAAAAACAGCGCTGCCGCCCCGTACGCGATCACCCGTTCGGGAAGCCGCCGGCCGAGCAGCCGGCCGACCACGATGGCCAGCGCGTCTGCCGCGACCATGCCGAGCGTGGAGCCGAGCCAGGTGCCGAACCAACCGTGCCGGGTGGCCAACGTGATCGTCGCCAGCATCGTCTTGTCCCCCAGCTCGGCCAGGAAGAAGGCGGTGAACACGGCGATCACCGCTGTCCTGGTGGTCCGCTGCGCCCGGCGGGACTCCTCGTCGGTGAGGGTGTCGCCGCGCAGTGTCCAGAAGCCGAACCCGATGAACGCCAGCGCGGCGGCCAGCGCGATCCAGCCGGTGGGCAGGGCCACGCCGAGGCCGTACCCGAGGGCGACCGACACCAGGTGCACGACGGCGGTGGCCGCGGTGATGCCGATCAGCACCGGCCAGGTCCTGAATCGGGTGGCGAAGGTCAACGCCATCAGCTGTGACTTGTCGCCCAGCTCGGCGATGAAGATCACGCCGAAGCTGATCGCGGTCGCGGCAAGGAAGCCGTCCATGGTGCCTCTCATCCGGTCGGGGCCGGATCGTGGCACGCGGACCTCGACCCGGCTACTGCAGCCTGGGTCGAAGGTCTCGCCCACCCGACGTACCGCCGGGTCGTCGCGGCCGGGTGCGCAGCACCAGTGTGTCGACCGCGATGTTGGGAGCTACTCCCCTTCGCAGTCGCCGAGTCTAGCGGTTCCAGCAGCGACGATCGCGGTTGGTGACCGAACACACGGGGGCGGGTCCACCAACGCGACCAGTTTCCGTTACGTTCACCCCTGTCCGTGGCGTACCGCGCGCATCGCCCCAGGGTGGACGTGACGGCGGCGCTAACGGACACTGTCCCGGAACTTTCAGGACGATCAATCGCCGAACTGCTGTGGTGAGGGCGGGAACATGACCGAGCCAATCCTGGTGGTTGATGTCGGCACCTCGGGCACCCGGGTGGCGCTGGTCGTCGCGGACCAGACGACCCTGGTCAAGGAACCGGCCAGCGGAGCGACCAGCTGGCCGTCGTCGGTGTGTCTGGCGGACGAGGGATTCCTGGTCGGCACTCCGTCCGAGGTACGTAAGCGGGCCATGCCGCGGCGGTACATCGACGGGCCACGCCGGGCCGTCGACGCCCAGGCGGCCATGCGGCTGGAACACCGGGAGGTCACCGGCGCCGAGGCGCTCACCGCGTACCTCACCGTGGTCGCCAATGAGGTTCGCCAACTGTACGGCGGCCAGATCGACCGGCTGACCCTGTCGGTGCCGGCGGACTACCTGCCCGGCGATCCCCGTCGGGACACGATGCTCGCCATCGGTGCGGCCGCCGGGTTCCGCGACGTCGAGCTGATCGACAGCGCGGTGGCGGCGGCGCTGGACCCGACGACCGGCGACAACCTGCCGGCCGGCGCGCTGGTGCTGGTCTGTGACCTCGGCGCGACCTGGACCGTCGCGCTGGTGCAGGTGTACGGCAGCCACACCGTCCAGCTCGCTCAGCAGACCAGCCCGGCCGGGCAGGAGCTCGACGCGCTGCTCATCAACGACCTGCGTACCGAGGGGCGGGCCTGGCTGGAGCCGATGCTCGCCGCACCCGGTGACGCCGGGCTGCGCGCCTACCACGAGGCAATCGACTTCGCCCGCCGGCTCAAGCACCAACTGGTCAACGCCGACGAGGTGGTCGATCACCTCACCCCGCTCACCCCGCCGTACCGGCTGACCCGGGCCTGGCTGGACGCGTTCGCCGAACCGGCGTTGCGCTGGCTGGTGGAGGGCGCCGCAGGTGTGCTGGGCGCGGTCGGCGCCGCACCGGCCGACCTGGCCGCGGTGGTCGTCGCCGGCGGCAACGCCTACCTGCCGGCGGTGCACACCACGTTGCGGGCCGGCCTCGGCATCATCGACGCCGGGTCGCCGGGGCCGCTGCGCTGCGGTTCGGACCCGGAGCTGGCGGTGCTGCGCGGCACGGCCCGGTTCGCGGCCGGCACCAGCGGGCGCACCGTCACCGCCGAGCCTCAGCGGTGGCGCACCGAGCCAACCTCGTGGGAGATCCCGGGCGGTCGGGCCCGGCTGCTGCGCTGGTGCGTGCCGCCGGGCGAGCCCTACCCGGCCGGGGCGGTACTCGCCCACATCCGTACCCCCGACGAGCGGGTCTTCGAGCTCACCGCCGCCCAGCACGGCCGGCAGTTGGGCCAGCAGGCGTACCCGGGCGACCTGGTCGGCCCGGTCCTGGTGGTGGCCACCGCGAAGGACGCGGTGGCCCTGCAGCGCCAGCCGCCGCCCCGGCGGCGGCACCTGGAGTCCACCGGGAGCTGGCTGCTCACCCCGGACCGCGAGCATCTGGTGGAGTGCGACCCGGCGGCCCGGCTGGTCCGGCTCCGGGCGATCGCCGACGACACGGTCCGCGCCGAGTTCCGCCCGGAGCACACCGCCGGCGCACAGCCGACCGGCCGGGTGTTCGTCGACCCGGACGGCCGGCTGGCGGTGGTGGCCTGGGCCACGGACGGGTTCATCTCGGTGTGGGATATCGAGACCGGCAAGCTCAGCGCCCGGTTCCGCGATCCGGGCGAGCCGCACCGGGTGCTGATCGACGAGACCGGGTGGCGGGCAGCGGCCGAGGGCCGGGCGAAGGCGGTAGGCCGGTACCGGCGCACCGTGACGACCCTGTGGGACCTGCGTACCGGCAGCCAGATCGACCGGATCACCGACGACCGGTGGAAGCAGCGGATGCCGGAGTTCGCCGAGCACAGCCGGCGGGAAGGGTTCGGCACGGCTGTGGTCAGCGCCGACGGGCAACTGCGGGCCGCAGTCGCCGGCGCGCTCGACGGCATCGCCGCGGTGGTCCTGCAGGACACGTCGACCGGGCAGGAGCTGTTCCGGGTGCTGGGTGGCACCGGGCAGCGGGTCCGGGTCGGGTTCAGCGCCGACAGCCGGCACCTGCTGGCCAACTGGGAGTCCAACGAGCGGAGCCTGATCGATGTCTGGGATGTCTGACCAGCCCGTCCTGGTGGTCGACTTCGGCACCTCCTCCTCCGCCGCGATGGTGGTCACCGGTGAGACCGGTGAGCTGGTACCGGACCCGGTCACCGGCGCGCCGACCTGGCCGTCGGCGGTGCACTGGGACGGCCAGAGCATGATCGTCGGCGCGTTGGCGGAGCGGCGGAAGCGGTCCGAGCCGACCGCGTACGCCGCCGAGTTCAAACGCGGCATGGCCGCCGATGTGCCGATGACGCTCGGGGATCGCCGGTTCCGGCCGATCGAGCAGGTCGCGGCGGTGCTGACCGCGCTGCGGGCGGAGGCCGAGCGGCGAAACGGCGCCCCGGTGCACCGGACGGTGGTGACGGTTCCGGCGTCGTACGGCCCGGACGACCCGCGCCGCGCGCAGATGATCGCCGCAGCCGAAGCGGCCGGTCTCGGCCCGGTCGAGCTGCTGCCGGAGCCGGTCGCGGCCGCGTTCGCCCCGGTCGCCGGCCCACCGCCGGTCCCCGGCGAGCTGGTGCTGGTCTACGACCTGGGCGGAGGCACCTTCGACACGGCACTGGTGCGCATCGACGAACGCTGGCACGAGGTGCTCGGACACGCGGCGATCGACGACTGCGGCGGCCGGGACATCGACGCGCTGCTGGCCGGACGGATCCACGCCGACGGCCAGCAGTGGCTGGCGCCGCTGCTGGCCAGTGCCGCAGCCAGCCAGTCCGCCCCGGCCACGTTGCGGCTCGGCATGGCGGTCACCGACTTCGCGAACCGGATCAAGCACCAGCTCAGTGACACCCCGGCGGTGGAGGACTTCCTGCTGCCGGACACCCCGGCGTACCGGCTGACCCGAGCGGACCTGGCGCAGCTGGTGGCCCCGCTGCTGGCCCGCACGATCGCCTGCTGCCGGCAGATGCTGGCCGCCGTCGGGGTGCCACCGGCAAGCATCGGATCGGTGCTGCTGGTCGGCGGCGGGGCCCGGATGCCTGCCGTGGCGCAGGCGGTACACGACGCCTTCCAGCGCCCGCTGCGTCAGGTGGAGGAGCCGGAGCTGGCGACCGTGCACGGTGCCGCCCGGTGGCTGCCGCGCAGTGGCCCACGGACCATCCGCGCGTCGACGGAGACCACCGCAATGGTTCCGCTGTCGTTCGGCATCCCGGGCGGGTCCGCGCGGCTGCATCGCTGGCTGGTGGTGCCGGGCCAGCCGTATCCGGCGGGAACCCCGCTGGCCCGGGTCCGGCTGCCCGGCGGCGCGCTGTGGGATCTGGTGGCCGCGACGCCGGGCACACTCGACCGGCTGCTGGTGCCGCCCAGCGCCGAGGTCACCAGCCACCAGTGGCTGGCGCTGGCCACCGGCTGAGGCGACGGGTCAGCGGGCGGTGATCAGCCGGAACAGGGTGAGCCACTGCTCCGGCCAAATCTCGCCGGCCAGGGCGTCGACCGGGATCCGGGTGGCCCGCAACGCCGCGTCGACGCGGCGGACGGGAAAGCCACGCCGCAGCGACGCCGCCACCGAACCGCCGACACCGCTGAACCCGAGCTCGACCAGCCGTTGGTACGCCGGTGTCGCGGCGGGCGGCACCAACGGCACCGGGCGGCGAGTCAGCCGCAGGATGCCGGCGTCCACCCCGGGTACCGGCCGGAACGCGGTGCGCGGCAGCTGGCCGGCCAGCCGCCAGTCGAACTCCGGCCAGGTGCGGACGGTGAGCAGACTCCATCGACCGTAGTCGCCGGTGCGTTTGCGGGGGTACTCCAATTGGGTCACCAGGGTGGCAGCGCGCAGCCGGGACGCGTGCAGGCACCACCGCACGATCGGCGCGGTGGCGGCGTACGGGATGTTGCCGACCACCGCGAACGGCTCGGCCGGCGGCCCGGCGGCCAGGAAGTCGCCGGGTGCCAGCGTCACGTTCGGCAGATCGGCACACCGGCGGGCCAGGCGCGCGGTGAGGTCCGGATCGACCTCGTACGCCAGGAGCCGGCCGTCGACCCGGGCGAGCACCCGGGCGAGCACCCGGGTCAGCTGCCCGGTGCCGGCACCGACCTCGATGGTCAGCTCACCGGGCGTGGGCCGTACGGCCCGGACCACCCGGTCGATGGCCGACCGGTCGTGCAGAAAGGTCTGGGAGAAGGCCCGACGGGTACGGTCGGCGCCGGTGGCGGCACCGACCCGGGTCGGGTCGAGGTTTCGCGTCGGATCGGATCTGCGTGTCGGATCAGATTTGCGGTGGGGGCGAGGCACGGCCAGGTCCAGTCTGCCGGCCGGCAGGGGCCGGCTCGGCGGTTCACGGACCGGCCGCCGGTCCGGCGGCCGGTCCAGAAAGGGCAGGACTCGGACCGCCCTGGCCGGGGCGGGGTGCTTCGCGCGCGACTGGTACCCGTCGGCGGGCCGACGGGTGGATCGGAATCAGCAGCACTGGTGACCGGCGGAGTGCCGGTCAGCTGCCGGTCAACTGCCGGGCGCGAACTGACCGCAGGCCAGGACGGGACGCCGGGCACGCGGGCGGGCAGTCAGCAACGGGCACCACCCGGCCGGCGTACCGCCGGTCAGGATCAGCGCCTGGAAGGTGGTCGACACGCCTGGCAGATTAACCGGCGGGCATCGCTCAGGCGACCGGTTTTTCAGCCGGGACGTTGACGGTGCGCTGCTCGGTCCGGGCGGTGTCGGCGGCGGCCAGGACGGCCACCACCTGCCGGCCGAACCGGACGTCGCACGGGTGTCCGGCCCGGCCGGCGGTGACCTGCCCGAGCAGCGCGTCGACGGCCGTGTGGAACGCCTGCCCGGTGGTCGCGTCCCGGTGCGGCACCGGCACGATTCCGGGCTCACCGAAGAACGTGACGTCGAAGGTCTTCGCCGCCACCGGGCCGTCCAAGTTGAGCGACAGCGTGCTGGTGGCCCCGCCGGTGTGTTGCAGCAGCAGGTGCACCCCGCCGGCCGGGCCGGGCATCGCGGCGACCCGGGCGACCGGGCCGAGCACCGGCAGCACCACCGACAGCACGTGCGGGCCGATGTCCCACAGCCCGCCGTAGGTGCGCCGCCAGGGCGAGGCACCATACGGGTTGCCGGGCTCGGAGATCGCCGCGAACAGCGCTCCCCGGGCACCGTGCCAGGCACCGTTGGCCGGCCGGGCAATGAAGTCGATCATGGCCGGGTTGAACCGGCTGGTGAAGAAGACCACCGAGGCGACGGCCCGCCGGTCGACCGCCGCGACGATCCGGTCGGCGTCCGGCAGGGTCAGCGCCAGCGGCTTGTCCAGCAGCAGGTGCCGGCCGGCGTCGGCGGCGCGGACCGCGATCCCTGCCTGCACGTCGGGCGGCAGGGCGACGGCGACCGCGTCGACGTCGGCGAGCAGCGCGTCCACGTCCTGGTACGGCGCGACGCCATACCGCTGCGCCAGCGCCGTAACCTTCGCCCGGTCCCGTCCCCAGACCCCGACCAGCTCCGCGCCGGGGTGCGTGGCGAGCCCGGCCGCGTGGGTCTCGGCCGCCCAGTGCCCGGTGCCGAACAGACCGAACCGCAATGCCATCGCCGCGTCTCCCTTCGTCGACCGGAGTTCAGTGTGACCGCTCGGCCCGGTCCGCGACGTAGCGGGCCTCCTCTGCGTCGGCTGCGGCGGCCGCCGCCTCCTCGGCCAGCCCGGCAGCACTCAGCTCGGCGATATAGGCCGCTTCCGTGGCCCGACGCGCGGCGGCGGCGACCACGTCGTACTCCCGGCGGGCCGCCTGGTCGCGGACGCGGTGCCGGTCGACGGCCCGGTCGGCTCGGCCGGCCGCCGTCGGATCCGGCGACGCGCCACCGGCCCGCCGCCACACCGTACGCAGTTGCTGCACCGAGATGTCGCCCCGGCGGTACGCGGTGAGCGCGGCCCGGCTGACATCGCGCCCGTGCTCGGCGGGCAGCGGCGCACCGGTGACGACGGCCGCCGGCCGGTCCTCCTGGTCGGCGAGCATCGCCTGCTGATAGGCCCGGCCGGCGGTCTCCTGGCGCTGCCAGGCGTCGTCGCGGGCCAGCTCGGCGGCGGCCGCCCGGTCGCGCAGCTGGTCGGCGGCGGTCCGGGCGGTGGCGGCCGCGACGGCGATGGCCTGCGCCTCGGCGGCGAGTTCGTCGGCTTCGGCCCGCAGCGCCCGCCGGTCGGCCGGGTGCTCCGCCGTACGGGCGGCCAACGCGGCCAGCGCGAGCAGGGCGAGCAGGACGAGACAGCTGGCGATCAGAAGGCCCCAGATGCCGACGCCAACCACCACACCCTCCCCAGGGTGGATCGGACCGTCCCGGACTGACTATAAACTCCGGCTGATACCGACAGCCACCGTCCGAACACTGCGGATCGGAGCGCCGGTTACCGGTCCTCGGCGACCGGCGGGGGCGCACCTCGGCGGGTCGGGTAGCTGGTGAGTATGGTGTTCGGCGTGACTGTGGCAGCTGAGCCGGTGGTGCGGCGGTGAACGGGCCGATCGCCGCCGTGGTCATCGTCGGCGCGCTGGCCGTCGCCGGCTGGGCGCTGCTCTGCGCGGCGTTGGACCGGCCGCCGGGTCTGATCCAGTACGGCGGGCTGGCGGTGGTCGAGGTCGCCCTGCTCGCACTGACCGTGGCCGCCGTGGTGGCGCTGGTCGGTGGGGAGCGTCCCGGTGAACCACCGGTCTTCGCCGGTTACCTGATCACCACGCTCAGCCTGCCGCCGATGGCGGGGGTGCTGGGTCGGATGGAGCCGACCCGGTGGGGCTCGTTGACCGTCGGCGTCTTCGCCCTGGTGATTCCGGTGCTGGTGGTCCGGCTGCAGCAGACCTGGACGGCGGTCGGCGGTGGCTGACCCGACGTCGACGGACGGCCGGACGGCGCGCACCGGCCGGACGGCGCGCACCGGCCGGACGGCGCGGACCCGCAGCGGGCCGGGACGGGTGCTGATCGGCGTCTACATCCTCTTCGCGATCGCCGCCTCGTCCCGGGCCGGCGTGCAGATCGCCACCCGGTTCGGCGAGGCGCCGGTGGCGTATCTGCTCTCCGCCTTCGCCGCAGTGGTGTACCTGGTGGCGGCCGCCGGGCTGATCATCGATGGCCCGGTCGGCCGGCGGATCGCGTACGGCTGCTGCACGGTGGAGCTGGTCGGCGTACTCGGCATCGGCGCGGCGAGTCTCGCGGTGCCGGCGGCGTTTCCGGACGAGACGGTCTGGTCGGGCTTTGGCAGCGGCTACGGCTACATCCCGCTGGTGCTGCCGGTCGTCGGGCTTCTCTGGCTGCGCCGCGGCCGAGCCTCGGCCGATCCGGGCGCCGGCGCAACGGCGTAGTTCGTACGCCGCGCTCGGGCTGGTGCGGGCACCGGTCAGCGGATGTCCGCTGTGGAATCTTCACTGGTGTCGGTATCCCGACAGTGGACGGTCACGGCGTCGCAGCTCAGCGCCGGACTGCATGCGCTACGCCATGGGTGTCCGATCTGCTGGGCCATCGCGCTCCGTACCCGGTCTGTAATTATCGTCCCGGGTTCCGTGACCGGCACCCTCGGGCCGGGAGCAAGTGAAGAGGGCGATGAACAATGGCGACCATCTACGACGTTGCGCGGAAAGCGGAGGTCTCCCCGGCTACCGTCTCCCGGGTCGTCAACGGCCACACCAACGTGGATCCCGCGCTGGCGGACCGGGTCCGGCGGGCGATGCGCGAGCTGGACTACCGGCCCAACGCGGTGGCCCGTAATCTGCGCCGCAGCCGGACCACGTTGTGGGCGGTGGTGATCAGCGACATCGGCAACCCGTTCTTCACCGCCCTGGTCCGCGGCGTCGAGGACCTCGCCCAGCAGGCCGGCTACTCGGTCGTGCTGTGCAACACCGACGAGGATCCGGCCAAGGAAAGCCGCTACCTGAACGCCGTCCTCGCCGAACAGGTCGCCGGGGTAATCATCGCCCCGTCCGGGCCGGCCGCCGATCTGGGGCAGCTCACCGCCGCCCGGGTGCCGGTGGTGGTGGTGGTGGTCGACCGGCAGCTGCACGGCAGCCGGATCGACACCGTACTGGTGGACAACGAGCACGGCGCCCGGCTGGCCACCGCGCACCTGCTCGACTCGGGCTACCGGCGGATCGCCTGCATCACCGGGCGACGTGGCGTCTGGACCGCCTGCCGACGGCTGGGTGGCTACCAGCGGGCACTGGCCGATGCCGGGCAGCCGTACCAGGAGGAGCTGGTCCGCCATGCCGATTTCCGCTCCGACGGAGGCTACCGGGCGATGACGGAGCTGCTGCGGCTACGACCGCGACCGGATGCGCTGTTCGCGGCGAACAACCTGATGACCGTTGGTGCGGTGGAGTACCTGGTCGACCAGGGCATCGCGGTGCCGGCGGAGATGGGTGTGGTCGGCTTCGACGACCTGCCGTGGGCACATCTGGTTCGGCCCGCGTTGACCACCGTGACCCAGCCGACGTACCAGTTGGGCGAGACCGCCGCCCAGCTGCTCATCGAGCGGATCGCCGACCCCGACCGGGCCGCGACCACCGTCACCCTGCCCACCAAGCTGCAGGTCCGGGAGAGCTCGGTACGTCGCCGGCCGTCAGCGGTCGTTGACCCAACGTGAGGCGTAGCCGGTCGTTGAGCAGGTGTAGCGCCGTCGGCCGCCGGGTATCCGATGGACTTACCTCGACGCAGGGAGCGCCATGGCCGTCACCGTCGACACCCCACCGGACCAGATCGGCGGGCTGACCGGCTGGGTGGCCGATGTCATCGCCCGGCTGGGCGAGCTCGGGGTCGGCCTGCTGGTGGCGCTGGAGAGCGTCGTCCCGCCGATCCCCAGCGAGGTGGTGCTGGCGATGGCCGGCTACCTGGCAAGCCAGGACCGGGCGAATCTGGTCGGGGTCTGGGTCGGGGCGACGATCGGCTCGCTGGCCGGCGCGTTGCTGCTCTACTGGCTGGGTGCGGCGATCGGCGAGGCACGGCTGCGACGCTGGTTGGACAGGGTGCCGCTGGTCGATCTGGAAGACCTGGACAAGGCCGACCGGTGGTTCGACCGGTACGGGCGGTGGGCGGTGCTGTTCGGCCGGATGGTGCCGGTCGTGCGGAGCCTGGTCTCGGTGCCGGCCGGCGCCGACCGGATGCCGTTGACCCGGTTCAGCGCCTTCACCACGCTGGGCAGCGGGGTGTGGAACGCCCTGTTCGTCGGTGCCGGGTTCGCGCTCGGTTCACAGTGGCAGCAGGTCGAGCGGTACAGCCGCTGGTTCGACGTGGCGGTCCTCGTACTGCTCGGCGGGCTGGTCGTCTACTGGGTGGTCGGCCAGGTCCGGCGTCGCCGCCGTCGGGCTGCCGCTGGCCGCCGACCGTCGCCCTGATGCCAGGGACGGTTCGGCCGACGAGCCGTCGCCGGTGCCGATAAGCCCCCGGCCAGTTTGACTCAGAGCGACACCGTCGGGACGAGGTAGACGTCCAGGAGATACCTTGGGTTCCCCGGAGCTACGCGGGGGACGTGTCTGCGTCGGATGACCACGGGCATCGAGGGAACCTACCTGGTTGTCTCCGGGCCGGTTTGACGACAATGAGGGCTCCCTCGGCTGGGTGGATCAACGTACATCGTCGCGGCGTCCGTGTCGGCCGACGCGTAACCACCGCCGGGCCTCCCGTCCAACCCACTGTGGCACAGGCCGACCACGAGGTTCATGAAACCCCATTACTGGTGATAATACCCCTGGGGGGTATCGTGGTGACGTGGAAACGGACGGCACCCGACACGACGAGCACACCGGCCACGACCCGGAGATGTTCCGCCGCAGGTTCTGGCTGAGTCTCGCGCTGACCGTACCGGCCGTGGTCACCAGTCACATGGTGATGGACTGGTTCGGCTACTCGCTGGATGTTCCCGGTATGTCCCTGGTCGGCCCGGTGCTCGGCTCGGTGGTGTTCTGCTACGGCGGCTGGCCGTTCCTGGTCGGCGGGGTACGCGAGGTCCGCGACCGCGCACCCGGCATGATGCTGCTGATCTCGATGGCTATCACCGTCGCCTACCTGGCCTCGCTGGCCACCAGCTTCGGTGCCTTCGACCTGGACTTCTGGTGGGAGCTGGCGGCGCTGGTGACGATCATGCTGCTCGGCCACTGGCAGGAGATGAGGGCGATCGGCCAGGCACAGGGGGCGCTGTCCGCGCTGGCCGCGCTGCTGCCCGACAACGCGGAACGGGTCGCCGACGACGGGCAGGTCCAGCAGGTCACGGCGGCCGACCTGCGGGCCGGGGATCTGGTGCTGGTGCGCTCCGGTGCCCGGGTGCCCGCCGACGGGCGGATCACCGACGGCGAGGCGGAGATGGACGAGTCGATGATCACCGGAGAGTCCCGGCCGGTGCACCGACGCGTCGGTGCACCGGTGGTTGCCGGCACCGTCGCGACCGACTCGGCTGTCCGGGTACGGGTCGAGGCCGTCGGCGAGGACACCGCCCTGGCCGGCATTCAGCGCCTCGTCGCACAGGCCCAGGCATCGAGCGGCCGGGCCCAGATGCTCGCCGACCGGTTCGCCGCCCTGCTGTTCTACGCCGCGATGGCCGCCGCCGTGCTGACCTTCGGCGCCTGGTGGGCGTTTGGCAGCCTCAACGACTCCGTGGTACGGACGGTCACCGTACTGGTGATCGCCTGCCCGCACGCCCTGGGCCTGGCGATCCCCCTGGTGATCGCGTTGTCGACGGCCGTGGCGGCCAAGGCCGGAATCCTGGTCAAGAACCGGCTGGCCCTGGAACGGATGCGGACCGTCGACGCGGTGCTGTTCGACAAGACCGGCACCCTGACCCGGGGCGCGCACACCGTGACCGGGGTCGCGGCGGCCCCCGGGCGCACCGAGCACGACGTACTGCGGCTGGCCGCGGCGGTGGAGGCCGACAGCGAGCACCTACTGGCCCGGGCCATCGTGGCCGCCGCCACCGGACGCGGTCCGACGAGCGCCGCAACCGACTTCCGGTCGTTGACCGGCCGGGGCGTGCAGGCAAACGTGAACGGCACCCACTATGCCGTCGGCGGCCCGGCGCTGCTGGGCGAACTCGACGCCGCAGTCCCGCCGGAGCTGACCACCACGACCGTGGGCTGGTCGCAGCGTGGTGCCGCCGTGCTGCATCTGCTGCGGCTCGACGGCGGCCGAGCCGAGGTGCTCGGTGCGATCGGGCTGGCCGACGAGGTCCGGCCCGAGGCCCGGCAGGTCGCCGAGGCGGTCGCCGCCGATCTCGGCTTCCGGCCCGGCGTGGACGAGGTCTTCGCCGAGGTGCTGCCCGCTGACAAGGACAAGACGGTGGCGGACCTGCAGGCCCGGGGGCTGACCGTGGCGATGGTCGGCGACGGCGTCAATGACGCACCGGCGCTGGCCCGAGCCGACGTCGGCATCGCGATTGGGGCCGGCACCGACGTCGCGATCGAGTCCGCCGGGGTCGTTCTCGCCTCGTCCGACCCGCGCGGGGTCACCGGGGTGGTCCGCCGGCGTGCTGGCCTGGGCCGGGCTGACGTTGAGCCCGGCGGTCGGGGCGATCCTGATGTCCGCGTCCACCATCGTGGTCGCGCTCAACGCGCAACTGCTCCGCCGGGTGCGGCTCGCCCCGGACGAGCGGTAGCGGCGGGTGGCCGGCCCGGTCGTCCGGGCCGGCCACCCGCTGCGGGTGGCCGGGCCGCCGGTCAGGGCAGCGTCGCCAGGTGCGGCTTGACGGTACGGGCGAACCCGTTGCCGTTGGTCACGTCCCAGTTGATCGACCAGGTCATCGCACCCCGGATGCCGGGGTAGGTGCGCGGCGGCCGGAAACTGCCGCAGCTGGTGCCCCGGGCCAGGCAGTCGAGTGCCTGGTTGACCATCGTCGGGGCGACGATGCCGCCGCCGGCCGCTCCCGGACCGGCGGGCAGGCCGAGGGCCACCTGGTCGGGCCGCAGGCCCGATTCCAGTTGCAGACAGGCCAGCGCGGTCATGAAGTTGACCGTGCCCTGGCTGTAGGCAAACGCCTGGTCGCAGCCGAGCATCGACCCGGAGTTGTAGAACTGGGTGTGCACCACGGTCAGGATGTCGCGGATGTCCAGCGCCAGTTTGAAGTACGACACCGATGCTGACTGCATGTCGATGGTCTGCGGTGCCATCGTGATGATCAGCCCCGGCCCGGTCCGGCTGCGCAGCGCGCGCATCGCCTCCGCCATATAGGTCGGGTTGAGCCCGTTCTCCAGGTCGATGTCGACGCCGTCGAAGCCGTAGTCCTGGATCAGCCGGTACAGGCTGTCGGCGAGCGCAGCGGCGGACGCGGGGGCGTTGACCGCGACCCGGCCGGTCTCCCCGCCGATCGAGATGATCACCTTCTTGCCGCGCTGGTGCAGGGTGGCGAGGTCGGCCTTGAACTGTGCGTCGGTGTAGCCGCCGAGTGCGGCGGACAGACCCGGGTCGATGCCGAAGCTGACCGCGCCGGGGGTGCTGGTGGCCTCGGCGAAGGCGACCGCGATCAGGTCGTACTCGGCCGGCACGTCGCGTAGCCGCAGCTCGACGGCCGGGTTGTCGAAGTTGTGCCAGTACCCGGTGAGGAAGTGCTCCGGCAGCCCGTCGTCGGTTGGCGGCGCCGTGCTGGGGGGTGAGGTCGTCGGGGGCGCGGTGGTGGGTGGCGCGGTAGTCGGTGGCGCGGAGGTGGGTGGGGCCGTGGTTGGCGGCTGCTGGCCGCCGCAGGACGCACCGTTGAGGGTGCAGTTGGTCGGGCTGCCCGGCCCGCTGCCGAGGAATCCGAACGAGACCGACGCGCCTGGCGCGAGTTGGCCGTTCCAGCTGCGGTTGGTGAAGGTGAACCGCTGCCCGGAGACGCTGAGCAGGGCGTCCCAGTAGGTGCCGACCGTGGTGCCGGCCGGCAGGTCGAAGGCGACGGTCCAGGCGGTGATGGCGGTGGCGCCGCCGTTGGCGACGGTGACCTTGCCTTCCCAGCCGCTGCCCCAGTCGGAGGTTCTCTCGAAGGTCGCGGTGGGGCCGGCGGCCAGGGCCGGGCCGGCCGCCCAGATCACCCCTGCGGCGGCGAGGACCGCGGCCAGCACCGGGGCGGCTATCCGTACGGGTTTCATCGACATCCCTCCCTCGAAGCACCAGTGCGGCAATTATTAAGACTCTTAACAGTTTTGTAAACACCTCGGCCGAGGTCGAAGGCGGTGAGCGGCGGCAGCGAAGGCGGCGGCGTACTACTCGTCGGCAAGCTGCTCGCGGAGGATGTCCGCGTGCCCACAGTGCTGGGCGAGCTCGCGCAGCACGTGCAGGTACACCCAGCGCAGCGGAAGCGGACCTCTCCGGTTGCCGTGCAGGATGTCGTCCAACTCCAGGGACGACGTCGCCCGGCGGGACGCTTCGCAGGCTTCGCGGTGTGCGCGTTGGACACTGGCGATCGTGTCGTCGGTAGCGAGGATGAACGACTCGTCCGCCGTAGCGGGCAGCCCGAGCTCCGTACGCGGCCGGCACGTCACGGCCTCGTCGAACCAGACCTTCTCGACGAAGGTCGTGTGCTTCACCAGACCCAGCAACGTGGTCCGGGAGGCGACCAACGATCGGCGGGCCTGCTCCTCGGTCAGCCCGTCCAGACAGCGGTTGAGTGCGCTGCGGTGCTCGTCGAGGAACGCCTCGAACTGAGCGCGCAGCGGTTGGGTGACGACCTGGTCGGCGAATGTCGGCGGGTAGGAAGGCATGCCCGAAGCATCCCAGCCGACCGGGAGTACGGGCGCGAGGCCGGCCCCGTGGCAGCGGGCGCCGAGACGGCGCGGATGACCTCGGCGGCATCCGTGCCCTGGGGCAGTTCCGCCCGCCGTACGGCCTGCTCCACGCAGGTGCCCCACTCGGCGATGCGGACGGCGACCGTGCCCCAGCGGCGGTAGACCGTCCTTGCCCACCTCGGCGCGGCGCGCCACGTCGGCGAGGTCCAGACGGTCGAAGCCGTGCTCGACGAGCGCGCCACCCACGGTCCCCCGGTCGACGACGAGTACCTGTTCCGCGTCGTGGACGTCCTCGAGGAACTGTCCCGCGAGACCGGCCGGGCGGTGCCTGCAGATCGCGGTCAACTGGCTGCTGCGACGACCCACCGTGGCCACCGTCATCATCGGTCGCCCGCAACGAGGAGCAACTTCCCCTATGAGCGGCAGGAAGGCCTCGCCAGGCTGAACCCCTCGCCGTTCGCGCGCACCGCGGGCGAGGGGAGCCCGGCTCGCCCCCCCCGAAGCGGGTCGACCAGCCGGGCTCCCCGTCGAGGTCAGCGGCGGAAGTGGAACCAGTTGACGTTGACGAAGTCGTTCGGCTGGCCGCTGCTGAAGGTCAGGTAGACCGTCTGCCGGCCGGTCACCCCGGAGACGTTGCCGGGCACCGTACGCCAGGTCTGCCAGCCGCCGGTGTCACCGACGGCGAAGCTGCCGATCGGCGCGGCGGTCGGGCTGCCGATGCGGACCTGGACCAGGCCGCTGGCCCCGGCACCGGCACCGGAGGCGACCCGGGCGACGAAGTCACGCGGCGGTGTCGAGCCGAAGTCGACGTTGTCGTAGCGGGCCCAGTCGCCGTCGGCCAGCCAGCCGATGTTCTGGCCGCCCTCGCTGCACGCCTCGGTCCCGACCCCGTTGTGGGCGTTGAACGCCTCGGCCTGGATCGCGGCGTACGCGTTCACCCCACCGCCGGGCGGCGGGGTGGTCGGCGGTGGTGGGGTGGTCGGCGGCGGGTTCGACCCGCCGCGGGTGTAGACCGCGACGTAGTCGACCAGCATCGGTACGCCGGAGACGGTGTTCGCGGTCGGCGTGGTGGAGCCGGCGACCCCGTTCGGGAAGGCACCGCCCATCGCCACGTTGAGCAGGATGAAGTAGCCGGCGTGGGTGGTCATGTTGGACCAGTGCGGCTCGGGGATCTGCCCCTGGGTGACCGTGTGGTAGTGCTGTCCGTCGACGTACCACCGCAGTTGCTGCGGGCTGGCGCTGGCGTCCCACTCGAAGCGGTAGGTGTGGAACGCCGACTGGCAGGAGGCGCCGGGGCAGGCCCGGGACCCGCCGATGCCGTTGAACTCGTCGCACGGTCCGCCCGGGGCAACGCCGCAGTGCAGTACGCCCCAGACGTTGTTCAGGCCGTTGACGTTCTCCATCACGTCGAACTCGCCGATCGCCGGCCAGTTCTGGTAGTTGCCCCGGTACGGCGAGCCGAGCGCCCAGAACGCCGGCCAGTAGCCGGAGGCGGCGGCCCCGGTCACGTTCGGCACCTGGATCCGGCCTTCGATCGCCATCACGCCACCGGACGGCGGCTTGAAGTTGCTGCGTACCGTCTCGATCCGGGCCGAGGTCCAGTTGCCGGCGCCGTCGCGGATCGGGGTGATCCGCAGGTTGCCGTTGCCGTCGTGCCGGACGTTGGCGGTGCTGTTGGTGTAGGTCTGGATCTCGCCGGTGCCCCACTGTGGCGGGCCGCCGGGGTAGCTGGTGCCGGTGTCGATGATCCAGTTGGCCGACGAGGGCAGGGTGTTGGCGGCACCGGTGAAGTCGTCGCTCCAGAGCAGGTCCCAGCCGCTGGGGGTGGGCGGGATCGCGGCGTTGGCGTGCGCGGTGACCGAGGTGACGACGGCGGTCGCGGTGAGCGCCGCTGCGGCGGCGACGATCCGGGTACGGATGGGGCGACGAGGGCGTCGCGGGGGTGAATTCATCACTGGCCTCTCTGCTGGGGTGTGGGCCGGTCACGGCCTGCTGGGGGGTGGCCGCTCGCCGACTCTTGGTCCGGATCAGGGCAGATGCCGCCGACCGGCTGAGAGCGTTCTCTCCGGCACGGTTGCCGATCTTCGGTCTTGAGATATCAGAACTGATGGGGACGGTCGGGGATCGCTCAACTCATCGAGAGAGCGCTCTCAGAGTTGTACGTCTCCAGGTCGGACTTGTCAACCGATGTCGATGTCGCAACCGGCGTGGAGACTGGCTCTGAACCCGTCCGGCCAGGCCGGACAGCTCGTAAAGTCAGTTGAATCCCTGCGTAGCAGTGGATAAGGAGACAAGGTGCGCGTGTCGCATGGAGGAGTCCGGTGAACGGCTGGTTCGAGCAGACCATAGTCTCGACCGGCCGGCTGCCGCTGTTCTGTTTCTTCGTCGGCGTCGTCCTCGGCTTCGCGTTCATCCGATTCTCGGTCCGGATGATCCGGGCACAGGTGCGCTGGTGGCCCGGCAACGTCACCCGGGGCGACCTGCACATCCATCACGTCGTCTTCGGGGTGGTCTTCATGCTGGTCGCCGGGGTTGCCGGGCTGGCGATCCCGGTGGAGACGACCGTGTGGCGAGCGGTGGCGGCCGCGCTGTTCGGCGTCGGCGCCGCGCTGGTGCTCGACGAGTTCGCCCTGCTGCTGCATCTGAGCGACGTCTACTGGTCGGAGCGCGGCCGCACCTCGATCGACGCGGTCTTCGTGGCGGTCGCCGTTTCCGGGCTGCTGCTACTCGGCCTGCGACCGCTGGGGGCCAACGAATTCCTCACCGGCGAGACCGACCCGGCACAGTTCGCCGGCGCCGCGCTCATCGTGATCAACCTGGTGCTGGCAGCGATCACCCTGCTCAAGGGCAAGATCTGGACCGGGCTGCTGGGACTGTTCCTGCCGGTCCTGCTGATCGTCGGCGCGCTACGGCTGGCCCGGCCGCACGCGCCCTGGGCGCGCTGGTTCTACCGCGGCGAGAGCCGCTGGGCCGAGTGGCGACGAGCCAGGTCCGCCGACCGCGAGCGCCGCTACCGGCAACCAATCATCCTGGCCAAGATCCGGGTCCAGGAGCTGATCGCCGGTCGGCACGACCTGCCGCTGCCCCGGCCACCCCGGCGCGAACGCTGAACCGACCGCCCATCCGCGAACGCTGAGCCGACCGGCGCGGCCGGCGGCACCGCAAAGCCGTACCGCCGGGTCGTCCGAAGGCGCAGGATGGCCCGATGACCAGCAGTACTGTCGCCGCCGAGCCGGCCCGGCACCGGCCCGACGCGCTGACCGTCGGTGTGGAGGAGGAGTTCCTGCTCGTCAACCGCCGGTCGGGTGCCGCCGCACCGGCGGTCGCGGCGGTGCTCGCCGAGATCCCGCCGGAGCTGCGCGGGCAGGTGCAGCGGGAGTTCCAGACCAGCCAGATCGAGATCGGCAGTCCACCCGGCCTGGACCTACGGGCGCTGCGGCGTACCCTCGGGACGCTGCGCGCCGGGGTCGCCGACGCCGCCGAGCGGGCCAGTGTCCGGCTGCTCGCCGTCGGCACCGCACCGGTCGCCGGTCCGCAGCCCGACGTGGTTGACGACCCACGCTTCCACCGGATCGTCGAACGGTACGGCAAGCTGCTGCCCGGCTCGGGCACCAACGGGCTGCACGTGCATGTCGCGGTCCCGGACCAGCAGGTCGGCGTACAGGTGCTCAACCACCTCCGCCCGTGGCTGCCGGTGCTGCAGGCGGCGACCGCCAACTCACCGTTCTTTCACGGCGTCGACACCGGGTACGCCAGTTGGCGGTCGGTGATGTGGCAGCGTTGGCCGGCGGTCGCCCCGGCCCCACAGCTACGCTCGTACGAGCACTACCGGTCACTGGTCGACGACCTGACCACCGCCGGTCTCATCCTGGACGAAGGGATGCTCCACTGGTACGCCCGACTGTCGGCGCACTACCCCACCGTCGAGGTCCGCATCGGCGACGTCTGCCCGAGCCTGGACGACACGATCCTGCTCGCCGCACTGGTCCGCGGTCTGGTCGGCACCGCGCTCACCGCGGTGGAACAGGACCGGCCACCGGTCGACGTGGAGCATCATGTGCTGGTCGCCGCCCACTGGCGGGCCGCGCACGACGGACTGGAGGGGCAGGCCGTGGACCTGGCCACCGGGGCACCCGCGTTGCGTCCCGGCTGGCATCTGCTGCGCCGGCTGGTCGACACCGTCCGCCCCGAGCTCGACCGGCACGGCGACGTCGCGCTGGTGGACTCGCTGCTGGGCCGGCTGCGGGCCCGGGGCACCGGGGCGGCCCGGCAGCGGGCCGTGCACGCCGGCACCGGCGACCTGGGCGCCGTGGTGGACTACCTGGCCGCGCAGACCCGCAGCCGGTCGATCATCCCGGCACCGCCGCACGTGACCGCTCCCCCGCCGGACCGGCCGCCACTCCCCCCACCGGACCGCTGATCCGGTCCGACCGGACCCGACTGGAGAAGATGTGAAATGGCGCAACGGATGGTGGTGATCGGCGGTGACGCGGCCGGCATGTCGGCCGCGTCTCAGGCCCGGCAACTGCGTGGCCCCGACGAGCTGAGCATCGTCGCGTTCGAGCGGGGCCGGTTCACCTCGTACTCGGCCTGCGGAATCCCGTACTGGATCTCCGGCCTGGTCGACGACCCGCAGGAGCTGATCGTCCGCGATCCGGAGACGTTCCGCCGCGACCACCACATCGACGTCCGCATCCGGCACGAGGTCACCCGGATCGACCTTGCCGCGCGGGAGGTGGTGGCCACGTCGTTCGGCGACGGCGGGCGGGAGGTCCGCGAGCCGTTCGACACCCTGGTGTACGCCAGCGGAGCGGCGCCGGCGCAGCCGCCGTGGGCGGGCAACGCCGCCGCCGGCGTGTTCGGGGTGCAGACTCTCGAGGACGGTGCGGCGCTGCGGGACTGGCTCGATCAGGAACCGGTGCCGCGTCGGGCGGTAGTGGTCGGCGGTGGGTACATCGGGGTGGAGATGGCCGAGGCGTTGATCCGGCGTGGCCTGGCGGTAACCCTGGTGGAGCGCAGCCCACAGCCGATGTCCACGGTCGACCCGGACATGGGAGCGCTGGTCCGCTCAGCGCTGGTCGGGCTCGGCATCGACGTGCGTACCGGCGTAACGGTCACCGGCCTGCACGAGCGGGACGGGCGGGTCTGCGAGGTGCTGACCGACGAAGGCGCGGTGCCGGCCGACGTCGTGGTGCTGGGTCTGGGCGTACGGCCGAACACCGGGCTCGCCGAGCAGGCCGGCCTGCCGGTCGGCGTCACCGGCGGCGTCCGTACCGATCTGCAGATGCGGGTGATCGGGGTGCCCGACGTGTGGGCGGCCGGCGACTGCGTCGAGACCTTCCACCGGGTCAGCGGCCGGCCGGTGCACATCCCATTGGGCACCCACGCCAACAAGCAGGGCCGGGTGGCCGGGATCAACATCGGCGGCAGCTACGCCACTTTCCCCGGGGTGATCGGCACCGCGATCACCAAGGTCTGTGACCTGGAGGTGGCCCGCACCGGGCTGCTCGAACGCGAGGCGACGAAAGCCGGGTACGCCTATGTGAGCGCCACCGTGGAGTCGAACAACCGGGCCGGCTACTTCCCCGGTGCCGCACCGATGACCATCAAACTGATCGCTGAGCAGCACACCGGGCAGCTGCTGGGTGGTCAGATCGTCGGCACCTCGGACGCGGCGAAGCGGATCGACGTGCTGTCCGTCGCGGTGTGGAACCGGATGTCGGTGGCCGAGATGACCGCCCTCGACCTGGGCTACGCCCCGCCGTACTCGCCGGTCTGGGATCCGGTGCTGGTCGCCGCCCGGCGGGCCAACAACGCCGTCGCCGAGACCCCGTGAGCCGGCGCCCGCCCGGACCGGGCGGGTGGCGGTTGCCGTCGGGCGTGCCGTTAGGCTTGGCGGGTGGACTCGGCGACCCACCCCAGCGGCGATCACCTGCGCGTCTCCGACGCCGAGCGGGAGCAGGTGGTGGAGCTGCTCGGCCAGGCGACCGCGGAAGGCCGGCTGACCCTCGACGAGTACGCCGACCGGGCCACCGAGGCACATCAGGCCAAGACCCGGGGTGAGCTGGCCCGGCTCACCGCCGACCTGCCCACCGAGCCGTCGGGTGGGCTGCCGGCCGCCGCCGGGCCGGGTGCGCTGGCGGCGCGCGATCCGGCGTACCCGGCGGTATCGGGCGGCGGCGCAACGCTGCCCGCCCCGGTGGAGCGGATGGTGGCGATCTTCGGTGACGAGGTGCGCAAGGGGCACTGGCTGGTGCCGGACCGGGTGGAGGCGCGGGCGGTCTTCGGCGACTGCAAGATCGAGTTGCAGGATGCCCAGATCCAGCATCAGGTGACCACTATCGAGGCGACTGCCATCTTCGGCTCGGTCACCGTGTACGTGCCGGAAGGGGTCGACGTCCGGATGACCGGCACGGCGGTGTTCGGTGACAAGAAGTCAAAGCTGACCGCACCGCCCCGGCCCGGTGCCCCGATCATCCAGGTGAGCTGCAACGTGATCTTCGGTTCGGTCGTGGTGCGGCCACCGAAGCGCAAATGGTGGTGACGGCGGCGGGTCAGCCCGGTTGGCAGGTCGGGCACCAGTAGGTGTTCCGGGCGGCCAGCACCCCGGCGGCCACGGTGGCGCCGCAGCACAGGCAGGGTTGGCCGGCGCGCCGGTAGACGTACACCTCGCCACCGTGCCGGTCGTTGCGCGGCGCCCGGCCCATCGCCTCCGGCAGGTGCTCGTCGCGGATGGTGTCGATCCGGCCCCGGCGCACCCCGATCCGCATCAGAGCGACCAGGTCGGACCAGATCCGCTGCCACTGGTCGGCGGTCAGCCGCCGGCCGGGCATGGTCGGCGCGATCCCGGCCCGGAACAGCACCTCGGTGGCGTAGACCAGACCGACCCCGGCGACGATCGTCTGGTCGAGTAACAGCGCACCGAGTGGCCGGGCGCTGCGCCGGATCCGTCCGCCGGCGGTGTCCGGGTCGGCGTCGTCGCGCAGCGGGTCGGCACCGAGCCGGTCGCGCAGGGCGTCGGTCTCCGCCTCGGTGAGCAGTTCGCAGGCAGCCGGCCCGCGCAGGTCCAACCAGTGCCGTCGGGCGGCTTCGCCGGCTGCCACTGCTGGTCCGTCGGCTGTCCCTGCCGGCCCGCCGACCAACCGCAGCCGGATCTGCCCGACCGGTGCCGGCGGCTGTCCCGGCCCGTCGGCGACGGTGCCGTAGAGGCCCAGGTGCACGTGCAGGATGCCGCCGCCCGGACCGCCCCGGTAGTGATGCAGCAGGTGCTTGCCGTACGCCTCGGTGGCGGCGAGGGTGGCGCCGGTGAGTCGGGCGGCGCCAGCGGCGAACCGACCCTGCGGGCTGGTCGCGACGATCTGCGCTCCGCCGAGTACGGCGTGGTGGTGGGCGGCCAGCCGATGGATGGTGTGGCCTTCGGGCATGGCAGCAGAGCCTATCGGCAGCAGCCGGCTTGACCATGGCCAGACCCGACTGATTGTATGTTGCTCAACTGTTGACTACCTGACGATTTACTTCGTCGCTCGTTCGGAGGTCCTGTGCCCACTCGCACCACCGTCCTGCCGATCCCCGTCACCGGCAAGCGGAGCGTGAACGCCTATCTCCTGCTCGGTCGCCGACCGGTCATCGTCGACGCCGGGATGCCCGGCAGCGGCGGAAAGATCCACGCCAGTCTGATCCGCCACGGGGTGGACCCGTCCGAGGTGGCGCTGATCGTGCTCACCCACGGGCACACCGACCACTTCGGCTCCGCCGCCCGACTGCACCAACTCACCGGGGCACCGGTCGCCGGTCACGTCGCCGATCTGGCTCAGTACCGGGCCGGCGCGAGCCGGCGGCCCTATCTGCCGACCGGGCCGACCGGGCGGCTGATCATGCGTACCGGGGTGCTCGACCGACCGGTCCGGCCGGTCGAGCCCGACCTGTTGATCGACGGCGAACTGCGGCTCGACGACTACGGTGTGGCCGGCCGGATCGTGCCCACCCCGGGCCACACCGCCGGTTCGATCTCAGTGCTCACCGACGACGGCGACCTCGTCGCCGGAGACCTGGTCGCCAGCTCGATGCTAGGCCTGCTCGGCAGCCGGCCGGCCAACCCGCCGTTCCACGATGACCCAGCCGGCAACCTCGCCAGCCTGCGGCGGATGCTGGCCCTCGGCCCGGCGACGCTGCACGTCGGGCACGGCGGCCCGCTCGACCCGCGCCGGGTCGCC
This sequence comes from Micromonospora sp. LOL_013, assembly GCF_048060315.1. Classification (NCBI taxonomy): domain Bacteria; kingdom Bacillati; phylum Actinomycetota; class Actinomycetes; order Micromonosporales; family Micromonosporaceae; genus Micromonospora; species Micromonospora sp. LOL_013. The sequence continues at coordinate 124,412 of NZ_JBHMIQ010000018.1, forward strand.
CGCTGGGCGGCAAGGGAGGAGAAGCGGCTCAGCCGATTGGCCGGGCGCGGCCGACTAACCCGTCGTCGGGCCGGCGTCGGCACCGATCAGTAGCTTGCCGATCAGGCCGACCAACTGGTTCCGCTCGTCGGCGGTGAGGCGCTCGAAGAACCGGGTCTCGAGGGTCGCCGCGTCGGCCGAGATCGTCGCGAGGGCCGCCCGACCGGCCGGGCTGATGGTGACGATGTACGCCCGCCGGTTGGTCGGATTGCGCTGCCGGGTGACCAGACCGGCGCGTTCCAACGCGTCGACCGTGCCGACCATCGTGGTTCGGTCGGTCCGTAGCCCGTCGCTGAGCTCCTGCTGGGAACGGGGACCGGTGGCGTCGAGCATGCCCAGCACCAGGAACTGGGTGAGGTTACGGCCGGTACGCGCGGCGGCGGCCTCACCAATGCGGGTCGCCGCAGCCCCGGCGCGGCAGAGACCGACGATGTGCCGTTGCCACAGCAGCTGACGGAAGTAGTCCGTGAGCTCCGGCGGATCGTCGGGACCGCGCGTTCCATGATCCGCTTCCGGTCCTGTTGGCCTCACCGACACCGCTACACCCGCCCATGATCGGAACCTGACCGTCCGAGGGTATCGCCACCCGCTTGACCGTGACTGGTGTGGCGGACCGGACATCCGGGTACGGCAAGCCGACAACCGCCGGAGACCCGCGCAGCCGCAGTGCGGTCCGGCGTACCGATAAGGAGGTCTGTCATGGTCAGGATTCCCTCGCTGTCCCGGCGCACGGAGCCGACGCGGCCGGCGGACGACCCGCCACCGATTGGCGGTACCACCGCGACCGCGACCGGCACGGCCGACGCCGCAGAGGCCGACACGACGCGGAGCGACACGACCCGGGCCGGGGTTACCGACCCGGCCACCCGGCCGTCGCCGCCGGGACCGCGCCCCGAGCCACCCAACCGGGAGGGCGGCGACCCCCGGCCGGCTCCCCCGCCGACACCGGCCGGGCCACGGCCCCGGGCCAGCCTGCTGGCCACCGTCAGTGTGATCACCGGGATCACCGGCGCGCTGTTCGTGCTGTCCGGGCCGCTGGCACCGTACGGGATCGCGATCGGGGTGATCGCCCTCGCCACCGGCCTCGGCGGGATCTCGGCGACGGCCCGCCGGCACATCGCCGGCCGGACAGAGGCGCTGACGGGCATCGTCGTTGCCCTCGGGACGATGATCGTCGGCAGCCTGGCGCTGACCGGCGCGCTGAGCTGGCTGACCACCGAGACCGACATGGTGCAGCAGGTACGGCAGTGGCTTGATTCACAGTTTGCCGGAATCTTCTGACGGGCAATCGTGACCTCGGGACGGTGGTCTCACCGTCCCGCAGGCCCAGCAGCGGTGGTTCACCGCACGAGGGCCGACCGAACCGGTGGTTCACCGGGCACCGCATCTTCGGGGGGCGACAGCGTGGTCGCTCCCCGAAAGCAGGTGGACGCAACAAAGCGCACGTTGGACCCAGCGATGACGCAACGATTCGCCAATACAAGCAACTCTTGACAATGGTTTCTGCGGGTCACAGCCCTTAGCGTGAAGGACAAGCGCCAGCCCACGGCCACCGCCGAGGCGCGCCTTCGACCCCAGGAGCCAGTCGCATGACGATGCACGCCACCCACCGGCAGTACCTGATGTGCCGGCCGACGTACTTCGCCGTGGAATACGCGATCAACCCGTGGATGAACCCGGCCCGCCCCGTGGACCGGGAGCTGGCGATCACGCAATGGGACCAGCTGCGCCGGACGTACCTGGAACTGGGCCACACGGTCGACGAGATCGAGCCGCTGCCCGGTCTGCCCGACATGGTGTTCGCCGCCAACGGCGCCACCGTCATCGACGGCCGGGCGTTGGCCGTGCAGTTCCGCGAGCCGCAGCGGGCCGATGAGGCGCCTGCCTACCGCGACTGGTTGGAGCAGGCCGGCTTCCCGGTGCACGAGGCCAAGCACGTCAACGAAGGCGAAGGCGACCTCCTGGTGGTCGGCGACTTTCTGCTGGCCGGCACCGGGTTCCGCACCTCGCACGCCGCGCACGCCCACGCCCAGGAGGTGTTCGGCCGCCCGGTGGTCACCCTGCAACTGGTCGACCCGCGCTTCTACCACCTCGACACCGCGCTCGCCGTGATCGACGAGCGGACCATCGCGTACCTGCCCGAAGCGTTCTCCCCCGGCAGCCAGGCGGTGCTGCGCCGGCTGTTCCCGGACGCCGTCACGGCCAGCCTGGCCGACGCCGCCGCGTTCGGCCTCAACGCGGTCAGCGACGGCCGACACGTCGTGCTACCGGTGCAGGCCGACGGGCTGGCGGCGGCGCTGCGCGAACGCGGCTACCACCCGGTCGGGGTCGACCTGTCCGAGCTGCGCAAGGCCGGCGGCGGCCCGAAATGCTGCACCCTGGAGCTGAGGGGGTCGAGCCGATGATCGTTGACGGGATGCTGCGGACACCGAGAGCGGTACGGGACGCGGAACGCTGGACCGCGCACAACTACCACCCGCTACCGGTGGTGATCAGCGAGGCCACCGGCGCCTGGGTCACCGACGTCGACGGCCGACGCTACCTGGACTGCCTGGCCGGCTACTCGGCGCTCAACTTCGGCCACCGGCATCCGACCCTGACCGCCGCCGCACACGCCCAGCTGGACCGGCTCACCCTGACCAGTCGGGCGTTCAGCCACGACCGGTTCGCCGACTTCTGCCGGGAGCTGGCCGAGCTGTGCGGCAAGGACATGGTGCTGCCGATGAACACCGGCGCCGAGGCGGTGGAGACCGCGCTCAAGGTCGCCCGCAAGTGGGGCTACCAGGTCAAGGGCGTACCGGACGGGCAGGCGACCATCGTCGTGGCCGACGGCAACTTCCACGGCCGGACCACGACGATCGTCAGCTTCTCCACCGACGCCGAGGCCCGTGCCGACTTCGGGCCGTACACCCCGGGGTTCACCATCGTGCCGTACGGCGACCTCGCCGCGCTGGCCGACGCGATTGACCAGACCTGCGTCGCGGTGCTGCTGGAGCCGATCCAGGGCGAGCAGGGCGTGGTGGTGCCGCCGAACGGCTACCTGACCGGGGTACGGGACCTGTGCACCCGCAACGACGTGCTGTTGCTCGCCGACGAGATCCAGTCCGGACTGGGCCGCACCGGGGCGACGTTCGCCTGCGACCACGAAGGCGTCATGCCGGACATGTACCTCCTGGGCAAGGCGCTCGGCGGCGGCATTGTGCCAGTGTCGGCGGTGGTCGCCGACCGGTCGGTGCTCGGCGTGCTGCGCCCCGGCGAGCACGGCTCGACGTTCGGCGGCAACGCCCTCGCCTGCGCGGTCGCCACCGAGGTGGTCCGGCTGCTGGCCACCGGCGAGTACCAGCGGCGCTCGGCCCAGCTGGGGGCGCGGCTGCACGCCGGGCTCGACGCGCTGTGCGACGACGGCCGACTGCTCGCCGTCCGCGGTCGCGGGCTGTGGGCCGGACTGGACCTGGACCCACGGCGGATGACCGGTCGGCAGGCCTGCGAACGGCTCGCCGAGCGGGGCGTACTGGCCAAGGACACCCACGGTGCGACGATCCGGCTGGCCCCGCCGCTGGTCGTCGACGAGTCCGACGTGGACTTCGCCATCGAACAGCTTTCCCACGTGCTGCGCTGAGCACACCGGCCGGCCGGGGGGCGATGCGCCGCCCGGCCGAAAGCCGGTCGTCCGGCGGTACGGGCAGGGTCGGGGTCAGGTTCCGGGTCAGTCAGTGGAACACGATGGCCCGGCCGCAGGCGATGCTCGCCCGACACGCCTCGTGCAGGGTGAGCCACGCCTGCGTCTCGGCGGAGAAGTTGGTGCCGTCGGGCACCGCGAACAGCCGGGCCGCCTCGGTGTCCGGCAGGTCTCCGGCGGGATCCAGCCGGACGCCGATCGCCGGGGCGCAGCGCCGCAGCTCGGTGAGCAGACCCTGACCCGACGATGCCGCCGCCGGCCACCCCGGCCTCGGCCGGCAGGAACACCGGGTCGCCGAAATCGGCCGGCACGTATTGACATCCTCGCCGCCCTAAACGGCGGCGATTCCAGCCACGCCGCGCGTGACACGCGCAGTGTTCTGGTGGGTTACCGTTTCACCGCGCGGTGCCGGGACGGGTCCCGGTCCTACCCCGCGCTCCACGGTCGTTGACGTCCGCCTGCCCGGCGGCCTTGATGTTGATCGCCGCGTTGACATCCCGGTCGTGGAGACTCCCGCACGGACAGACCCACGACCGACGTCCAGCGCCATCCGCTCGTTGATCCGGCCGCAGTCCGAGCACATCCGGGTGGACGGGAGCCACCGGTCCACCCGGGCGAACGTACGCCCGTACCTCGCCG
>NZ_JBHMIQ010000019.1:0-124431 GCF_048060315.1 Micromonospora sp. LOL_013
CATCGAACACTGGCTCGGCCACGAGTCGTGCCGGGTGATCACCTGCTCCGGCTACATGCGCTGGGAGGTCAGCCACCTGCTGGAGCTGCCGGCGTCGCGGGTGGACGTGATTGCCAACGGGGTGAACGACCGGGTGTGGCGCTCGTCGACGCGGGCGGTGGCGGCGGCCCGCGAGCGGTACGCCGCCGACGGGCCGCTGATCGGCTTCGCCGGCCGGCTGGTCTACGAGAAGGGCGTTCAGCACCTGATCGCCGCGCTGCCGTGGCTGCGGCAACGCCATCCCGGGCTGCGGGTGATCGTCGCCGGTGACGGGCCGTACCGGGGTGAGCTGCAGGCGCAGGCCGTGCGGCTCGGCGTCGCCGATCTGATCAACTTCGCCGGGTTCATGACCGAGTCGCAGCTGCCGGCGGTGCTGGGCGCGACCGACGCTACCGTGGTGCCGAGCCTCTACGAGCCGTTCGGCATGGTGGCGCTGGAGGCGGCGGCGGCCGGCGCGCCGCTGGCCGTGTCGGCCACCGGCGGGCTCGCCGAGATCGTCGAGCCCGGCGTGACCGGTACGACGTTCCGGCCACAGGATCCGCACGGGCTGGCCCAGGCGGTGCACACGCTGCTCTCCGACGAGCTGTTCGCCCGGCGGGTGGCCCGGGCGGCCCGGCAGCTGGTGACCCGGCGGTACGGCTGGGCGACGATCGCGGCGCAGACCGCCGCCACGTACGCCGCCGCCGTGCGCGAGGCGCCGGGCTTCAACACCCGGCGGGCGGCCGCCCAGCTGGCCGGCGGGGCGGGCAAGCTCGTCGTGCCGGACGGCAACCTGCTCGCGGCGGTCGGCGGCGCCGTCTCGTAGGCGCTTCAGCTGCTCATCGGCAGCGCGGTTGCCGTCGGCAGGGCACTCGGCTGTTAGGTCACCCGGCGCAGCGAAACGGCTGATGGTCGCCACTTCTCCAGCTGATCCGGCATCACCAGCCCACAACTACTGTATGCAGTCGTGGGCTGACGATGGGAGACGGTGATCGTGTCACCGCAGCTGATCGCGGACCGCTACCGACTCGTACGTCCGGTCGGCAGCGGCGGGATGGGACGGGTCTGGCTGGCGCGCGACGAGGTCCTGCGTCGCGACGTCGCCGTCAAGGAAGTGCTGCCCCCGGACTGGATGAACGACGCCGAACGCGAGGCACTGCGCCGCCGGACGCTGCGGGAGGCGCGCAGCGCTGCCCGGCTCAACCACCCCAACGTGGTCCGCATCTACGACGTACGGCACGTCGCCGGCTGCCCGCTGATCGTGATGGAGTACGTCCGGTCCCGTTCGCTGCACCAGGTCGTCGCCGAGGACGGCCCGCTGCCGCCGGTACGGGTCGCGGCAATCGGTCGACGGGTGCTGGCCGCGCTGCGGGCCGCGCACGGCCACGGGGTCCTGCACCGCGACGTCAAGCCGCACAACGTGCTGATCGGCGACCGGGGCCGGGTGGTACTGACTGATTTCGGACTCGCCACCCTGGACGGCGACGGCTCGATCACCCGGACCGGGATGGTGATCGGTTCGCCGCAGTACATCGCGCCGGAGCGCGCCCGGGACGGGGTGTCCACCGTGGCGGCCGACCTGTGGTCGCTCGGCGCCACGCTGTATGCCGCCGTCCAGGGCCGCGCCCCGTACGCCCGGTCGACGCCGATGGCGACGCTGACCGCGCTGGCCACCGCGCCACCGGACCCGGCGACCCGGGCCGGGCCGCTGCGGCCGGTGCTCGCCGGCCTGCTGCGACGCGACCCGAGACGACGGCCCGACGTGGACGAAACCGACCGGATGCTGCGCCGGGTGACCGCCGACGCCCCGCCCGGTACCACCGCCGCGACCTGGCCCCGACTGCGCGACGTGGCCGCACGGTTACGGGTCCCCGGCACCCTGACCCGGTAGGGTCGGCCGCGACGATCATTCACACCCTGGAGTACGCATGGACGCCTCCGCCCTCGCCAGCGCGCCCGGCCTGGGCATCTACCCGGGCGACCCGGCAACGCCCCTGCTGACCTGCTACGACGACGCCACCGGCGAGCGGACCGAGCTCTCCGCGACGGCGCTGGGTGCCTGGGCGGCCCGGACCGCGGCGGTGCTGCGCGACGGCTGCGGGCTGGTCACCGGCGACCGGGCGGCGATCCTGCTGCCGCCGCACTGGCAGACCGCCGCCGTGCTGCTGGGCGCCTGGTCGATCGGGGTGTCGGTGTCGATCCGGTTGGCCGCCACCGCCGGCCTACCGGTGATCGAGCCGGGAGGCGACGAGCCGCTGGACGCGGTGTTCGCCGCCCGCGGCCGGATCGACGACTGGTTGGAGGACGTGCCCGGGGCGCGGCACCGGTTCATGCTCGACATCGGTGCCCGGGCTGCGGCGGGCACCCCGCCGCCGGAGGGCTACCGGGACTTCCTCGCCGAGGCGTGCCGGTACCTCGGCCGGCCACCAGCGTACGGGCTGGTCCGGCCGGGTGATCTGGCCAGCGTGGACGGGACCAGCTACGCCGAGTGGGGTTCACTGGCGCTGGAGATCGCCGCGCAGCAGGACGTCACCGCCGGCGACCGGGTACTGGTTGACGGCGGCCAGCACGAGCACCCGCTGTTCTGGCTGCTCGCGCCGCTCGCCGTCGGCGCGAGCGTGGTGCTCTGCGTCAACCTGGACCCGGACCGGCTCGATCCCAGGGTGGACAGCGAAGGAGTCACCCGGGTGCTCTGACCGCCGTACCGGTGTGGACGGTGCCACCACCATCTGACAGAGTTGCCTCCGCCGAGAAGTTGACCTTGGAGGAAACCCGATCATGATGGGTCCGTCCCACGCGCTGTCCGGCGCCGCCGTGTGGCTCGCCGGTTCCTGGGCGCTCGACCAGTTCGCCGGCTACGAGCAGTCGCCGCTGATGATCGCGGTCGGCACCGCCGTCTGCGCCGGCGGCGCGCTGTTCCCGGATCTGGACCTGTCCGGCAAGGTCACCCGCAACCAGGGCGGCGCCACGGTCGCCCGGACCTTCGGTGTGGTGTCGCTGTTCGTCGCCGAGGTCATTGAGAAGATATCCCTCGGCGTCTACTACGCGACGAAGCTCAGCAAGGATCCGAACCGCAAGAACGGGCACCGGACCCTCACCCACACCATTCCATTCACCGTGCTGGTCGGTTGGGGCACCACCGCGCTGTGCACCGCGTACGGCAAGTGGGCGGTGATCGCCATCCTGTTCTTCATGATCGGCCTGGCGTTGCGGGGGCTGTTCGACGAGTGGGCCAAACGCGCCGGCTGGGTGATCGTCACCCTGCTGTCGCTCGGCGCCGCCTACTTCACCTACCTGCACCTGCCCGGTGACCGGGGCTACCCGATGCTCGGCCTGGCGATGGGGGTCGGCTGCTTCGTCCACATCCTCGGTGACCTGATCACCCGGGCCGGCGTACCGATCCTGTGGCCGATCCCGGTCAGCCGGCGCATGTGGCGGATGTTCGGCCCGCCGGACCGGTACTCCATCAGGGCCGGCAGCAAGTTCGAAGTGGTCGTGCTCCGCGGTGTGTTCAGCGTCGTGTCGGTGCTGGCCATCATCGGGCTGGCCATCCCGGCGGTGCACCGGCACTTCACCGCCAGCTGAGCCCTCGGCTCACGCCGGGGTGCGCTGCACCGGCACCGCCAGCCCCCACGCCGCCACCGACTCCGGAGTGTCCACCTGCCCGCCTTCGGCGACTCCGTCACAGGAGATGTCGATGACCTCGCCGGTGTGCGCGAGCAGGTACGGCCGGGCCCCGCCGTCGGCGTTGGCCAGGGTCGCGATCGCCGCCCAGTGCCGCCGGCCGAACACCATCGGGTAGCTGCGCGTACCGGCGTAGGTGGCGCAGACCAGCACCTCCGGGTACGGCAGCGCGGTCACCCGGCGCAGCGCGTCAGCGGTGATTCCCGGCATGTTGACCGGGAACACCACCACCGCCTCGGTGTCGCTGTCCTTCAACGCGTCAAGTCCGACCCGCAGCGACGAGCCGAGCCCGGTGCCCCAGGCCCGGTTGACCACCACGGTGGCACCGGTCAGGTCGGCGGTGTCGCGTACCTGGTCGGCGGCGGCGCCGAGCACCACCACGACCGGATCACAGCCGGTCTCCCCCACGATCCGCAACGCCCGTTCGACCAGCAGTTGGTCGCCGCGGTACAGCAGGGCCTCCGGCCCGCCGATCCGCCGACCCCCACCAGCCGCGATGATCATCCCCGCGATCCGACTCAGCTGAGCCACCCCCGCAACGTCTGCCCGGCCGGTCCAGCCCGGCCGGCGGTCACAGCGCCCGCCAAACGCTGCCCGATCCGATGGAACGCACAACGGTCCCAACGATCAGGTGGCGATCAGGTGGCGTCCGCGTAGCAGGTGACGGTGGACACCTCGAGCGGGACCCGGACCGGGGTGTCGCCGAACAGCACCGTGGTGGCCCGGCCGGCGCATTCCCGCACGGCGGCGGCGACCGCCGCCGCCTGCGTCGCCGGACAGTGCACCACCACCTCGTCGTGTTGAAAGAAGACCAGCTCGGCGGCGGTGCCGGCGATCGCCTGACGGACGGTGGCCAACAGGGTCAGCGCCCACTCGGCGGCGGTCGCCTGGGCGACGAAGTTGCGGGTGAACCGCCCCCGGGCCGGGCTGCCGACGTCGGACGGTGGGCAGGTCCGGCCGAGCCAGGAGCGCACCAGGCCACCGGTCTCCCCGGTCCGGGCCGCCGACTCCAGGTACTCGAACGCCACCGGGTAGCTGCGGCGCAACACGGCGAGGGCCGGCACGGCGGCGCCACCGGTCTGCCCGTACATGGCCCCGAGCAGGGCGACCTTCGCCCGGGCCCGGTCACCGCCGAACGAGTCGCGGGCCAGCGCGGCGTACAGGTCACCGGCGCCGCCGGCGGCGGCCAGCCGGCGGTCACCGGACATCGCGGCGAGCACCCGTGGCTCCAGCTGGGCGGCGTCGGCCACGACGAAGCACCAGCCGGGATCGGCGACCACCGCCCGGCGTACCGCCTTGGGGATCTGCAACGCCCCGCCGCCCCGGGTGGCCCACCGGCCGGACACCACCCCGCCCGGCACGTACTCGGGGCGGAACCGGCCGTCGCGTACCCAGGCCTGCCGCCACGCCCAGCCGTGCGCGGTCCAGATCCGATGCAGTTCCTTGTACTCGATGAGCAACGGAACGGCCGGATGGTCCACGCCGCGCAGCACCCAGGCCCGGGTGTTCGGCAGGCTGATCCCGACCCGGGCGAAGGCCCGCAGCACCTCGGCCGGCGAGTCGGCGTGCAGCTGCCGGACGCCGAACGCGGCGGCGATCCGGCCGGCTAGCTCGGCCAGCCGGCGCGGCGGCCCGCCGACCGGTGACGGTGTGCCGAGCAGCTCGGTGAGCAGCGCGTCGTGCAGGTCGGCCCGCAACGGCAGCCCGGCGGCACCCATCTCGGCGGCGACCAGCGCGCCGGCCGACTCGGCGGCGACCAGCAGCCGGAACCGGTCCGGTCGGGCGGTGCCGGCGATGCGGCGCTGCTGGTCGGCGTACACGCGGGTGAGCGCGTCGATCGGGTCGGCGACCGTCGCCGGGGCCGGCACGTCGTCGAACAACGCGGTCTGGCCGTGTCCGGGTGGCGCGGCACCCGGCGCGGGCGGGTCGGCTGGCACCGGCGCGCCGGTCAGCCGGGCGTACGCGGCGGCGAGCGACCGGGGCTCGCCCCAGCGTCCGTCGTAGCCGAGCAGCAGCGCCTCGGTCAACTCGGCGTCGTGGCAACGCTCGACCCGGACCTCGGCCCGCAGCAGGCCCGGGTAGATCGCCCCCGTCGCCGCCCACAGCCACCGGGGCGGCCCGGACGCACCGGGTTCGGCAAGGTGACCGGCGATCCGGGCGGCCAGGTCGGCGGCCGGCTCGACCGGACCCGCTGGCTGCCCGTCGGGCCGCAGCGGGCGCAGTGATCCGCCGCCGCCAGGTCCCGCCATCACCGCCACCAGCACCCTGCCATTGTGACCGTCAGGTCTGACGGCAAAGGCGCTTCCCGGACAGCTCCGATAGATCTACTGGCGCATACGGCACCTACCTGCCTGGCAGTACCGGCGGACCGTCGATCGACCCGCCACCCGCATCGCTGCGGGTGCGGCGCTGAGCAGCGTGTTCACCCGCGCGATCCGCTTCGGAGGGAGCTCGGTTCATCACAGCCAAAGCGTTCGAAGGTGCCGGCGGCGCCAGGGGGTCATCCGATAGGCGGCCAGACCCACGGCGAACAGCCCGAGGCTGAGCAGCAGAGCAGGGACATCGGCGTACGGCCGGATGCTGAACTCCCACCACCAGTAGTCACCGCCGGAGTGGTACCCCCAGTAGAAGAAGACCACCGCGACCAAGGCGGGCAGGGTCCAGGCGAGCCGCCAGCCGAGGAACACCCCGGCGAGCAGCGCCAGCCCGAACCACGCCAGCCACGACCGCAGCATGACCAGCAGGATCTCCGGGTCGATGGTGAGCGCCGCGAGCGCCAGGAAGATCGACGCACAACTCACGGTCATGCCGGCCAGGTAGGTCCGTTGCATCCGGCTCAGGCTTCGAGTCACCCCTTGCTCCAGGTCGGCCAAGTGGCTCTGCATCGCCAGCACTGGCAGGACCGCCGCACCGATGGCCAGCAGTCGCCACAGCGGAATGCGTCCCTGGCCGTGGTCCACGACGGATGGCACCGCCACCTCCACCGTCCCGAGCCACGCGGTCAGGACACCGCAGACGGCCACGGCCAGCAGGATCGACCGGGTCCGCCGGACGGCGAGGAAGATATGGGCCGGCACCGCCGTCGCCGTGGCCTCATTCTCCCGACGTGCAGTAGCGACCACGGATCTCGCGTACCTCTCCCTCGGCCCACAGGAACTGCTCGTCCTGGGAAAGATCCCGCAACCTGGCGCGACCATCAGCCCAGTTTTGCTGCATCTCGGCCGGCGCGTTGGTCTGGTAGTCGGGAATGGCTCCGCCCACAAGATACGCTTCCAGCCACGCGCTGAATACTTCCAGTCGCACCATGTCCGCTTCCGTCATGGTGTGCCAGGCACAGTCCTCCGTACCTTGGAAGTTGAATGTGGCGCTGGTGATCGCGCTCTCGATACCGCCGGCGTAGGACCACGGGCTGCCCTCGATGATCAGAAAGTAGGGGGCCGCCTCGGGGTTACTCATCCGCAGGTCTATCCGATTCCCGAACTGCGAACCTGGGTCGATTCCATGCTCATTCATCCGGGGCGGCAGCACGAAGGCGTCTGGCAGCGCGGCGATCCGACCGCTCATCTCCTCCAATCGCGGAAGATACTTCTCGTGCTCCGGCCAGACACAGAGCACGGCGGGACCTGGAATGCATGTGGCCTGATCTTGCGCGGGTTCCCGTGGCACCGCGATGGCGGTGCTGGTCAGAACCCCGATGAGCACCGTGGCGGCGGCAGCAGGGAGCGGCAGATAACGTCCGCGCAGGCGGGCGCCGGCCGGCACCCAGAGCAGGGCCATCAGCAGGGCCGTCACGGCGGCGAACCGCACCGTCAGGATCACCGGGTCCACGGTCATCGACGGTAGACCCGTAATGACAATCGCTGATCCCTGTCGATCCAGCAGCCCGAGGAGCACCAGGAAGGCCAGGGCAGCAACCAGCGGGGCGAGTCCCGACCCGAATATCTTCCCCATCGTCCAGCCGACAGCGGCCGCGAACAGCGTGACGAAGACACCGACCGCGAAGTAGCCCAGCCATAGGTGTAACCCCGGCGGGAAGGTCCGGGCGGTCATTATGAAGCCTGTCGCCTGACCGACCAGGTATGGCACGAGCAGGATGACGATCGTCGCGGACAGCCGGTAGCCCTCGCTCACCGCCGGCCGCACCCGCGCTGCGGCGGCCTGCTCCACGAGTCCGTGCCGGGCCGTGGCCGTGGCCGCCCACGCCGCCGCGCCAGCACCGAGTACCCCGACGAGATAGGCCGGGACTTGCGCCGCCGCTCCGGTTTCCGGCCAGACGCCGACCCAGTAGTTGGTCCGCAGGAAGAGGACCGCTACGTCCAACGCGATCAGGACCGGCAGTGCCCAGCGGACCGGGGAGTTGCGGATGTGTAGCCAGAGGATTCTCATACCGCCTGCTCCGCCTCGGGCAACAGGTGCATGTAGGCCCGTTCCAGCGGCGTGTGACCGGGCAGATCGTCGCGGGCCGTGGCTTCCAACTCCGCTATGCTGCCGTCGAACCGGGCGACGCCACCATGCATGACCACGACCCGATCGGCGATGGCGGCGACGTCGTCGATCAGATGGGTGCTGAGCACCACCACCGCGTCCGCCAGACCGGAAATGATCTTGCGGAACTGTAGCCGCTGCCGGGGGTCGAGCCCCACTGTCGGCTCATCCAGCAGCACCACACCCGGGCGCCCCACTACCGCCCATGCGATCCCCGCCCGCTGCCGCATCCCACCGGAGAGCTTGCGCATCTTGTCCCGACGACGATCAACAAGATCCACCATCTCCAGTGCCTCGTCAACAGCCCCGCGTCGCCGGCTCGGCGGAACTCCCCGCATCCACGCCGCGTACGTCACGAAGTCGGACACGCTCATCTGCGGATCGAAGCCGAAGGCCTGCGGCAGATATCCGATGTCGTCGCGAATCCGGCGCGCGCTGCGCTCGTCAACCACCTCGACACCGCCGATGCGCAGAGAACCGTACTGCGGCGGCATGATAGTGGCCAGGGTCCGGAGCAGCGTCGTCTTTCCCGCACCATTCGGACCGAGCAACGCGGTGACACCCGATTCCAGAGTCAGACTCAACCCGTCGATCGCCAGTGTCTTCCCGTATCGCTGGGAAACACCGTTGAGCACTACTTCCATTGAGAAGCTTTCTCGTCTTTAGGGCGACGGTCCGAGGGTGGAGGTCATCCTCTGGCCCCCACCCCGGATACGTCAACCGCTAGTAGTAGGTGATTTGACCGTTCGAGACACCGAAGGTGCAGTCGGACCCCGGGACGTCTGCCGTGCTCCACTGAGGCCTGCCGACCGTCAACCAGCGAGTCCCCTGCGCGGTGCAGGACACCGACGATTCGTACGTGCCCGCCCACCGCGCTCCCGGCGAAGCGCATCTCTGCGCCCAGGCCGTGTTCCACCACTGGGTGTAACAGTTGAAGGTCCGACTTGACGTGCCTTGGGCGCTGGCCGAGGCACCGCCAAGGATCGTGGCCCCGAAAACCAGTAGCCCCAACACTGTCAACTGGGCCAACCATCGCGCTCCAGATGAGCGCGGAGCCGACGATCTTGCGGAATCGAACACTACGTGCACCTCCCGTTCGATCGGGTCGGACGACAGCATAGTCAATGACCAGCCGCCAATCCATATCGATAGAATCCACCATAATCGCGGGGGGGATGAATCAAGCAGCCGCGAGGGCGGCGATTCCCCGCACCCGGGCAACTCCGTGCCCGCCGCTCCTGCTTGCCGGCCGTCCGGCACCGCCAAGCAGCTGGCAACACACGACAAAGTGTGAAATAGATCATCCGAGTAAGATCAGTTGTTGCTCGGTGCGGCCGAGCCGAAGGCACACCAGGCCACCGGCGGCCGCGATGTCGTGACCTTCTACTTCGAGACGCTGCCGGTCAGGCCGGACTGCACCTGCCGCTGGAAGACGATGTAGACCAGCAGCACCGGCAGCATCGCCATGGTCACCCCGGCGAACAGACCCGACCAGTCGGACTTGTAGCCCTGGTTCACCGACAGGTCGATCAGCCCCTGGGCGATCACCTGGTTCTTCGCCTCGCCGCCGCTGGGCTGCATCAGCAGGTACGGCAGGTACCACTGGTTCCACTGGCCGATCACGTTGAAGATGCCGATGCTGATCAGCCCGGGTTTCGCCATCGGCAGCATAACCCGGAAGAACAGCGTGCTGTGCGACGCGCCGTCCACCATCGCCGCCTCGGCGACCGTGGTCGGCAGCGTCTTGAAGAACGAATGCATGAAGAAGACCGTGAACGCCAGCGACCAGGCCACGTAGACCAGGATCAGCATCACGTGGCTGTTCGGGCCGAGCAGCGGGAAGTAGACGCCGGTGTTGTAGACGCCCTTGTACAGCGGCACCGCGGCCATGAACACCGGCAGGGTCAGCCCGGACAGGAACATGTAGTAGATGACCCGGTTGCCGGGGAACTCGTAGCGGGCCAGCACGTAGGCGGCCATCGAGCCGAGCAGCATGGTCAAAAAGACCCCGCCGCCGACGATGAGGATGGTGTTGACGAAGAAGTCGCCGATGCCGCCGTCGACCCAGGCCCGGGCGAAGTTCTCCCAGTGCAGCTGGTCCGGGATCAGCGACAGCGGCTCCCGGATGATCTGCGCGTCGTCCTTGAACGACGACATGACCACCCACAGCAGCGGCAACACCACCATCGCTCCCCAGACCAGCAGGAACAGGTGGGAGAAGCCGTTGAAGAAGGAATCGCTGACCGCGCCGGCCCGCCGGGGCGGCAGCGACCGGGCGGTACGCCGACCGCCGGCGGCCTTAGACGGCGGGGGCGGCGGGCTGGCCGCGCTGGTCGGTGGATTGGTGACAGTGCTCATCGCGCGGCCCTCCCTAGAATTCGATCCGCTCACGGCGGGTGATCCGCAACTGCACCGCGGCGAGCAGCAGCGTGAAGATGGCCAGCGCGACACCGATCGCGCAGGCGTAGCCGAACTGGCCCTTGTTGAAGGCGGTGAAGTTGATGACCGAGGCGAAGACCTCACTGGCGTGGTCGGGGCCGCCCTGGTTGGGGGTCATCACGAAGACCAGCGCGTACATGTCCAGGGCGATGAAGCCGAGGTAGACCCAGGCGACCGAGATGCTGTCGCGCAGCAGCGGCAGGGTGATCCGCAGGAAGCTGGTCACCCGGCTGGCCCCGTCGAGCATCGCCGCCTCGAAGATGTCCTTCGGGATCGACTGCATGGCGGCGGAGAACAGCACCATGTAGAAGCCGACCCCGCCCCAGACGGCGATCAGCAGCAGCCACCACAGCACCGCCGGCACGCCGAGGAACGGCGTCGGGTCGGAGACGAACTTCAGCGGCTGCTCCGCGTCGACCAGACCGATCCTGATCAGGATGCCGTTGAGCAGCCCCTGACTGTCGCCCCGGTAGATGGCGCCCCACATGATGGCGACCAGGACCAGGGACAGCACCTGCGGGAAGAAGAAGATCACCTTGTAGACGCCGGAGCCGCGTACCCCCCGCACGCCGGCCCTGTCCCCACGCCCTCCCACGTTGAGCAGGAAGGCGAGGAACAGGGCCAGCGCGATGGTGAACAGCGGCAGGGTGACCAGGAAGAAGACGTTGTGCCAGAACGCCGTACGGATCAGTTCGTCGCCGAACAGCCGGACGTAGTTGGCCAGCCCGACGAACTCCTGGGTATCGGAGTAGCCGCCCCAGTTGGTCAGCGAGTAGCCGGCCGCCTGGGCGTACGGCCAGACGACGTAGAACACGTACAGCGCTACCGGCAGTGCCAGGAAGCCCGTCACGAACCGGGCCTTTCCGTGCTGCATCGTCAGGTCACCTTCTGCTCGATCGGGTCAGCGGAGCGACGACTCAGGACCGGGTGAACTTGTTCACCGCGTCGTCCGCCGCGATCTCGTCGGCCGCCTGCTGCAGGGTGTCCTGGAACTGCTTGGCGGTCATCCGGCCGGCCATCAGCTCGCCGATCGCGTTCTGCTCCACCTTGTCCAGGTCGGCGTACCAGTCGGGGTGGCGGAACGAGACCAGGTCGCCGGGGGCGTTGGCCATCAGCTCGTTGGCCGAGGTCAGCGCGGTGGAGGTGGTGACGTTGTCGCCGGAGCCCTTGACCGAGGCGAGTGAGCTGGTCAGCTCGGCGAACTTACCGGCGCCCTCCTTGGAGAGCATGGCCCGCAGAAACTCCATGCCGCCGGGGGCGTTGGCGGCCTTCTTCGGCACGATCCAGCCTTCGCCGGAGCCGGCCTGCACGGTGCCGTACGGGGCGGCGTCGTCGGCACCGACGCTCCACACCGGGGCGATCTTCATCTGGAAGCCGCTCGGGATGGTGGCCCGCATCTCGTTCTCCAGCCAGGTGCCGCAGGGCAGGAACGCCGCCTTGCCGTCCAGCCAGGCCTGCTGCGACTCGGTGTGGGTCAAGGTGTCGCTGCCGGTGAGGGTGTAACCGTCGGCGACCATCTTCTCGACGGCGCTCATCGCGGCGGTGACCGCGTCGGTCTGCCAGGCGCCTTCGGCGAGGTTGTCGATGTCGACGACCGCCTGGCGGCCGCCGGCCAGCCAGATCCAGGTCATGATCGGCCAGCGCATGTAGTACGGGTACTTGCCGGCGAAGGCGAACGGCGCGACGCCGGCCGCCTTGATCTTCGGGGCGAGGGTGAAGAACTCGTCGAAGCTGGTCGGCACCGCCCACCCGTTGCGGTCGAACAACGCCTGGTCGAACCAGAGACCGAAGACCGTGTACGCGTAGTTGAGCTGGAAGAACTCCCCGTCGAACGTACCATCGTCGACGGTGCCGGGCAGCAGCGTGTCGCGGACCTTCACGGCCGGGTCGTCCCAGCTCGGCGCGTCCAGCAGCGGGGTCAGCTCGGTCAGCGCGCCCTCGTTGATCAGGGTGTCGATCGCCATCAAATCGGCACCCGAGTTGTTGATCAGGTCGGCCGGGGTGGTGGAGAACTTCGGCTGCTGCTCGGTCTTGATCTTTTGGGTGGAGCTGAGGTTGACCGTGACGCTGTCGTGCTTGGCCACGAACAGCGTCTTGTCGAACTCGGGGTACTCGTCACCGAGGCCGCCGTTGAACACGACGACGTCGACGCTGCTGTCGTCGGCGACACCGAACGGGTTGTCGGCGCTCTTGGTGCCGGTCTCCGCACCCGTGCCGAGGTCGCTGCCGGCGCAGGCGGAGAGCAGGCCGGCCGCCGGACCGGCCAGCAGCCCGGCGGCGGCCGCGCGGCGCAACAGGGTCCGCCGGCGCACCGAGGCGCCGACGACGGCGGACGGGATCCGCGCGGGATCAGGGTAGATCGACATGATGGGCGCTCCTCAGCTGGAGGTTTCGGCGGGGCGGATCGTGCTCCGGTCGACGGCCTTGTGACCGTCGACGGCTCGGGCGGTGCGGCGGAACGCCGCGTGCGCGCGGTCGTGGGTGCGCTGCGCGACGCCGACGTAGAGCAGGTCGAGGACGACGAGTTGGGGGTGCCGGGCGGAGAGCGCGTCCGGCCGGAAGGTGGTCGCCTGGGGGGCGGTGAGCAGGACGATGTCGGCCAGGTCGGCCAGGGTGGAGCGGGGGAAACTGGTCAGCGCGACGGTGGTCGCGCCGTGGCTGCCGGCCTCGGCGACCATCTCGATGGTCTCCCGGGTCTGGCCGGTGTGCGAGATACCGAGGGCCACATCGCCGTCGCGCATCAGCGCCGCGCTGGCCAGGCCGTTGTGCACGTCGGTCCAGGCCCAGGCCGGTACGCCGATGCGGTGCAGGCTGAACTGCATCTCCTCGCCGACCAGGGCGCTGCCGCTGGCGCCGAAGATGTTGACCCGGCTGGCGGCGGCGACCGCGTCAGCGGCCTGCTCGACCTGGCTGAGGTCGAGCAGTGCGGCGGTGTCCTGCATGGCCTGGGTGTCGGCGGCCATGATCTGGCCGAGCACCCGGTCAAGCGGGTCACCGGGCTGGATCTCCCGGCCGATGTCGACGGTCCAGCCGGCGGCGCGGGCCCGGCCGGTCTCGGCGGCGATGCCGAGCCGCAGGTCGGCGTAGCCGTCGAAGCCGAGTGCCCGGCAGAACCGGGTGACCGTCGCCGGCGACGTACCGCTGCGTTCGGCCAGCTCGACGATGGTGGCGCGGGCGGCTGCGGTTGGGTCGGTGAGCACCTGGTCGGCGACCCGGCGCAGCGCACCGGTGAACTCGGTGAGCCGGATCCGGGCGAGCACCGTGTCGGCCGGCCCCGGGGCGTCGACCACCGCGGTCCCCGCGGGGATCTCCACCTCGCTGTCAGCCATCGGCGTCGACCTTTCGGGAAGGACTGTTAACTGTTAGTGGTAAAAGTTCTTACTAACACCCCCTCCGTGTCAAGACCGTGGGCGAAGTTTTCAAACCGTTACCGGCTGGGAGCACGGCCAGTACGAATTGGACCTGGAACACAAGCAGCTACGCTCACCGGGGCCAGTAGATCCTGCTGGAGCCGCGAGCCGTCGAGTTGCTGTGCCACCTCGCTGCCCACCGGGACCGGCTGGTCACCAGGCAGGAACTGCTGGACACGCTCTGGTCCGGGCGGCACGTCACCGAGTCCGTCTTCGTCTCGGCCCTGCGCGCCGCCCGTCACTCGGTCCGCGAGACTTTCTCGAGCTGCGGCCCGCATCCACGAGCCGCTGGCACACTCCCCGCTGCCTCGTCCGGGAGAACGCCGCACCCACCCACCCCGACGGCTACCGCAACGTCCACCTGTGGCCCGCCATCACCGGAGGCGACCTGCCGCTGCTCGTCGCCGCCGAACGGGCACTGCTCTCCCTGGAACTGGACGTCGTGTGGCGGCTGCTGGCTGCATCCGCGATCGGCACGGACGTTACCGAACAGGCACGACGGCTGGCCGATACCTTCGCCAGCCGCAAGCCACCTGACGGCCGCCGACAAGCGTCGGCCAGCGCCGCCGACGCCCTGGAAGCATCGATCGCCGCCACCAATCCAAAGGACACCAAGGGCGGGACGTACCGAAAGTTCCGCGAGGATCTGCGAGACAACAAGATCAAGGACCGGGGTATGGCGCAGGCATGGCCAGCGCACATCCTTGTGCTACTCAACAGAGCCCGTGATCGCGCTCCGATCACCCACGGCACCGCGACCACCGCGGACTCGGTCATCGTCGAGGCTGCCGCCGCCCTGGGTGGATTGGGCAAGGCGGGTCAAGCCGGCGGCCTGCTGCACCGTCATCGCCAACTCCATGGCGAGGTCGGCGGTTGCATCCGCAGCCGGACGCAGCCCACCCGCTGACGATCCACTACCGCTCAGAGCCGTTCGGCGGCGGCAGTGAACCAGTCCCTGCGGCTGCTGACCAGCCCGGTCCTCACGCCCCGGTCCCAAAGTGCACGCCGTCGTGGATGTCACGTGCCTGCACCGCCGGACCGCGGACCGGGCCGGAGATCGTGTTGCTGGCCCGGCTGTGGTCGTCTGCCGTCCGCGCAGCCCTGACCTCAGCCCAGAGCCGGTGCAGCTCGACGGCGAAAACCTGGTCGTTGAGCGTGGCTGCGGTCAGCGCGGCGCGTAGTTCCGCGATCCGCAGACCGTCCAACGGCTCACGTTGGGCTGCGTCGAGTGCGTTCCCGGTGGCGGGCTGCTCGGCAGCCTTCCGCCGGACGAGCCGGACCAGTGCCGCGAACGCGGCCTTGCCGCCAGCGGTCACCTCGGCTGCTGCGCCCGTCGCCAGCGCCGTCGCGACAGTGGTCAGGACTGGGTCATTCATCAGTACTCATGTCCTTCCTCAATTGGCTCCAGCCGCCGCCGCACCTCGGCGACCAGCGGGGCGTCCAACCCGATCAGCGTCGTCAGCGCCGCCGACCACGCCTGACGCGCTGCGGTCCGGTCTCCGTCCGCCGCGTGCGCATCGCCCACGTACACTAGGGTGATGCACTCATGGCGGGGATCGCCGGCCGCCGCGAACAACTCGCGAGCGCGGGCAAGATGGTCCAGCGCCGCGACAGGCTCCGGCACGTCGGTCAGGGTGCGACCGAGCTGCAGCTCGACCAGCGCCTCGCTCCAGCGGTTCCCCAACGTCCGAAAGATCTTCATGGCCTGCTCGTACGACGCGATCGCCTCGGCGTACCGGAGCATGTTGCGGTGGCCGTTCCCGAGGCTCATCAAGGACAGACCGATGCCCCGGTCCTCGCCGGCGTCGCGGAAGATCTCCAACGCGCCCTCG
Organism: Micromonospora sp. LOL_013; assembly: GCF_048060315.1. NCBI lineage: Bacteria > Bacillati > Actinomycetota > Actinomycetes > Micromonosporales > Micromonosporaceae > Micromonospora > Micromonospora sp. LOL_013. Next base: position 15,869 of record NZ_JBHMIQ010000019.1, read on the forward strand.
GCGCACGCGATCGCCTCGTCGAAGCGCCCCGAGTCCTCGTAAGCGAGGCAGCAGCCGCGCAGCGCGTAGCCGGCTGTCCAGCTGTCGCCGACCTGCTGGGCCGCGTCCCGCGCTTCCGAGTAGTACCGCAGTGCCTCGTCGATTTCGCTGCGGTCCCACCAGGCATCGCCGAGGAGCAGCAGCATGAAGCCTTCGGCCGATCGGTCCGCCAGGTGGCGGGTGCAGTCGAGGGCCAGGAGATGACTGTCGATCCAGGCCCGCCAGTAGGAGCGTCGTTCGAAGAACGCCATCGAGGCGGCGGCGAGTTTCCAGGTGACGTCGCAGTGCCCGGTGTCGTGCGCCAGGCGGATGACGTCGAGTACGTTCAGGCGCTCCTGCTCGGACCAGCGCAACGCCTCGTCGAGCGTCGCGAACGGAGGCCGCCCGTCAGCGGTGACGCCGGTCAGGCCCGGAATCGGTCGGCCCTGGGGAAGGATCTTGCGATAGCTGTCGTACGCCCGGACCAGGTGCCAGTCGAACATCCGCGCCAGCCCAGCCTTGGCCTCGGCGGGTGGCTCGTCCGCCTGCGCCCGTTCCGCAGCGTACAGCCGGAGCAGGTCATGCAACCGGTACCGGTGCCCCACGATCCGGGTCAGCAGGTGCAGCCCAACCAACGAATCCAGGTGCCGCCGCGCCTCCGACACCGGCCGCCCGGTCAGTGCCGCCACCGCCGAGAACGAGACATCTGCGCCCGGATGCAGCCCCAACAACCGGAAGGTACGCGCGACCGGAGGGTCGAGCGACCGGTAGGTCCACGAGACGACGGTACGGACGGCGGACAACTCGTCACCGGGCACGGACAGTGCGTCGAGCCGACCATTCTCCTCCTCCAGCTCCGTCACTAGATCGGCCAGGCTCATGTCCGGGTCGCTGACGGCGCGGTCGGCCACGATGCGTAACGCGAGTGGGAGCCGCGAGCAGAGTGCCGCCAGCCGCACGGCCGCCGCAGGCTCGGCGTCGATGCGTTCCGGGCTGGTCGTCTCGCGCAACAGCCGGATGGAGTCGTCGTCGGTCAGCACGTCGAGTACCGCCCGGATCGCACCGTCGCGCACCGCCAGACCGGAAAGCCTGTCCCGGCTCGTGATGATCACCATGCAGGTCGGGGAGGCGGGTAGCAGCGGTCGTACCTGCTCGGCGGTCGACGCGTTGTCCAGCAGCACCAGCATGCGACGTCCGTCGGTCAGTGACCGGTAGAGCGCGGTCCGCCCGGGCAGGTCCGTCGGAATCTTCTCCGGCGGTACGTTGAGCGCCCGTAGGAACCCGTCGAGGGCCTCCTGCGGGGTCAACGGCGGCACCGCATCGTAGCCGCGCAGATTGATGTAGAGGTCTCCGTCCGGGAACCGGGCGCGCACCCGGTGTGCCCAGTGGACCGCGAGCGCTGTCTTGCCGACCCCGGCGCTACCCGAAACGGTCGAGATCGTCACGACCGGGAGCCTGCCGTCGCTGGTTCGTAGATCTGTCTCGTCGAGTAGCGAATCGAGCTGCCGGATATGCAGTTCCCGGTCGATGAAGCCTTTCGTGGCGGGTGGCAGTTGGCGTGGCGGGGGAAGCGGGACATCGGTGACCCGGACGTGCACGCCACCAGATATCTGCGCGGCCTGGACAACCGCACCGGCGCCTCCGGCGAAGTCGTTGTCGGCGTCTGCGTTGCCGTGGGCCGGGTTCATGGCACCTCGGCTCCGCCACGCGCGGCGAGAAAATTGGGACCCCGCAGCCCCATCAGTACGAGATCCTGATACCTGCCGTCGAAGTACTCCTGTTCGCGAAGTAGCCCTTCGACGACGAATCCCAGTCGTTCGTGCAGCCGCAGCGAAGCGACGTTACTAGCGTGAATGTCCGCAAGGCACTTGTGGTAGCGCCGTTGCGTGAACATGTAGCACAGCAGGATTCGTGCGGCTTCCGTCGCATAACCGTGGCGCCGTTGGTTCCGCGCGATGGCGAGGCCGTAGCTGAGGCTGCCGCTACGTTGGTCCGTGTCGCGGGTCGAGATCGCCCCGATCATTCCCGAGTTGTCGACCCGTTCGATGGCGAGCGCGAAGCAGTCACTTCCAGGCTGCCAGGTGCCGACAGCGACGATCTCCTGCCGGCGTTGTGCCGTCGAGCGCGGCGGCTCGACCCGGAACACGGACCGTGCGTCCTCGGTGTGCTCGGCGAAGGCCTGGTAGTAGCGGTCGTCATCGGGTTCGATCGCACGTAGCCGGACAAGGTCGCCGACCCAGAGTGAGCTCGACATGCCTGCACCTCCCTCACTTCGCCGCGGACCTGGACTCACAGACGGTCACCGCGCATCGCGTCACTACGACCGGTAGTCGGCGAACCTGGTCGCGCGGGTCCATGCCACGTCGCGCCAGTAGCAGTGCTGGAGTATGTCGTCCACACCGTCGACCGCCTCAAAGCCGAGGAACGTGTCGTCGTCGCCGAAGTGCAGGACCGCGAGTTTGCGCGAGTCGAAGAGCCAGAAATCATGGTGCGGGAGGTCCAACGCATCGGCCACGTCGCGATCGATGTATCGAATGTCCTCGCCGACGGCCAGGTTATACGGGGTGATGGAAATTTCGAAACGGAGGTAGTCGCTCGGTGGATCATCGACGACTCGGACGCGTTCCACCCGCTTCCCGGTCGAGGTCTGCGACGCCATCAGGTCGAGCCAGCCCCGGAGCCATTCGATGCCCGGGTCCCGGCCAGCAAGAAAATCCTGAAATGGAAGATCCTCGGCCTGCACCCCGTAAGATCTTCGCACCTCGAACTTGAAGGCGACATGCTCAAAGCCCAGAAAGAGCTTCTGGAAAGCATCAGGGTCGTCGACGATCACCGTCATTCGCTACTCTTGCCCTCGAACCAGGACATGAGCGAACGGGGCACCACGACAAAATTCTCGCCCGGCAGCACGTCACGGAGCTGGGAAAGCGCCTCCGGGTCGGTCAACTCATGACCTTGAACGACGATGTCCCCGGTATCGGTCTCGTAGAGCGTCGGACAAGATCCAGCGTTGCTCGATGTAGACAAAAAGCGAAGCTTCATCGACTCCTCCATTGGCCGATCTGGGAGACAAGAATACCAGTCGATCAATTAATGACGGAAGCTGTCTTTGCCCCTACCTGTCCAATCTTTCGCAATGTGAGACCTGTCCCATAAGCGGCCTGTCGACCTACGCTGTGGAAGTTAGCGCTCGTCCCCTGTGGCCGCCGTCGAGGGTCGACGCCGGGCGTCCGCTGCGAAGCTCTACAGCGGAACTCACAGCTCGGGCCGCTCGGCAGTGGCGGTGAACCGGTCCTTGCGTGGCTGCTCACGTCCAGCTGCGCGACGCGCAGCCCCACCTTGCGACACAGCGCGGCGAGGTCCTCCGGCTCGTAGTAGCTGAACCACCGGAGGGCCGGGAAGTCGAGGTGCTGCGCCACCCGTCACGACCCCGTACTTCACGCTGATCAGCACCTTACCGCCCGGCAGCAAGACCCGACGGATGTCGACCGGCGCGGTAACCGCGTACTGCCGGGGCAGGTGCAACCGGACCCCCGCTGGCGATGACACCGGCGAAAGCCGCGGACCGCAGCGGCAGGGCGAGCGCGTCGCAGCAGACGGCAGCGTTGACTGCGATCCGTACAGTGGTCGCGCGTAGCAGCTCCGGGGTGACGTCGGCGAGGACGACGGCCCGGCCGGTGCCGGCGACTAGGTCGGCGCCGCGCAGGAGCGACGCACCTGGCAGGAGGTGAAGCGGGCCAAAGTCTGTTCGCGTACGATGTCGTGGCGCATCGAGAACGGCAAGTTCCCAGCCAAGATGAACACGGTCCGAGGTCTGTGCTGGTTCTACGGAGCGGGCCCCGAGACAACGAACGCGCTGACCCGCCTCGCCGGAGCGGGTGACGAGCACGGCTGGTGGGAGTCGCACGGCGACGCCGTACCGGACTAATTTCAGCTCTACGTCGGCCTCGAAGCCGCCGCCACCGAGATCCGCAGCTACAACCCGGAGTTGGTCCACGGTCTCTTGCAGACCCCGGACTACATGCGGGCGGTGTTGCGTGCCGCCGACCCACAGACGTCCGAGCAGCAGATCGAGCGGCTGGTGTCGCTGCGGCTCAATCGGCAGATCTCCTACTACGACCGTGAGGAGCCGGCCCGGATCGTCGCCGTCCTCGGTGAGGGCGCCCTCCCCCGCGAGGTCGGCAGCCCGACGGTGATGGCCGAGCAACGCGCCCACCTGGCCAGCGTCGGTCGGCGGGTCCGGGTGGAGATCCGGGTTCTCCCCTGGTCCGCCGGTGCCCACGCCGTGATCGCTGGTGCTTTCACCGTCCTGGACTTCGCCGACCCGACGACCGGACGTGGTCTACGTCGAGTCCCATATGGGCGCTCGCTACCTGGAGCTTGCAGTAGAGCTGGCGGAGTACCGCCGAGTCTTCCGGCTGATCCGCCAGCAGTCGGTCTCGATCGAGGAGCACCTGCGATGAAGCCCGGCACCCCCCTGGTGCACCTCCAGCCGCAGCGCCGGCAACGGCGGCGAGTGCGTCGCGTACCTCGGCACGCCGGCCACGCCGAGGTACGCGACAGCAGGGACCGCACCGGCCCCACCTTGATGTTCAGCACTGCCCAGTGGGGCACCTTCACCACGGCCCTGCAGACCGGCGCCCTCCCCCACTGACCCAACCCACCACGGTGTCGCCCGGCTCCCGTAACGAGCCGGGCGACACCTCCGGTCTGCACCAATGAAGGGCAGCTCCCGACAGAGCTGCGACAGGGTCGAAGTCTTGCCCATCCTGGCCTGCGGCGAAACCACCGGCCCGCGAGAGGTCCATGCTCACGGCCGTCACGCGGGCTGCATCCGCAGGACCTTCCCGGACTGAGCCAAAGACGCTACCAGGACACGACCGCCTCGGCCAACGTCAGCTGACTGCCGTTTGGCTGCCAGTCGCAGACGTACCGCTCGTAGTGGAGGTCGTGCCGCCGGGTACAGAAGGCATCGACCCGGTCACCAAGCACAACGAGTACGCGGCAGCCGGCATATCTCAGTACTAACTCGTGGACCAGGGTCCGGCCCGGACAGTCACGATGCATCGCCTGGCCGGTTATCGCTTCACGGTGCCCGCAAGGATGCCCCTGCCTGGATCCTCAACATGAGCGCGGACGAGCACGATCTCCGCTGACCGCCGACGACCAGGTCGATGCTGCCGAGTGGCGGCGTCGCCGCACCGACCCGGAGCTGTCAAATCTCGCCGAGATCGACCTCAACAGGAAAAGGCGCTGCCAGCTTCACGAGGCCGGTGAAGACTTCGTCGTCGCGGTAGCGGCCCGTTGCTGGGTCGAGCACGTACGTGTAAACGATGGGCGCGCCAGTGACTACCTGCTCAACACGCCAATAGAACTGAATTCCAGCCCGCGCATACTGACTTGCCTTGACGATCCGGTCGGTCGTCTCCGATCCGGGAGAGACCACCTCGACCACGAGAAGCACATGCTCGGGTCGTGTCGGCGTGACGTCGATGGTGTCCGCCCGGTAGACCGTCACATCCGGACGGCGGTTGTTCAGCGGCACGTCTTGGAGCCGGAGATCGAAGTCAGTGTCCGCGTTCCAATCCGGCCCCGCCGCGAGGTCCAAGGCGTTCGCCAAAATCCTGGCGAGGCGGTTGTGCCGCTTGGAGGCGCTCGGACTTACGAGGACCATCCCATCCACGATCTCGATACCCGCGCACTGCTCTTCTGTCCACGTCGCGTATTGCTCGGCCGTGACCTGCTCATGCATCCAGTCCGGCGCGACCATTTCTACAGTCATACACACCTCCTGAATGACGGTCGGCTACCAGGTCCAAGATACCGTGGCTCCGGATGACTCACCGAAGGGACCGGTCAGGTCTGGGTGGGAAAGCCGAGGTTGACGCCGCCGTGGCGGGGGTCGAGCCAGCGGCTGGTCACCACCTTGCCCCGGGTGAAGAAGTGCACCCCGTCACGGCCGTGGGCGTGGCTGTCGCCGAACAGCGACGCCTTCCAGCCGCCGAACGAGTAGTACGCCATCGGCACCGGGATCGGCACGTTTATGCCGACCATGCCGACCTCGACCTCGTGTTGGAAGCGCCGGGCGGCGCCGCCGTCGTTGGTGAAGATCGCCGTACCGTTGCCGTAGGGGTTGGCGTTGACCAGCTCCAACGCGGCGTCGTACGAGTCGACCCGCAGCACCGACAGCACCGGGCCGAAGATCTCGTCGGTGTAGACCGACATCTGCGGGGTCACCTGGTCCAGCAGGGTCGGGCCGAGCCAGAAGCCGGCGGCGTCGCCGTCGGCCGACACGCCCCGGCCGTCGACGACGACCTTGGCGCCGTCGGCGGCACCGGCGGCCACGTAGCCGGCGACCCGGTCCCGATGTGCGGCGGTGATCAGCGGGCCCATGTCGCAGCCGGGCCGGCGGCCGTCACCGGTGCGGATCCTGCCGAGCCGTTCGACGATCCGGGCGACCAGGTCGTCGCCGACCGGTTCCACCGCCACCAGGGCGGAGATCGCCATGCACCGCTCCCCCGCCGAGCCGAACCCGGCGTTGACCGCCGCGTCGGCGGCCAGGTCGAGGTCGGCGTCGGGCAGCACCACCATGTGGTTCTTCGCCCCGCCGAGAGCCTGGACGCGTTTGCCGGCGGCGGTGCCTCGCTGGTAGACGTGCCGGGCCACCGGGGTGGAGCCGACGAACGACACCGCCCGTACGCCCGGATGGTCCAGCAGTGCGTCGACAGCCTCACGGTCGCCGTGCACCACGTTGCAGACCCCGGGCGGCAGGCCGGCTTCGGTGAACCATTGCGCGAGCAGCACCGCCGCCGACGGGTCCTTCTCGGACGGTTTGATCACGACAGCGTTGCCGCATGCGACGGCGATCGGCACGAACCACAGCGGCACCATCGCCGGAAAGTTGAACGGTGAGATGACCGCGACGACGCCGAGCGGCTGGCGCAGGCTGTACGAGTCGACCTCGGTGGAGACGTTCTCGCTGAAGCTGCCGGTGAGCAGCGCGGGAATCCCACAGGCGTACTCGACGACCTCCAGGCCGCGTTGCACCTCGCCGGCGGCGTCGGCGAGGACCTTGCCGTGTTCGGCGGTGATCGCGGCAGCGAGTTCGTCGCGCCGGGCGTTGATGATCTCCCGGAAGGCGAACAGCACGTTGGCCCGCCGGGACAGCGACACGTCGCGCCAGTCGCGGGCGGCCCGCGCCGCGACCTGCACGACGGCGTCGACCTGCGCGGCGCTGGCGAACCCGACGGTGGCGGCGACCTGCCCGGTCGCCGGGTCGAACACGTCACCGTGGCGACCGTCGCCGCCGGCTGCCAATGTGGTACGGGTGCCGTCGACGAAATGCGGGATCCGGGTCATGCCGCAGCTCCTTCCACAGCGGCCGACACGGAGACGGCGCCGGACACCGACGCGATCGCGTCGACCAGGATCGCCAGGCCTTCGCGGGCCTCGTCGTCGGTGAGCGTCAACGGTGGGCCCATCCGCAGCACGTTGCCGTACAGGCCGCCCTTGCCGACCAGCAGCCCGCCGGCCCGGCAGGCCTCGAACACGGCGGTGGTCGCGGCCGGGTCCGGGTCGTGGGTGCCGGGCCGGACGAACTCGACGGCCAGCATCAGGCCCTTGCCGCGCACCTCACCGACGATCGGGTGCCGAGCCGCCGCCTCGACCAGTCCGGTGCGTAGCAGCTCGCCGGTGCGGGCGGCGTTGGCCTGCAGGTCGTGGTCGCGCAGATAGTCGAGCACGGCGACGCCGGCCGCCGTGCTGACCGGGTTGCCACCGAACGTGGAGAACGAGATCGCCGGTACGCAGTTGAGCACGTCGGCGCGGCCGACGACGCCGGCCAGGGCGAAGCCGTTACCGATGCCCTTGGCGAAGGTCAGCAGGTCCGGCACGACACCGTGCGCCTGGTAGCCCCAGAAATGATCGCCGGTACGCCCCCAGCCGGTCTGCACCTCGTCGGAGATCAGCAGGATGCCGGACTCGTCGAGGACCTTCTTCCACGCGCCGAGCAGCCCGTCGGGGCCGTGCACGAAGCCGCCGACGCCCTGGATCGGCTCGGCGATCAGGCAGGCGACGTCACCGGCGGTCTGGGTGGCGAGGACCTCGCGCAGGTCCTCGACGGCGGCGTCGAGCTGGGCGTCGGGGCCGAGCCGGGCCAGCAGGCCGCGCAGCCGGTCACCGGAGTGCAGCCAGGCCACCTGCAGCGGGTTGAGGGCGCTCGCCGACCAGCTGCGGTGCCCGGTGATGCCCATCGTGGCGTACGACCGGCCGTGGTAGCTGTTGCGGACGGCGAGGATCTGGTGTGAGCGGCGGTAGTTGGTGGCAGCCAGCAGCGCCGCCTCGTTGGCTTCGGTGCCGGAGTTGGTGAAGAAGACCCGGGCGTCGGCGATGCCGGACAGCGCGGCGATCCGTTCGGCCAGCTCCACCTGGTAACGGATCAGGTAGAGGGTGGAGGTGTGCACCACGCCGGTGCCGAGCTGACGCTGTACCGCTTCGCGGATCTCCGGGATGTCGTAGCCGATCATGTTGGTCAGCACGCCGCCGAAGAAGTCCAGGTAGCTACGGCCGTCGGCGGCGGTGACCCGCCGTCCGGAGCCGGCGACGATCTCCAGTGGTTCGGCGTAGTAGAGCGGCATCCAGTCGGGCATCACGGCCCGGTGCCGGGCCAGCAGGTCGTCGGAGGTCATCTGCGGCGCCACCCTTCCCCGGGAGAGTCGGTGCATGCACCTTCCCACCGGGGAACGGGCATCGGCAACTGCCAGCCTGTAGTGGCCGACCCGGCTCGACCTGACAGTCCGTCCCTGGGCTGGTTTGCGGCCTGCGGCTCGCCTCAGTCGTTCGAGGCGCTCGCCCCCGCATCTGCCTCTACTTCCGCCTCCGCGCCGCTGGAGCGTTGCCGCGCCGAGCGCACCCACAACCACACACCGGTCAGGCCACTCGTCACGGCCGCGACGGCGACCACGGCCTCCACCGCCAACGGGAAGTCGCTGAACGGGGACATCCGCTGCATCACCAGCCCGGCGAAGGCGACGGCGAACAACAGACAGGCGATCATCCGGTCACGAATCATGCCGTCCTATATAGCACCGGTGCCCCGTGCCGCCGTTGCCGGCACTGCGGAGTTGCCGGGTGCGGTGTCGCGGACGGCTGCGGTGAAGACCTCGGAGCGGTGTTCGAAGTTGCGGAAGTGCCCGTAGCTGGGGGCTGCCGGGGACAGCAGCACCACGCCACCAGCCGGGGTCAGTTCGCGGGCCAGCCGGACCGCCGCCGGGACGTCGTCGGCGAGGGCGGTGTGTACGCCGGGCAGCCCGGCCAGGGTGTCGACGATCCGGGGGCCGCTGTCCGGCACACCGATCACCGTCAGCTCAAGGTCGGCGACGTGCTCACGCAGCGGTGTGTAGTCGAGTCCCCGGTCGGTGCCGCCGACGATGACGGTCAGCGGACGGCCGACGTACGCGTCGATCGCGTGCATCGCCGAGTACGGGCTGGTGGAGATGCTGTCGTCGACGAAGGTCAACCCGGACGGGTCGGCGATCTCGGCGAGCCGGTGCGGCAGGCCGGCGAAGCCGCTCACGGCCTCGGCGATGGCGTCGCGTTGCGCGACGCAGTCGACGCCGAGCGCGTCGAGTACGGCGAGCGCGACGCAGAGGTTGCCTTCGTTGTGCCGGCCGGCCAGCGGCAGCACCGCCCGGGCGAACAGCGGCTCGCCGGCCCGGTGTAGGTACGGCCGACCGTCCGGCCCGGGTGCCAGGTGGTAGGAATCCGGTAGGCCGACGGTGACGGCGTCACCAAGCCGGGCGGCGGCACCGAGACGCTCGACCAACCTCGGGTCCGTACCGTTGAAAATAACCTTTTCCGGTCCGTACGCGATCAGGTTGAGCTTGTCGGCGTAGTAGCGTTCCTCGCCGCCGTGCGAGTCAAGGTGTTCCGGAAACAGCGACGTCAGCACGGCGATCCGGGGCGAGTCGGTCAGGTCGCTGCACTGGTACGAGGAGAGTTCCAGCACGTACAGGTCGGCTTCGGGCATGGCCAGCAGCGGCACGCCGATGTTGCCGCCGATGGCGTTCGGCCGGCCGAGCGCGGTCAGCAGATGGCTGATCAGGCTGGACGTGGTGGACTTGCCCTTGCTGCCGGTGACGCCGACGGTGCGGGCGGCGTGGTCGGCCATCCACAGCGCGGTGCCGCCGGTGATCGGCACGCCGCGCCCACGCAACTCGACCACCCACGGGTGGGTCTGCGGCACGCCGGGCGAGCGGACCACCACGTCGGCGGCGGCCAGTCGGGCGAAGCCGTCCTCGCCGGTGTGCAGCGGCGCGAGGTCGGCGTCCCAGTCCGGCGGGGCGGCGGTCGCGCTGTCGTCGACGGCGACCAGGGCGGCCGGGGCCTGGGCGGCGATCGCGGTCACCGCGGCCCGTCCCTCGCGGCCGGTTCCCCACACCGCGACGGATCGGCCACGCAGGTCAGCCAGGCGCACCGGTCATCTCCTCCAACGGCCAGCATGTCATCGGGCGCCGGATCATGGGCGCGAACCGGGACTAGTATGTCTGGTCGGTGATCAGTGGAGGAGGCACGGGTGACCCGCGACGAATTGCGACGCTGCACCGCGTTCACCTTTCCTACGCTGGAGTTCGATCCGGTGACCGGGGTGGCCGAGCTGGGCTATGCGCTCACCGGCGGTGACGGCGGTGAGCTGACCTTCGTCGAGCGGATCACCTTCCCGATGCCGCAGGATGCCACCCCGCCGCCGACCGGGCCCGGGTCGACGTTCCGTCGGGTGCTGGAGCTGCTGCACCTGGTCGCCGGGGTCAGCTACTACAAGGCGGCGGCCCCGCCTGCGCTGGTGGCGCCGGCACCGCTGGGGCCCGAGGCGGTCGCGCTGGTCACCGCCGCCTACACCAAGGGCCTGGCCGAGTACGCGTACCGCAACGAGCTGCCGCACGTGCTCGACCTCACCCCGGTGCTGCCGGACGGATCGCCGGCACCGCCGGAGCCGGTGGACACCGCCGACCGGCGGCCGTTGTCGGCGGTCGGCGGCGGCAAGGACTCGATCGTGTCGTTGGAGGCGCTGCGCCGGGCCGGCTTCGACCCGGTGCCGTTCTCGGTCAACCCGAATCCGGTGATCGTGGCGGTCAACGCGGCGTCCGGGCTGACCGCGCTGGCCGCCCGCCGGGCGTTGGACCCACGGTTGTTCAACCTCAACGCGTCCGGGGCGTACAACGGGCACATCCCGGTGACCGCGATCAACTCGCTGATCGCGGTCGGTACGGCGGTGCTGCACGGCCTCGGCCCGGTGGTGATGTCCAACGAACGGTCCGCCTCCGATCCGAACCTGATCTGGAACGGGCACGAGATCAACCATCAGTGGTCCAAGGGTGTCGAGGCCGAAGGGCTGCTACGCGACGCGCTACGCGGCCATGCCGGGCTGACCGAGCCGTACTTTTCGCTGCTGCGGACCCTGTCCGAGCTGCACATCGCCAAGCTGTACGCGGCGTCGACCGGCTACGACCCAGTGGTGACCAGCTGCAATGCCGCGTTCAAGTTGCGTGACCGCAGCGAACGCTGGTGTGGGGCGTGCCCGAAGTGCCGGTTCGTGTTCCTGGCGTTCGCGCCGTTCATGCAGCGGGACCGGCTGGTCGGCATCTTCGGGGTGGATCTGCTGGCCGACCCGGCGCAGTCGGCCGGTTTCCGGAAGTTGCTCGGCGTCGACGGGCACAAGCCGTTCGAGTGTGTCGGTGAGGTCGAGGAGTCACTGGTGGCGTTGCGGATGCTCGCCGAGTCGCCGCAGTGGCGCGACGCGCCGCTGGTGGCCGAGCTGATGGCGGCGGTGCCGGAACAGGCCTGGCCGGCGGTCGGTTCGTCCGACGTACTGCTGCCCGGCGGTCCGCACCACGTGCCGGCGGCGTACGCGAAGGTCCTCACCGCGTTGGGCTGAGACCCGCCACCGCCGGCACACCACACCCCGGGTTCAGGTTTCGGTCGTCCAGTGGCCGGACTGCCGGGAGGGCGCCGGCCGGGCAACCCAGTCTGACCGGTCGGCGTCGTCGCTCCAGTCCGGCACCTCGCCGAAGTAGATGATCATCGCCCAGTAGTGCCGGTCCTCGTGCAGGACGATCTCGTCGTCACCGGAGAAGTCCTGCCCGTGCCACTGCTCGTTGATCCGGGCGACGGCTTCGGCACGCGAGATGCCGAACAGCTCGACCATCTCGGCCGCTGTCGCGTCCAGCAACTCCCGGACCTCGACCGACAGGTCCATCTGATAGACGTCCATGATCATTCTCCTAGGGCTGCAGGGCGTCGGTGAGCACCCGGCCGGCGTTCCTGCCGTAGAAGACGACCTGGTTGCCGGACCAGCGGGGCGGAGCCCCCAACCTCAGGAATCCATCGACGTTCATGAGCATCGGACCCTCGACCACATCGTAGTTGTTGGACAGGTTTCCGCCGGCACCGGTGCGGTAGCGGCGCACGGTGTTGGTCAGGTCCCGGCCGCCGCGCCGGTTGAACGTCTTTGTGAACATGGCGTTGAGTTTCGCGGTCGGCACCCTGAAGTGAAGAACCACCCCGTCCCCGCCGAATCGCTTGCTGGCCCATTTCTGTGCCTGCTGCTGCGAACGGGTGGTGTAGAAACCCTTGCCGAAGTCCATTCTCGACCGGCTGGAGAAGCTCGGGTCCACGCCGTTGTTCCGGATGTTGTCCGCCGCCTGCCGGCTGGTGCCGTGGTACAGGTCCGTGTAGCCGTCGCAGTTGTGCACCAGCACCGGCCGGTCGGCTGCCACCACATAGTAGGTGTGGTCGCCGTCGACGGTGAGGTCGTTCATCCATTTCAGGCCGGTCCAGACCCGGACCGCCGCGACCTGCTGGGTGGTTTCGCCGTCCGGGCTGCGCAGCCGATCACCGGGTCGCAGGTCTTCGGCGTCGGTCCACCGCCCGGTGGTGGCGTTCCAGAACGGGTGGTGCGCGGTCGTCTCGACGACCGTGCTCTCACCGGTGACGGTGTCGGTGACCGTGACGTCGGTCAACTCCCGGTCGGCGTGGTGGTGCAGCAGCCGCACCGGCCGAGTGGAGCTTTGCCCCGTCTGCGGGTCGGTGGCCAGCACCTCGTCGCCGAGTTCGACCTCGCCGATCGGCTTGGTGGTGCCGTCGGCCATCCGTACCCGGGTGCCGGGGGCGAAACTGTGCCGCACGCAGCTGGCAGCCCCGTCGGCCCGGCTCCCGCCGGCGCGGACGGCGTCGTCGGCACGTTCGGCGGCTTCCCGGGTGGACCGGCTGGAGCCGCGCGACACCGCCCGGGACGCGTCGTCGGCCTTGCTGCTGACCGCCCGGCTGAACGACCGGGCCCCGGCGGCGGCCTTCGCACCGACACGGGCGCCGGCCTTGCCGACGCTCGTGCCGGCGACCTTCTTCACGCCGGTGGAGGCGGCCTTGCTCAACGCCTTGCCGGCGACCGGGCCCATCATCGGCAGGGCGGCACCGAGACCACCGGCCAGGCCGCCGATCACCGCGTCCTGCAGCAGATCCATGCCGGTCTTGCCCTGCATCCCACCGGTGACCAGGGCACCGGTGATGCCACCGACCATGCCGCAGGCGACCATGCCGACCCCGGTCCAGCCGATCGCGACCAGGCAGCTGGCCTCGACGACCATGCCGACGATCGCGCCGACGATCTCGGCCTTGTGTTCGACGATCCAGTCCCGGGCTGTACGGGCCCACTGGCCCACCTGTTCGGCGGCTACTTTCAGCGCCTCACCGGCCTTGATCAGATCCTGATAGCTCTGCTCCACCGTCTGCCTGATGGCGTTGGCCGCCTCGACGAGCTCTTCCTGCGTCCACGTGGTGGCCGCCGCCAGGCCGTCGCCGACCCAGTCGAGAAAGTCGGTAAAGTCGTCCCACGCGTCGCCGGCCCAGTCGACGGCGTCGTCCCACCTGTCGCCGGCCCAGTCGGTGAAGTCGTCCCACGACCTCGCAAACCGTTCTCCGAAGTGGCCGGTGGGGTCGACCACGGTCAACGGGTTGCCGTCGCCGTACTGGTACCGGTTCGCCCGGATCGGGTCCGGTACCGCACTGACAGTCAGGCTGTCGCGGGCACCGAACTGTGCGGTCGCCGGGTCGTACCAGCGGGCATGCATGTTGACCTGCCCACTACGCACGTCGGTCCACTCCGACTGGTAACCGAGGTCACCGAGCATGCCGCTGTCCGCGGTCACCTCGCCCAACGGCGAATAGGTGCGGCTGCCGGTCACCGTCGCCCCGGCCGGGTTCAACTGGGCGACCACGTCACCGTGCAGATCCGTCCACACCAACCGGCGCGTGTTGTTGTGCCGCGCCCCGACCACCCCACCGCCCGGATCCCGGGTGAAGAACGCGTTGGAACTGTCCCGGGCGAGGTGGTTACCGAGACCGGTGTACTCCCAACCGTCCCGGAACGCCCGACCCAAGCCGTCGTAGTCGAACACCCGGGCGTTGCCACCGGCCGGGGTGTGCTCCACCACCTGGTCGAACGCGTCCGACACCGTCCTCGCCGCACCGGCCGCGCTGCGGGTGCCCCGCGCCGTGTACTGGTAGCCGACACCGGTACTGTCCGAAACGAGGCGGTTACGGGCGTCGTAGACGTAGTCGATGTCGCCGACCCCGGTCCGGTTCCCCGCCTTGTCGTAGCGGTAACCGACCGTCGTGTTCCCGTCGTCCCACGACGTCAACCGGTCAGCCAGATCGTAGGTGTACGTGTTGACCGTCGTGGACGAGCCACGGGTCACGGTCTTACTGGTCTCGTTACCATTCGCGTCCCAGCCGTAGCTGATCGACGCGATCTTCGACCCATCCGACGACACCAGCCGGTCGCTGGTCAACCGATGCAGATCGTCGTAGGCGAACACCCGCCGGTTCCCCGACGTGCCGAACGTCATCGACGACACCGCCGACATCACGTCGTAGCTGTAGCCGATCGCCGTGCCCATGTCCGTGTTGTCCACCGACGCCAACCGGCCCGCACCGTCATACTCGTACTGCGTCAACCCGGCCGCGTCGTCCCGCCAGGCCATCAACCCGTCCGCCGTGTACCTGAACGACGCGTTCCCCGACGGACCGGTCACCGACAACGGCAGGCCGCGGTCGTCGTACACGACCTGATTGCTGCCACCCGGCGCCGAGAACTCCACGAGCCGGCCCGCCGCGTCGTAGCCGTACGTCCGGTCCTGCGTCGCGGCCTCCGCCCCGGAACCGGACTGACGCACCAGCCGACCGGCGTCGTCGTAGACCAGGGTCCGCGCCACCCCACCGGGCACCCGCTGCGACACCGGCTGCCCGGCCGCATCGTAAACCGTGGTGAACGTCCGGTCCGCCGCGTCCGGGTACGCCGCCGTGGCCGGCTCGATCCGCGACTGCGGCAACCCCCACACGGTGTACGTGGTCCGGAACGCCCGCCCCTCCCCGTCGGTGAACCGGGTCGGATTCCCCGCCAGGTCATACCCGAACGACGACTCGATCGTTGTCGTCGCATCCACCGGCTCGGACTGCGTCCGCAACAACCCCGTCGCGTCGTAGCCGAACCGCGTCACCGTGCCGCGTGCGTCCGTCGCCGACACCACATTGCCCGCCGCGTCATACGACCAGGCCGCCGTCGCCAACGCCGCCCCACCGGCCGCCCGGTACGCCGCCGACGACACCGGCCGCGACAACATGTCATAACCCGTCGTCGTGTACGTACCGTCCGGATTGATTTCCTTAACCGGCCGACCCAGGCCGTCGTGGACGACACCGCGGGTCTGCCCCGCGCCGTCGACCACAACTGTCAGCTCACCGGCCGCGTTGTAGCCGTACCCGGTGGTCACCCCCGCCGGCGACCGCACCGACGACAACCGCCCGGCGACGTCGTAGCCCATCGTCGTGGTGTGCACCTGACCGGTCTGCCGCACCGCCTCACTCACACTCGTGACCCGACCCAGGAAGTCGTAGCCACTACCGGCCACCGCACCCGTCGGATCCGTCGTCGCCAGCAGGTTGCCCGCCAGGTCGTAGCGCGCCGTCGTCGTGCCGTCGTCCGGCGCCACCTGGGTCACCAACCGACCCAACTGGTCGTAGTCGAACTCCGTGACCCGGCCCAACGGATCGGTCTGCGACACCACCTGACCGAGGCTGTCGTACACCGCCGACGCCACCGGCGTCACCGACGACGACTCACCCGGCGGCGTGTACGCCGGCAACCGGACCTCCACCGGCCGACCCACCCGGTCCACCCCGTACGTCGTCACCGCCCCGTTCGGATCCGACTCCGCAACCACCTCACCGAACGTGTTGTAACCAACCCGCTCCACCGGCCGGGCCGTCACCACCGGACCATCCAACTCACCGGTTTCCGACTGCACCGCCGGACCCGTCGTCACCACCGGACGATCCGCCTCGTCGTACTCCACGAACGTGGCGTGACCCAACGGATCAATCACCGACGTCGCCAGACCAGCGTTGTCGACCACGTAACTGGTCCGCGACACCCCCGCGTCCGCCGGAGGCACCGCACCCGCCATCACCCCGGCGGCCCAGTCATCGTCGCCCGGCACCCCCTGATACACCTGCAGATCAGAGATCGCCCCCTCGAGGCCCGAGCCGATCCGCACCCCGCCGGCCGCCACGCTGTGGAAGCTGCTGCCGGTGAAGTCGTCGACTTTCTCGCCGTCGAGGAACACGATCCACCGGCCAGCCTGCGGGTCCACGCCCACCGCCAGGTGCTGCCACTCGCCCGCCTGCATCGAGCCCTGCCCGAAGGTGCGACGGCGGTGTAGTACGCCGCCGCCTTTGAACACGAGTTGCTCGGTCGCCAGCGCCCGCCACGCGTCGACGGTGTGGTCGTAGTGGAGTGCGAACGCGGGTGCGCCCCGCTCGGCCACGTTCGTCCGGGCGAGGCCCGGCATCGCCAGTACCGAGGCGGAGTATCGCAGATCGTCCAATCGCACCCAGGCAGCGACCGTGTACGGCCGGGTGGTGTCCACCACCGGCGCATCGGTGACGATTTGCGACGACGATCCATTGAACGACGCGACCCGACCCCGCTCGGGATCCGACGCCCAGACCACGTCCGTGGCCGTACCCGGACTGTTCCCCGCCGAGTCGACCGCCGTCGTCCCACCCGTCTCGGCCAACCGCCACCGCGCCACCGGCGTCACCGACCGGTCCGCCGACAGGTAGCCCGTCTGCGACACCGGCCGGCCCAACACGTCGTAGGCGTAGTCGACGACCGACAACGCCTCCCCTGCAGCGTCCCGATCCACCCGCGACAACACCTCGTCGGTCCGGGACAGCGTCACCTCGGTCACCCGATCCAGGCCGCCCGGATCCAGCACGCTGCGCACCTGCCGGCCCGCCGCGTCGTAGGCGTACGCCGTCACCGTCGCACCGTTGTCAGTGACCTGCTCGACCAGGTTCCCCGCCTCGTCGTAGCCGTTGCTCTCCAGCAGGAACGACGAGCTGTCACCGTCTGAGCGGGTCACCGTCGCGGTCCGCCCGTCATCGGTATACGTGTACCGCGTCACATAGCCCATCGCGTCCGTGGTCGACGCCAACCGACCCGCCGGGTCGTACACATTCGACTCCACCACCAGATCCACCGGATCCGTCGGATCATTCGGATTCCCGGTGAATCCCTTCACCGTCCGCGACAGCAGATTGCCGTTGACGTCCACCTCGTAGGCGTTCACCACCCCATCCGGATCGGTCTGCTCCGCCAGGTGCCCGTACACGTCATAGCCGTAGCTGGTCACCGCCCCCTCGGCGGCCACCGACGCCGACCGACGCCCACCCTCGTCGTACGACCAGGTACTGACCCGGGCCACATCCCCACCGGACGCGTCACTGACCCGCTCCTCCGCCAGGAACCCGTCCACGCTGTACGAGTAACGCGTCACCGCCCGATGCACCGCACCGGTCACCCGGTCCGTCACCGCCGGACCCGTCCGCGTCACCACCCGACCCACCGAGTCGTACGTGTACGACGTCGTCCGCCCCTGCGGATACGACGACGTCACCACCGTCTCCGTCAACGTCCGACCCAACCCGTCGTACGTGAACGTCGTCTCCGCAGTCGCCGCGTCCGACACC
The DNA here is from genome assembly GCF_048060315.1 of Micromonospora sp. LOL_013. Classification (NCBI taxonomy): domain Bacteria; kingdom Bacillati; phylum Actinomycetota; class Actinomycetes; order Micromonosporales; family Micromonosporaceae; genus Micromonospora; species Micromonospora sp. LOL_013. The sequence continues at coordinate 33,971 of NZ_JBHMIQ010000019.1, forward strand.
CACGCCACGTCACCCGCCGAGGTGTACCTGATCGTCTGCCATCCCTTCGACGCATCCAGCACATGCCACGGCAGACCGGCCGGGGCGGACCCACCGTCGACCGCGGGCACCTCCGTACCGTCGGTGTATTCGATCTCCGTCTTCCGGCCGAGCGGGTCCCGCACGGTGTGCAGGTTGCCGGAGTTGTCGTAGCCGTAGGTCGTCAGGTAGGTGTCGTCCTGCGCACTCTGCGAGCCCGGCCCCCGCACGTGGGTCAGGCGGTCGCTCCTCGGGTGCGTCGGGTCGCTGCTGTAGAAGGTGTAGGTGTAGTAGCTGCTGGAGCACTTGTCGGCGGCCTGGTCCTGGCAGGTCACCTCCTGGACCGTGTTGCCCCGCTCGTCCTGCACCGACCGGGTCACGTTTCCGTTCGGGTCGTACACCAGACTCGTGAACCCACCCGTGTCATAGCCGTACAACGTCGTCTGACCCAACGCGTCGGTCTGCGACACCTTCCGCCCCGACACCAGATCGTAGGAGTACGACACCTCGTTACCGCCCGGGTCGGTCACCGACACGATCTTCACCGGATTCGACACCGTCGTCGTCTGCGCGTGCTCCGCTGCCGCGTCGACATGCACCGCACCCGGCGGCAACACCTCGTCCGGCAACCCACCCGCCGCCGTCTCCGACAACCGGACTGCGGCAGCCCCGTCGCCCGCCGCCGTCACCACCAACGGCACGGTCCGACCCACCGACTGGTAGTGCAACGCCACCTCGTCCGCGCTCAACGCCCGGTCATAGAGCGCGACCTCCGCCAACGCACCCGCGTAGTACGCCGTCGAGTCCGAGGGCAGCCCCGACCAACCGTTCCCCGTGTACCCCGCACCCAGATATCCGTGACTGAGCCTTTCGACCCCGCCAGCCAGGGAGCCGGTGCTGGACTGCACCCGTACGCCGTCGAGGTACAACGCCTGGACGGTGTCGTTGCCGGCGGCGGTCTTGGTGAGCACCGCGTGGTGCCACTTGCCGTCGTTGACCGGCGCCGCCGAGACCAACGCCAACGCCCACCACTGATTGGCCTGGTCGTTGCAGTTACGGATCGCCAACTGGGTGCCGTCCGTGGTCGACGAGCCCGGCACCTCCAGACACCGGCCCGCCCCCGAGTTGCGCCAACCGTTCCCGGACGTTCCCCACTTCTGGTTCGCGCTGCTCGAACAGGTCTGCGCCTGGACCAGGGTGCCGTTGCCGGTCGCCTGACCTGCCAGGCCCAGACACCTGTCACCCCGACGCAACTGCCGGCTGCTGCCGACGTAACGCCAGCTCTGCGCCGTCGCACCGTCGCAGGTGGCCAGTTGCACCTTCGTGCCGTCGGCCGCCAACTCGGCGCACTTGCCGGCGAGCCCCGACGTCAACGGCCCGGTCGGATCCACCGACGCGGACAGCCCCCGCAGCCGGCCATCGGAGTCGATCCACAACACCGGCGATCCCACCGACGGCGTCCCGTCCACCGCCGCGTCCTGCACCCCCGCCAGCACATCGCCGGTACCGGTGGTCCTGAACCAGAGCTCCTGGGACCGCGTCCCGGCCGGTGCCAATCGCTCCCCCGGCACCGACACCAGCGACGCTGACCCGTCGAACGACACCGCCGTGCCGTCGGCGAACGGACCCGCCGCTCCCAACGTCACCGAATTGAACGTCGCGGCCGTCTGCCAGGTCTCGTTGACCGCCTGAACCCCGGCCGCATCCCGCAACCGCCAGTAGTCCGTCGGCGCCGACCCCAGCACCGCCGCCGCGTACACCCCGCTCGTTCCCGCCACCCTCGGCGTCCCCAACGCCCAAGTCCCACCGTTGCTGTCGGTCACCGACGCCAGCTTCCCAGTCACCGAGTCCATCGACAACGACGTCAGCGTCCGCTCCTCGGCGCTGGTCACCTTCGACAACTGCCGACTCTGACCCCGCGCCGTCGCGTTGATCTCAGTGACCTCGGCCGAGGTCAACGTCCGGTTGAAGAACGCCACATCGGCGATCTGCCCTTGGAAGAAGTTCGCATGCCCGTGGTAGTTCGGCGAACCATGATGCGGCTGGTCCGGCCAGTTCCCGCCGACGAACCCCGCACCCACGTACACATGCTCCGACCCGCCCACGTCGAACATCTCGATCAGGCCGTCGCGACGGACCGCTTGCTGGATGCCGTCCACATACAGCGACTGGCTCGTGCCGGCCCCGGCCAGCACGACGTGATGCCACTGCCCGTCGTCCACCCGACCGGACGACTGCATCGTCGTCGAGTTGCCGTCATAGAACTTCGCGTGCAAGTTCCCACTCGACCCGAGATAGATCGACGGAGTGTAGTTGCGCGACGTCGTCCCGTCCGAGATCGGATCATGCTGGTACGAGAACAACACCCCCGCCCGGGACACCGTCCCCGTCCGGAACCACAGACTGACCGACTGGTACGCGCTGTCGTTGACCAGCCCGCTCGGCAACCGCACCCGCGACGACGTGCCGTTGAACGACGTCGACGTCGACGTCGACCCCGGCCACACCCCCGGCACCCCACCCGCCGACGTACCCTCGTAGAACGCTACATCGGTGCCGCCGTTGTCCAGCGTGCTGCTGGCCGCCAGGGTCGCTCCGGAAGGTTCGTTCAACCGCCAGAACGACGACGGCGCGTGGTTCAGCACCGCGTTCGCCCCCTGGTTGGCGCTGTTACCCCAGGAGTACGTGGTGCACGACGCCGTCGGCGGACACACCTTCGTCAACCGGTCATGGTTGCCGTACGTGTACGTCCACACGTAGCCACTGCCACCGGCGGTCGGCGCGTCCGTCGTCACCTTCGTCACATGCGACCCGGCCGACGGACTCGCCGTCCCCGCCCACGTCAGCGTCAGCGACCGCCCCGACGCGCTAATCAACTCCGACACCAGCCCACTGCCGTTGTACGTCAACGTCAAGGTCTGGTCGTTGGCGTCCGTCACCGACGTGACCTTGAACGCGCCACCCCCGGCCGCGCGGGAGAACACGTACGTCGTCCCGTGTTTGACGGTCAACCGGTACCCGGTTACCGACGAACCGGACTTCACCGCGGTCAACACCTCGTACCGACCCGGCGGCGGCACGAACGACCCGTTCAACGTCGGCCCGAACACCGCCTCCGACCCGTCCGGATACCGCACCACCGCACCCAGCACCGCACCCGCCGAGTTGGTCCGCTCGGTCACCCGCGCGTCCAACAGACTCGACCAGCCCTGCCCGAACGCCCCCGACCGCCGGGTGTCCAACGTGTTGTACGACCGGGTGATCTCCAACGCCGGCCCCACCCCCGCCACCTGCGCGTCCGTCACCGCCGACGTGTAGTTGCCGATCTCCGGGTGGTAACCCACCCCCGGGTTCTGCACCAACCGGGATCCCAACGCCGGCTGCGGCACCCGCGTGTAGAACACGTACTTCGGATACCGGGCGCCGTAGACAGCCCCGTCATACGGCTGCACCGCCCACGAGTACTGCTTGTTCGTCTCCAACAACCCGACCGGGACGTCGTAGTACGACTTGGTGCCCTCGTTGACGTGGATGAGGGTCCCGGTGCTGTCGTAGATCCAGACCTTGTAGCGCACAGTGCCGGACTCGTCGAAATCGCGGCCCCGCACGTACAACCGGGGCGTCAACGTCGACACCACCGCACCGTGGGTCGGTGCCCGCTGGTCCACCTGCGGCGGCAGGTTGTTCGACAAGGTCAGCTGCAACCGCGGCGCGTAGTCACCGCCGGCATAGTTGGCCGAAGCGAACAACGCCGCTGCCGCCTCAGACCGGTGTTCCTCGTCCAACAACGCCAGACCGAGATTGGGCTGACCGAGCGCCCAGCCCGAAATCAGGTCCCGGACGTCGATCTCGACCCACTGGCCGACGGACGGATTCGGGTTCGGGTTCTCACATGCCCGCCCGTTGTCGGTGTAGTACCGGTAGTGACCCGGCCCCAGGTCGATCTTCGGCCCCGGGTGGGCGGCGGTGCGCAGATCTCCGACGCTCCATTCCTCCTCGACCAGCCCGACCTTGATCCGTTGGACGTCACACCTCGCCCGGTAGTTCAGGTACAGCCGCAGGTTCGCCGAGGAGATGAACCAGCCCGACCTCGCAAGCTCCGATGGGACGGTGAACTTGAGAAACGTCCGGGACAGGACGCCGTCCTGGTTGCCGATCGCGAGACGGTCACCGTTCTGCACGGCCGGGCCGGTATCCGGATCGGTGTCAACGAACACGTCCCCGATCGTCGAGATCAGCGCGCCCACGTCCGCCCGCACCGGGAACACCCGCGCCGGATCCGTCAACCACTCCCGGTCAGCCACCAGCTTCAGCGCCCGACCGCCTTCGACCTCCACCAGCTCCATCGACACCGCCGGCGACCGCGCCGGCAGCCCCGTCTGCGGATCAACCGACGAATCCCGCATGACAGCTGGCGGGATCGACGCCACCACCGACCCGGCGTCGGCGACCACTTCGACCGACCCATCGTCACCGGAACGGACCGACACCCCGTCCAGCATCAGCGGAAACACCCACTCCGACCCGGCCTGCGGCGAGGCCAGCACCAGCCCCTGCTGCACCCCGTCCGGCCGCGCCACCACCTCCAGGTCGGTGTCCGCGACCACCTCCGGGTACGTGGCCGTCTTGCCGTCGACCGCCGGAGCCACCGCCGCCGCACCAGCCAGACCCCAGCCCACTGACCCATCACCGGGCAGCGACAACTCCACCAACGCCCCACCGGCAGACGTACCGGCCAGCGACACCCCCAGCGAGTTCTCCCTCACCACCCACCGGCCGCCCCGACGCACCAACGTCGAATCCACCGGCCGCCACGAACCATCCGCCGCCTCGTAGTTGACCTGCCCGGTGCTCAACTCCGCCGTCGTCGAACCATCCGCGTTGGCGTACACGTCGGCATTCGGCCCCGACGCCACCGCGTCCCGCACACTCGACTCCGGATCGAACCGGCCCACCGTCACCGGCGTCACCGACTCGCCCACCACCGGCTCCCCGGCATACCCCGACAGACCGTTCACCAACCGCTGCGCCGAACCCGCCCCACCCGACGCCCGCGTCGCCGCCGACCCCACATACCCACCCGAACCGGCACCGTCACCGACCCGCGCCGCCGGCAGCTCCACAGCCGGCCCGCCCCACGGCAACCACCCCGACCGGCCCGTGAACCACGACGACAACCACCCCACCGGGAACCCACCGTCCGCCGGCACCGCACCCGGCGGCACCGACGACGACAACCCCACCAGCGCCGCGACCACCACCGCGACCCCACCAGCCCACCGCCGCCACCGGACGAACGTCCCCGCTGTCCTCAAGCGACGCCGACGGTGAACAGCACGACTCGTAGACATCAGCGGCCACCTCATTCCACACCGGAGCGTTGTCCCCGCGGACCAGGTCACATCATCCATGGGCGAAAATCGCCGTGACTTGGCGGAAATTTGAGGAACCGCTGAGGAACTGGTAGGGGATTTCAGCAGCAGGCCCTGTGGCGAAGACGCCGCAGGGCCTGCTGCTACCGGTGACCGTGCCGGACGTGGTCAGACACAGGCCTGGTCAGGCGGAAACGAAGTCCAGCACGTGGTGGACGAAAAGACGCGGGCCACACCAGGGCCTGCAGGATGCCCAGCACGACCACTCAGAAGCCGTCCGCCTGCTGAATGTAGTAGACCAGCGCGCCGATCAGGCCGAGTCCGTACACGGCGGCACCGTGGCCGCCACCACCCCGGTTGTCCCGGCGGGGCCTGCGCTCCTTCTTGTCCATCTCATCACTCCTCGTCAGACGTGGCCGTCGCGACGTACATCCGAGCGTCGATCATCCGGTGATGAACTGGCTACCGATACCAGCGTGCTCCCGGCCGGGCTGACGCGACAGGCCGACGGGCCCGGATCCGAGGGTCCGGCGTCCCGGCCACCATTTTACTTTCCAGGAGGGACCTGACACATGCTCAAGTTCATCCGACACGCCATCGTCGCGACGGTGTTGGTGGTGTCCACCAACCTGGCCTTCACCGGTCCGGCGTAGGCCGAACTCCCCGCCCCACCGGTCGGCTCGCTGATCGATGTCCGGTTCTTCACGAACGCAGGCCACACCACCGAGGTCGGTAGGTGGCTCTACGGTTCGTGCGACGGCCAGTACCTGGACGAGCAGTGGAGTTCCCGGACCTCCTACTACGGCTGGCGAAGCGTGCCCTGCTGGTGACCAGTGGGCGCTGACCGGGGTTGCCGGCGCAGTCGGCGTGCCCGGCCGGCACCAGGGTGACCACGGTGGCGGACCGGTCCGGCACGGTCAGAGCACCTCCTGCGGCAGGCGCTTGGGCCGCTCGGCGTCGACGGCGGGCGATCCGGTGACCGTGTCGACGGCGTCGGCGACCTCGGGGTGCAGTTGCCCGGCGTCGCGCATCACCGACCAGAGCCCGGCCCGGGTGAGCAGGTCGCGTACCGGCCCCCGGACCGTCGCCAGATGCAGGGCTGTCTCACGGCCGGCGAGCCGCTGCCGGGTCTGCGCCAGGGCGTGCGCGCCGTCAGTGTCGGCGTCGCTGATCGCGCTGGCGTCGAGTACCACGGCCCGCAGCTCGGGGCGGCTCTGCGTCAACGTCAGCAACTGGTCGGCCAGGTACTGGGCGTTGGCGAAGTACAGCGGGCCGTCGAAGCGCAGCACCGCGACCCGTGGGTCGGTGACCAGGCCCTGGTAGCGGGCGAGGTTGCGGAAGGTCGCGGTGCCGGGCACCCGGCCGAGTTCGGCGGTGTGCGGTCGGGCCGAGCGGCGCAGGAACACGGCGAGGCTGAACGCGACGCCGACGGCCAGCCCCGGCTCCACCCCGGCGACCAGGGTGACCAGGAAGGTCAACCCGAGGGTCAGCCCATCGGTACGCCGTACCCGCCAGGCCGACCGGGCTTCCCGCCAGTCGACCAGGCCGAGGACGGCGACGACGACGATCGCCGCGAGGACGGCTTTGGGCAGGTGGTGAAAGGCCGGGGTGAGCAGCAACGCGGTGGCCGCCACCACGGCGGCGGTGACCAGGGAGGCGACCGGAGTCCGGGCGCCGGCAGAGAAGTTGACCGCGCTGCGGGAGAATCCGCCGGCGACCGGAAAGGCGTGGAACGCCCCGGCGGCGAGGTTGGCCGCGCCGACGGCGACGAGTTCGGCGTTCGGTTCGACCTGCTGGCGTGAGCGGGCGGCGAGCGACTTCGCCACCGCGATGCCTTCCATGTAGGCGACCAGGGCGATCGCGACCGCCGCTGGCAGCAGCGCCCGCAGGTCGGCCAGGGCGATCGACGGCAGATCCGGGGTTGGTAGCCCGCTGGGCACCTCGGCGAGGATCGGCACACCGCGGGCGCCGAAGGCCAGGGCCGCGCTGGCGATGGTCACTGCGGCGACGACGAGCAGCGCGCCGGGCAGTTTCGGCAGGTAGCGGCGGAGCAGCAGCAGGCCGGCGATGCTGGCCGCGCCGACCGCGACGGTCAGCGGGTGCACCGTCGGAGCGGCCTGCCAGAGGCTGCCGACGATGCCGGGAAGGTTCTCGGCCCGGTCGGCGCGCAGCCCGAGCAGGTCCTTGACCTGGCTGACGGCGATGACGATGGCCGCCGCCGAGGTGAAACCGGACAGCACCGAGTGAGACAGGAAGTTGACCAGAGCGCCGAGGCGCAGCACCCCCATCAGGACCTGAATGGCACCGACCAGCAGGGCAAGCAGGCCGGCAAGGGCGGCGTACCGGCCGGGGTCGCCGTCGGCGAGGGGGGCGAGCGCGGTGGCGGTCATCAGCGCGGTGATCGCCACCGGGCCGACGGCGAGCGAGCCTGAGGTGCCGAGCAGGGCGTAGACCAGGACCGGGACGACGGCGGCGTACAGGCCGGTGACCGGTGGCATGCCGGCGAGGGCGGCGTACGCCATGCTCTGCGGCACCAGCATCACCGCGACGGTGAGCCCGGCGATCAGATCGTGCCGCAGCACGTGCCGGTCGTAGCCGCGCCGCCAACCGAGAATGGGCAGGACCCGCGCCGGGCCGGTGCGCTGCTGGCGGGGGTACGCGGTGGTGGTCATTTCGCTGCGCCGGCCCGGCTGATCCGGGTGAGCGAGGCGTCGATGTCACACCCGGCGCCCTGGTTGTACGGCAGGCGGGCCAGCAGCATGCCCATGGCGCAGGTGTTGCTCAGCGCCGCGACGGTCAGCCCGGCGCCGATGAGTCCGGCGACGTACCGGGCCGGCGGGTACCAGATGCTGGCCAGCACCGAGACCAGCACGATCGCGCCGGCGACCAGCCGCACCTGACGTTCCAGGCTCCAGCGTTGCCGGCCCCGGTTGACCGGGGCGCCGGCGGAGATCCAGGCGTTCATTCCGCCGTCGAGGACGGTCGCGCCGTCCAGGCCGGCGCCGGCGAGTTTCGCGCAGGCCTGGTTGGCCCGGTTGCCGGACTGGCAGATCAGCAGGATGCGGCCGCCGGCGTCGGCGACGATCCGGTTCAGGTGCGCGTCGACCTGGTCCAGTGGCAGGTTGATCGCCCCGTCGATGTGGGCGGTCTCGAATTCGGCCGGGGTGCGCACGTCGACGACCAGGGTGTCGGGGTTGTCGGCCAGCAGGGCGCGGGCGGCGGGCACCTGCATGTTCGGGTTGGTGGTGGGGAACATGTCATTCCTCCGTGCGCTGGTGTTCGTTCGGGCTCGTGCGGTGGTGGTCAGGATTCGGTGGTCAGGTCGGCGACGCCGGCCCCGCTGAGCACGGCGGGCCGGTGGCCGGCGCGGACCAGCAGGCTGGCGGCGATGGCGGCCCGCCGGCCGCTGCCGCAGGCGACGAGGACCGGTCGCTGCGGGTCGAGTTCGGCGGGGATGCCGTCGGTGACCAGGTCGGCGAGGAAGCGTTCGACCGACCCAGGCCAGCTGACGCGCGCCCGCTCGCTCGGCATCCGTACGTCGAGCAGCTGTGCGTCGGGCTGGGCCAGCCGCTGCCGGAAGCTGTCCAGGTCGAGCAGTTCGTAGCCGGGGCCGAGCTGGTCGGCGGGGGCCGGCCGGTGGACGCCCTGGACGGTGTCGAGCCCGATGCGGGCCAGCTGGACGACGGCTTCGGTGACGTCCTGGCCGGATTCGGCGATCAGCACGACGGGTGCGCCGTACGGCAGCAGCCAGCCGGCCCAGCTGCCGAAGTCGTCAGTGAGCTCGATGCCGACGGAGCCGGGCAGCAGGCCGGCGGCCTGGACCGGCCGGGGCCGGATGTCCAGCAACTGGGCGTCGTCGGTGGTCGGCAGGTCGGCGGCGGTGATCTCCGGGATCTCGACGGCCGGCATCGGCTCGCCGCCACGCAGATTGGCCGGGCCCATGTACTGGTAGAAGGCCGGGATCGGCTTCGGCGCGGCGAGCAGCCGGTCGGCGAACGTCTCCGGGTCGCCGACGCCGAGCAGCGGGTTGGTGTCGACCTCGTCGCCGATGGTGGAGGTGAACCGGCCGACGCCGGTGGCGGTGCAGAACGAGCCTTCACCGTGGGTCGGGTAGAGCTCGACGGCCCGGGGCAGGCCGGCGAGGCGGTGCAGCGAGCCGTGCTGCAGCCGGGCCAGGGTGCGGGCCCGGTCGGGGCCGAGCAGGTCGGGTCGGCCGGCGGAGGCGACGAGCAGGCTGCCGCCGGAGAAGACGGCGACCGGCTCGCCGTCGATCAGCACCAGGTAGCTGGTGTGTTCCGGGGTGTGACCGGGGGTGTGGACGGGGCGCAGGGTGAGGTTGTCGGCTTTGATGTCCTCGAGGTGGAAGGCGGGAGTGTGCCGGTAGGTCGGTGCCGCGCCGGCCGGGAGGACCAGCTCGGCGCCGGTCCGTCGGGCGAGCTGCGGTCCGCCGGAGACGTAGTCGTTGTGCAGGTGGGTCTCCAGGACGAACCGCAGGTCGACGTCGCGTTCGGCGGCGGCGTCGAGGAACCGGTCGATGTCGCGCTGCGGGTCGACGAGCACCCCCTTGCCCTCGTGGACCAGCAGGTAGGACTGGTCGCCGAGGCCGGGGGTACGGAATGAGATGAGTTCCACGGGTGCTCCTCCGCTCTCGCGTATACCCCTGGGGGTATCTACGGACCCAGTATGTTCGAATGAACGGACATCTGCAAGTGATACCCCCGGGTGTATCGTGTAAACCCAGCTGGGCAGGCCCGAAGCACCAGCGGGAGACCCCCGGACCAGGAGGAACTCGCCATGCAGGTCGAGGAGAACACCACGGCGGACGTGGTCAAGCGGCTACGGCGGGCCGAAGGGCAGATCCGCGGCATCATCGCGATGCTGGAGTCCGGCCGGGACTGCGCCGAGGTGGTCACCCAGCTCGCCGCCGTCTCCCGGGCGCTCGACCGGGCCGGCTTCAAGGTCATCGCCAGTGGGCTCGAACAGTGCATGGGTCCCGACGCCGACGCCACCGAGCGCAAGGCCAGCCTGGAGCAGATGGAGAAGCTCTTCCTCTCCCTGGCCTGACACCGGAGCCCGACGGACGGGCCTGACACCCGGGGCGCGACGACCCGCCGGGGCCCGGTGGGTCGCCGTGCCCGGGGCAGGGTCGTGGGGTCAGCTCCGGTCCGGCCGGGTGGCCAGGTACCAGTCAGTCAGCTTGACCGTGTCGTCGGTCAGCCGCGCGTCGAGGTCGGCCTCGGTACGCGGCGCGCCGAGCACCACGTCGTCACCGGGTCGCCAGTTCGCCGGGCAGGACACCCCGAGTAGTCGGCCTCGGCCTGCCGGCCGTAGCCGATCCACGCGCCGGTGCGCGCGGCGAGTTCGAGGTGGCCGGCGATGAAGTCGGCGTGGAAGTGGGTGTTGACGACGCCTTCGATGGTGAGGCCGTGCGCCTGCGCGTCGGCCAGGTACTCGGTGACGTCGCGACGCGGATCGACCACGATGGCGGCTTCGTGGTCTCGTCAGCAATCAGATAGGACGCCTGGGACAGGCAGTCCAGGTAGTACTGGGCGAAGAACATGCCCGGGACCTCCTTCGGCGGTGGTTCACGGCTGCCGGATTCAGTCCCAACATACCCCCAGGGGTATAAGTGGAACGGCGGCTCAAGGTCCCAAGATTCAGCACCTTCGACCCGGTGGGCGGTCAGGCCGGTGGCCGGGGCCGTACCTCGTCCAGTGCCAGCACCGCGACGTGCAGCGACAGGCACGCCTGCACCGAGTCCAAGTCGACGCCGAGAATCTGCCCCAGCCGGGTCAACCGCTCGTAGAACGCCGGCCGGGACAGGTGCATCGCCGCGGCCGCCGCCGACTTGTTGCGGCCGAGCTCCAGGTACGCCCGCAGCGTGGCCAGCATCCGCTGCCGGGGATGACGCGCCTCGTACGCCAGCAGCGCGCCCAGCTCACGCTCGACGAAGACCTGCAACCGGGGTTCCTCCCGCAGCAGGTGCAGCAGCCCGGCCAGGCCGACGTCCGGCAGCCGCAGCACCTGGTCTGCGCGGCGGTCCCGGCGGCCGGCCTCGGCCACCTGGCGGGCCTCGACCAGGGTCCGCCGGGCCTCCCGGACGCCGTCCACCCCGCTGCCGGCGGCGACCACCACCGGCACCGGCTCGGACCGGCGCAACCGGTGCAGCGCGGCCAGCAGACCGTTCAGCGCCGGGTCCGCCGCCGTGGCGTCGCGGACCGCCAGCAGTACGCCGACCGCGTGCTCGTCCAACGGGCTGGCCAGGCCGGTCAGCCCGGTTTCCCGCAACGCCAGGCCGACCGTCTCGGCGAGGTCGCGCAGCCGGGCCTGGACCGTCTCGGCGCTGACGGCCGACGGCACCGCCACAGCCGGCCCGACCCCGCCGACCTCGGTGGCCGCTCCGGGCTCGGCATCGGAGCCGGCGTCCCGGAACCGGACCGCAACGCCGACCAGATGCCGCCGGTCCAGGCCGACGCCGAGCGCCCGGGCCCGCATCGCCACCTCGTCGACCGGCTGCGACCCGTCCAGCAGCGCGGTCAGCAGCGTCCGGTGGATCTGGCGCTCCAGCCCTTCGGCGTCGCGGCGGATCAGCCGGCCCAACGCCAGAGTCGACGCGGCCCGTTCGAGCAGGATCGACCACCGCAGCGGCGGACCACCCGACCCTCCCGACCCTCCCGACCCACCGGACCCGCCGAAGACACCCAGGACACCCGAGCCGCTGGGACCGGCAGCCGGGCAGCGCAGCAGCAGCCGGCCCCAGTCCTGGCCTCGGGCGCCGACCATGGTCACCAGCCAGCCGGTGTCCGCGTGATACGCGGTACGCCCGGTCGGCTGGATCCGGCGCGAATGCTGCTCCCAGCCGTCCAGCAGCAGCCGGGGGTTCTCCCCGGCGGCGTGGTACGCCAGCACCCGGCGAGACAGGTTCTCCAGCACCACCGGCGCGCCGGCCAGCTCGGCCGCCTGGCGTACCACCTCGGTGGCCTCCGCACCCTCCACGGACAGCTCGGTGAACCGCTGATGGATTTCCTCGGTCGCCCGCAGCTCGGCCAGCTGGGCGTCCACGATCAGGGCATGCACCGCCTCGGTGATCAGAACGAACCGGGTCTCCCGGCGCAGCTCCACCAGCGGCAGCCCGCGCCGGTGCGCCGCCGCGACCATCACCTTCGGCACCCCGCCGTGATAGCGGCGGCCGAGCTCCACCACCAGACCGGATACGCCGACCTCGGCCAGGTCGGCGATGAAGGCCCGCACTCCGGCGTCGTCGGCGGGCAGCCCGATCCCGGTGGTCAGCACCAGCTCACCGCCGCGCAGCAGACTGGCGATGTCCGGCACCTCGGTGACATGCACCCAGCGGACCGGCCGATCCAGGCTCTCCTCGGCGGCGACCACCCGTGGTCCGCCGTTCCGCACCGGGTCGAGCGCCAGCACCTCACGGACGGTCGGGAACACCCGCAGAACGCTACCCGGGCGACCGGCACAATGCCCGGTGTGCCAACAACGGAGATCATGGACCCGGACGACGAGCGGATCGCCGACTACCGGGCGCTGACCGACGTCGAGCTGCGGACCCGGTGGGAGCCGCCGAACGGCCTGTTCATCGCCGAGGGCGAGTTGGTCATCGGGCGGGCCCTGCGGGCCGGCTACCGGCTACGGTCGGTGCTGGTCGACGCCAAGCGGGTCGACCAGCTCGCCGACCTGCCGGCGGAGGCGACGGTCTACGCGGCGACCCCGGCGGTGCTGGAGTCGATCACCGGATTCCACGTGCACCGGGGAGTGCTCGCCTCGTTCCACCGCCGGGCCCTGCCGACCCTGGACGAGGTGCTCGACCGGGCCCACCGGCTGGTCGTCTGCGAAGGGATCAACACGCACACCAACCTGGGTGCGCTGTTCCGCAGCGCGGCGGCGCTCGGCATGGACGCCGTGGTTCTCTCCCCCACCTGCGCGGATCCGCTGTACCGGCGGTCGGTGCGGGTCAGCATGGGCGAGGTGTTCGCGGTGCCGTACGCCCGGGCGGCGGCCTGGCCTGCGGCGCTGGCCACCGTCCGTACCGCCGGGTTCCGGCTGCTCGCGATGACCCCGGCACCGGACGCGGTGCCGGTCCAGCGGCTGGACGCCGCGGCCCGGGCCCGGCCGGCGCTGCTGCTCGGCGCGGAAGGGCCGGGGCTGAGCACCGCGGCGGTCCAGGCCGCCGACGTACGGGTAGCGGTGCCGATGCGGCGCGGCGTCGACTCGCTCAACGTGGCGACGGCGGCGGCGGTCGCCTTCTGGGAGCTGTGCCGCGACGACCCGGCCTAACGGGAGCTGGCCGGGGCGGTCGCCGGCACCTGCACACTGGGCACCATCCGGCCGGCGGACCAGGCCAGGCCGATCCCGGCGGTCAGGGTGAGGACCGCACCGACGGTCTGCAGCGGCCCGGAGAGCAGCCCGACGAACCCGAGCAGCGGGGACGCGACGATCAGCAGCCAGCCGTCGAGCCGGTTGAACAGCTCCGAACGCAGCACCGCGGCACCGGCCAGCAGCCAGCCGAAGCTGTACAGTGCGGCGCCGACCAGAGCGATCGACCGGGCCGACGTACCGTAGACGGTCGTGCCGTCGGGCAGCCCGACGAACGGCACCGTCGACGCTGTACCGGCCAGACCGACCAGCAGCGCCGAAACGGCGGTGCCCCGGCTGCGGGCGGCGGCGTGGATCCCGGCGATCGCCACCAGCGTGACCAGCCCCAGCCAGCTGGCGATCACCCAGGAGGCCAGGTACGCCGGCCGGCCGTCAACCAGGTCGGGTGCCGGGCCGCCGCCGCGCAGTCCGCTCAGGCTGCCGATCCCGAACGCGATCGCGTAGAGCGGCAACGCCCAGATGGCGAACCGGCTGAACCGACGGATCGACCACGCCCAGGCCGCGTTGGTGGCCGGGCCGGCCGGGGTGTTCTCCGGTGCGGCGGCGGCCACCACGGCGACCCCGGCGTCGCTGCGGGAGACCACCCGCACCGGGCCGGACCGGCCGGCGTTGGACGCGGTGGTCCGGGGTCGGGTGTTCCTGACGGCACGCGTCACGGTGTCGCCTCCCCGCGCTGCGGGGCCCGCGGCGGGCCCTGTCGGCTGTGCTCACTGACCGACCGATCGTGACAGCCGACGACAGCGGTACGCGCGGGTTCCTCGGATTTCCACCGGTCGGGTCGGCTGACCCGGCCTCGATCGGCTCGGGCCGGGTCCCGGCCTTGGGTCAGCCGCGTTCGGCCTGCGGGCGCCGCTGCTCGGAGTTCAGCTCGCCGAGCAGCTCGGACGCAGGCACCGGCTCGGGCGCGGGCAGCCCGGGCGGCCGGGCCTTGGCGCCGCCGGCCGCCGTACCACCGCTGGTGACCTGCTCGGCTGCCCGCACCTCGTCGTTGACCCGCTGCGCCTCGGCGGCGGCGGCCTCGGCGGCCTCGGCCGCCTCCCGCTCCACGGCGCTGGAGTCGACCTGCTGCGACGGCGCGTCACCGACCATCTGGCTGAGCCCGCCGAGCGCCCCGCCCAGACCCTCAAGGGCCTTGGTCAGCTCGGCCGGGACGATCCACATCTTGTTGGACTGGCCGTTGGCGATTTGCGGCAGCGCCTGCAGGTACTGGTAGGCGAGCACCTTCTGGCTCGGGTTCGCCTGGTGAATGGCGTCGAAGACGGTCCGGATCGCCTTGGCCTGGCCTTCGGCCTGCAGGATCCGGGCCTGCCGGTCACCGTCGGCGCGCAGCACCGCGGCCTGCTTCTCGCCCTCGGCGCCGAGGATCTGTGACTGCTTGTGCCCCTCGGCGGTGAGGATCGCGGCGCGGCGGTCCCGCTCGGCGCGCATCTGCTTCTCCATCGAGTCGCGGATGCTCGGCGGCGGCTCGATCGCCTTGATCTCCACCCGGGTCACCTTGATGCCCCATCGGCCGGTGGTCTCGTCCAGCACGCCGGACAGGTGCTGGTTGATCTCCTCGCGGCTGGTCAGCGCGCGCTCCAGGTCGAGCGAGCCGATGACGTTACGCAGCGTGGTGACGGTGAGCTGCTCGATCGCCTGCAGGAAGTTGGCGATCTCGTAGGTGGCGGCCCGAGGGTCGACGACCTTGAAGTAGAGGACCGTGTCGATCGACACCACCAGGTTGTCCGAGGTGATCACCGGTTGGGGCGGGAAGCTGACCACCTGTTCCCGCATGTCGACCTTGGCCCGTACGGTGTCGATGAACGGGACGAGCAGGTTGAGACCGGGCGTCAGGGTGCGCTGGTACCGGCCGAGCCGTTCGACCAGGTCCATCCGCTGCTGCGGCACGATTCGCACCGCCCGGACCAGGGTCAGCACCGTGATCAGGGCGACCGCCCCGACCAGCACCGCGATCACTAAGTCCATCGTCGTTCACCTTCTCGGCTCGAGATACTGATGCCGGCTCGGGGTGTTCATGCCGGTCCGCCGCCGGTGACGTCGTCCCGCCAGACCAGCGCGGTGACGCCTTTGACCTGGATCACCTGTACCCGTTCGCCGGGGGCGAAGACCTGGGTGCCGTCGTACGAGCGGGCGCTCCACAATTCGCCGTCGATCTTGACCTGGCCGCCGTCCGCGTCCACCCGCTCCAGCACCAGTGCCGACGCACCCTCGATCGCCTGTACGCCGAACGGCTCTTCGCCCGCGCCGAGCGCGGACTGCCGGTGCCGCTGGATGACCGGCCGGACGGCGACCACGGTCAGCGCTGAGACGGCGGCGAAGACCAGGGCCTGGGCAGCCACCGGGGCGCCGAGAGCGGCGGCGACCGCCGCGGCGAACGCGCCGGCGGCGAACATGACGAGGAACAGCGTCGCGGTGAATAATTCCGCGACCGCGAGCACGACGCCCAATACGATCCACAGGACGGGTTCCACACACCGATCGTGACATGTACGCGCACCACCGGCGACCTTTAAACCGACAAATCGGGCAGCTATCGGTGAGCCGAACCGATCCGGCCACCCTAAGTCACAATCCCTTCTACCTGAGTAACGATCAAGGAGCAGGTACGCGTGTCCGCACCCCTGTCCCCCGACACCATCAGCATGATCGACACTGCGGTCGCCGAGACCCAGTCGTACGGTCGGGCACCCTCCGTCGTCCTCGGCGTACTCCGGGACCGTCGACTGGTGCACGTCGCGTCCGCCGGTGACCATCCGCTACCCCACCCCGACCTGCAGTACCGGATCGGCTCGATCACCAAGACCTTCACCGCCACCCTGGTGCTGCGGCTGCGCGACGCCGGCCGGCTTGACCTCGACGACCGGCTCCGCGACCACCTGCCCGACGTCCCGTTCGAGCGGATCACCCTGCGTCAGCTCCTCGGCCACGCCGCCGGCCTGCAACGCGAACCGGACAGCGACGGCTGGTGGGAACGCCACACCGGCACCGACATCGCCACCCTGCTGGCCGGGCTCGGGCCGGACAAGGTGGCCTTCCCGCCGCACCGCACGTACCACTACTCGAACCTGGCGTACGGGCTGCTCGGCGCCGCCCTGCACCGGATCACCGGCACGCCGTGGGCCGAACTGGTCGCCACCGACCTGCTCGGCCCGCTCGGCATGACCCGCACCACCTACCACCCCACCGACCCGTACGCCGCCGGCTACGTGGTGCACCCGTGGCACGGCACGCTGCGCGAGGAGCCGCGTACCGACACCGGCGCGATGGCCCCCGCCGGCCAGCTCTGGTCCACCGTCACCGACCTGAGCCGGTGGGCGGCGTTCCTCGCCGACCCGGACCCGGCGGTGCTGGACCCCGACACGATGGCGGAGATGTGCCTGCCGGTGGCGATCAACGACCCGCACCGGTGGACCGGCGGCCACGGGCTCGGCCCCGAGCTGTACCGGGTCGGCGAACGGGTCTTCGCCGGCCACGGCGGCTCGATGCCCGGCTACGTCGCGCTGCTCGCCGTGCACCGCGACACCGGCAGCGCGGTCGTCGCCTTCGCCAACTCGTACGGCTTCGCCCGGGGCACCATCCGCGAGCTGGGGCTACGGGTGCTGGCCGGGGTGCTCGACCGGGAACCGGCCGCGCCACGACCGTGGCGGCCGGGCACCCTGCCGCCGCCGGAGATCGACGCCATCTGCGGCCGGTGGTGGTGGATGGGACGGGAGACGGAGGTCTCCTGGGACGCCGACGCCGCCGAGCTGGTCCTCACCCTGCTCGGGCCGGTGCGGCCGGTGACGTCGCGGTTCGCCGCAGCGGACGCGGACCGCTGGCAGGGCCGCAGCGGCGCCCAGCAGGGCGAGCTGCTCACCGTACGGCGTGGACCGACCGGCATCCCGACGGCGCTGGACCTGGCCACCTTCGTCCTCACCCGCGACCCGGACGACCTCGGCTGACCGGCCGCCGGCGCACCACTGCGGGGGGCACGGTCCGCTCACTGTCACCGCACGGCGGCTCACTGCGGCGGTACGGTAACGAAGTCGATCAGCCGCTCCATCGCGTTGATCAGCGGCGTCTCCACGTCCTGGTAGCTGTGCACACTGGACAAGATGCGGCGCCACAGCTGTGCCGGATCGGAAACGCCAACCGCCGCGCAGACGCCTTCCTTCCACGGCTGTCCGGGCGGGATCCGGGGCCACTGCCGCAACCCGATCCGGTCCGGTCTGACCGCCTGCCACACGTCCACGTACGGATGCCCGGTGACCAGTACGTACGGCGAGGTGACCGTGGCGACGACCCGGCTCTCCTTGGACCCGGGGACCAGGTGGTCGACCAGCACGCCGAGCCGGCGCTGCGGGCCGGGCGCGAACCCGGCCACTGCTGCGGCCAGGCCGTCGATGCCGTCCAACGGTTCGACGACGACACCCTCGACCCGCAGGTCGTCACCCCAGATCCGCTCAATGAGCGCGGCGTCATGCACCCCCTCCACCCAGATCCGGCTGGCCTGGGCGACCCGGGCCGGCCGGTGGCCGACCGCGACCGACCCGGAGGCGGTGCGCTGCCGCTGCCGGGGCGCCGTGGGTGCCCGGGACGGCCGGCGCAGCGTCACCGGCTGGCCGTCGAGCAGGAAACCGGCCGGGACCAGCGGGAAGTGTCGTCGGCGGCCGTGCCGGTCCTCCAGCGTCACGGCGCCGGACTCGAAGCCGACGACCGCGCCGCAGAAACCTGAGTCGGCGTCCTCCACCACGAGATCCGGCTCGGCGTCGACCTCCGGCACCACCCGCCGGCGGCGCCAGTTGCCCGCCAACACGTCGTCGCCGTACCGCCGGTCACCGCCCACGTCCGGCAGGCTAACCGCATCGGCCGGCGGTGGCCCGCCGACGCGCCGACCGGACACCCCCGACGGTGACCTGCCGCCCGGCGTCGAGACAACCGGCGGCGCGGCACGTACCCTAGCGTGCATGTCCCCCGCAGCAGGCGCGGCGACCCTCGCGACGCGCCGCTCCAGCCGGTTCGTGGCCTGGGTGCGCGCGTGGCGCGCCGGCCTGGTGCCGTACGACGAGATAGCCGACGAGATAGCCGGCGACGAGGAGCATCTGGTCGCCGACGCACCCGGTGCCTGGACCGACCTGCCGTTGCGCGACGCACTGTCCTGCTTCGCGAAGCTGCCGCCGGACGAGATCCGGCTGGCGTTGCCGGCGCCCGGCGACCCCCGTGGCCTGCCCGGTCCGGGCGAGTTCACCGGCGCCGCGCTGCTCGCCGGCGAAGCGGTGGTGGCGCGCGGGCTGGGCGTCATCCCCGAAGTACGCTCGCACACGTCCGGGTCCGGGGTCACCTTCGAGACGGTGCTGTGGCGGATCTACCCGCTGCCGCAGGAGCTGCCCGCCGCCGGGCACGCCGGGCCGAGCGCCGCCGAGGCCGAGGCCGAGTTGTCCACCGCGCTGGCCGAGACGACCACGGCGCTGACCCGACTGGACGTCGCCCACTGGCGGCCGGAGCTGGCCGGGGCGCTGGCCGCGCTGCGCCGCCCGGACGGTGGGATGGACCTGCCACCCGGATTCGATCCGCGGGCCCGCCGGTTGTTCGCCCGGGCCAGCGTGCTGGACCAGGTCCTGGCGCTCGCCGAGCACGTCGCCCCCGGTGGCGCCGTCAACGGCTACGAGGCCCAGCAGCGCGACGCCGCGCTACGGCCGCTGACCACCGCCTGCCGCCGGGCGCTGGTCGCCGCCTGCAACGCCCCGCTGCGGCCCTGACTGCCGATCGCGGCCGGACGCCCCGACCAGATCTCGTCTCGGTCAGATCTCGTCGATCAGATCGGCCACCGATGCGACGATTCGCGACGGCCGGTACGGGTATCGGTCGATGTCGGTACGGCTGCTGATCCCGGTGAGCACCAGGATCGTCTGCAGCCCCGCCTCCAGCCCGCAGAGCACGTCGGTGTCCATCCGGTCACCGATCATCGCGGTACTCTCCGAGTGTGCATCGATCGTGTTCAACGCCGACCGCATCATCATCGGGTTCGGCTTGCCGACGAAATACGGCTCCACCCCAGTCGCCTTCGAGATCATCGCCGCGACCGAGCCGGCCGCCGGTAGCGCGCCCTCGGTCGACGGCCCGGTCGGGTCCGGGTTGGTGCAGATGAACCGGGCACCGCCGTTGATCAGCCGGACCGCCTTGGTGATCGCCTCGAAGCTGTAGGTGCGGGTCTCCCCCAGCACCACGTAGTCCGGCGCGTAGTCGGACAGGATGTAGCCGACCGCGTGCATCGCCGTGGTCAGCCCGGCCTCACCAATGACGTACGCGGTGCCACCCGGCCGCTGGTCGGCGAGAAACTGCGCGGTGGCCAGCGCCGCTGTCCAGATCGCCTGCTCCGGCACGTCGAAACCCATCCGGGTGAGCCGGGCCTGCAGATCGCGGGGGGTGTAGATGGAGTTGTTGGTCAGCACCAGGAACGGTTTACCGGAAGCGCGCAACCGGTTGATGAACTCCGGCGCACCGGGGACCGGTTGGCCCTCGTGCACCAGCACACCGTCCATGTCGGTCAGCCAACTCTGGACGGGTTTACGGTCGGTCACGAGGATCTCCGGGGGGTGGAAGAGGCAATGCAGCAGTTCACCGGGCAGGTGTCCCAGACCGGCAGCGTACCGAGCCGTACCCGGGCGAGGGAGCCGTCCGGGCGCAGCCGTTCCGACACCAGGTCCCGGACCATCGACACGAAGGCCGGGTGGGTGCCGGGGCTGGCTGCCCGGGTGTACGCCAGACCGAGCTCCTTGGCGGTCGCCGCCGCCTCGGTGTCCAGGTCCCAGACCACCTCCAGGTGGTCGGAGACGAAACCGATCGGGCTGACCACCACCGCGTCGACCCCCTGACCGGCGAGTTCGCGCAGGTGGTCGTTGACGTCCGGCTCCAGCCAGGGCACCTGCGGCGGCCCGGACCGGCTCTGCCAGACCAGGTCGTACGGCAGGTCCGGGGCGGCGTCGGCGGCGACCAGCCGGGCGGTCTCGGCCAGCTGGGCCTGGTAGCGCCCGCCCTCCGGGCCGGCGGCGGCCGCCGCGCTGGTCGGGACCGAATGGGCGGTGAACACCAGCCGGGTACGCTGACGCAGCGCCGGGTCGATGGTGTCCAGCGCGGCCCGGACCGCTTCGACGTGCGGGACGACGAACCCGGGATGGTCGTGGAACTGCCGCAGCTTGTCGATCACCGGGGCGTCCGGGCCGACCGCGGCCCGCGCCGCCGCGATGTCCTCCTGGTACTGCCGGCACGACGAGTAGCCGCCGTAGGCGCTGGTGGCGAAGGCGAGGGCGCGGCGGACCCCGTCGTCGCGCATCCGGGCCACCGTGTCGGCCAGCATCGGATGCCAGTTACGGTTGCCCCAGTACACCGGCAGGTCAAGCCCGTGGGCGGCGAAGTCGGTGCGAATCGCGGCAAGCAACTCCCGGCACTGCTGGTTGATCGGCGACACGCCGCCGAAGTGCTGGTAATGCTCGGCGACCTCGGCCAGCCGCTCCGGCGGCACGTTGCGGCCCCGGGTCACGTTGCGCAGGAAGGGCAGCACGTCCTGCGGACCTTCCGGGCCGCCGAACGACAGCAGAACCAGTGCGTCGTACGCCATGGGCCCTATTGTTCCTGGTCGGGCCGGACCCCACGGCGGCGCACCCCGAAGATCAGGCGCCGATGGCGTGGAACCCGCCGTCGACGTGCACGATCTCACCGGTGGTCGCCGGGAACCAGTCCGACAGCAGCGCCAGGCAGGCCCGGGCGGCCGGCTCCTGATCGGTCAACTGCCAGCCCAGCGGCGCCCGCTCGGTCCAGGCCTGCTCGAAGGCCTCGAAGCCGGGGATCGACTTGGCCGCCATGGTGCGCAGCGGGCCGGCGGAGACCAGGTTGCTGCGGATACCCTTCGGTCCCAGGTGCAGCGCCAGGTAGCGGGACGCGGACTCCAGACCGGCCTTGGCCACCCCCATCCAGTCGTAGACCGGCCAGGCCAGGGTGGCGTCGAAGGTCAGCCCGACGACCGCACCGCCGGTACGCATCAACGGCAGCGCCGCCATCGCGAGCGACTTGTACGAGAAGGTGGAGATGTGCAGCGCGGTGGCCACATCGTCCCAGGGAGCGTCGAGGAACCCGCCACCGAGGCAGCTCTGCGGGGCGAACCCGATCGAGTGCACCACCCCGTCGAGGCCGTCGACGTGACCGCCGACCTTGTCGGCCAGCCCGGCCAGGTGCTCCGGGTTGGTCACGTCGAGCTCGATCACCGGCGCTTCGGCCGGCAGCCGCTTGGCGATCCGCTCCACCAGCGACATTCGGCCGAACCCGGTGAGCACCACGGTGGCGCCGTTCTCCTGGGCGAGCTTCGCCACCGAGAAGGCGATCGACTGGTCGGTGATGACGCCGGTGACGAGCAGCCGCTTACCGGCCAGCAGTGCGGACACAGGTTTCTCCGTTCGGTGTTTCGTAGCCAGGTCGGGTCGGTGCGGGGTGTCGCAGGTCTTCGGCGTCGACGGTCAGTGCCCCATGCCGAGGCCGCCGTCGACGGGAATGACCGCCCCGCAGATGTAACCGGTGGAGTCGCCGGCGAGCCACGTCACCGCGGCGGCCACCTCGTCGGCGGTGGCGAACCGGCCGGCCGGAATGGCCTTGCGGTACTCGGCCTTGCGCTCCTCGGGCAGCGCCGCCGTCATGTCGGTCTCCACGTAGCCGGGGGCGACGACGTTGGCGGTGATGTTGCGTCCGCCGAGTTCGCGGGTGATCGACCGGGCCATGCCGACCAGGCCGGCCTTGCTCGCCGCGTAGTTGACCTGACCGGGCGAGCCGAGCAGGCCGACCACCGACGAGATGAAGATCAGCCGGCCCCAGCGGGCCCGTAGCATCTTCGTCGAAGCGCGCTTGGCGCAGCGGTAGGCGCCGGTCAGGTTGGTGTCCAGTACCGAGGTGAACTGCTCCTCGGACATTCGCAGCAGCAGCGTGTCGTCGGTGACGCCGGCGTTGGCGACCAGCACCTCGACCGGCCCGAGCTCGGCTTCGACCGCGCCGAAGGCCTGGTCGACCGAGTCGGCGTCGGTGACGTCACACCGTACGCCGAGCAGGCCGTCCTGCTCGGCGAAGCCGGACCGGTAGGTGACCGCGACCCGGTCGCCCTGCTTCGCGAACGCCTGCGCGATCGCCAGACCGATACCCCGGTTACCCCCGGTGACCAGTACGGTGCGGGCCACGTTTCCCCCTCGTCTCGGATGATCCGGCTTGGAGACTAGGTGCTACCCCCGGGTAAGCAGTAACCCGGGGGTACTAGCCCCACGGTGTCATGACATCGGCACGATCCGGTCGTAGCCTCGCACGGGTGAGCGGCTCGGTGGTCCCCCAGACAGTTCGAGCCCTGCGACGACTGGTCGTCGGACCGGACTATCCGCCAGCGCCGGCCGCCCGGCCCCACGGCTGGTGGCATGCCGTCGGACGATGGCTGGCGTTCGGGCTGTTCCTCTACATCAGCGCGGCCGCCGCACTCGAGCTGCAGGACGCCAACCACCTGCTCGTGCCGCTCGGACCGATCCTCGGCTTCGCCACGGTCGCACCGGCGGCGCTCGCCTTCCACCGACCGTTGTGGGCCTGGCGGTCGTCGTTCGTGCTGCTGTTCGTCAGCGGTACGTGGTACCCGCACCCGGAGCCGTGGAGTCTGCTGCAGGTTCTGGCGCTGCTTTTCGTGTTCGCGATACTCGCTGGCCGGGCCGACCTACCGGTCTCGGCGGCGGCGGGGGCCGTCACCGGATTGCCGGTCCTGGCGCTCGCGAGCCAGGACGAGAGCCGCTTGCTGCTCATCCTGATCACGGTGGTCGTCGCGGTCGCCGACCAGGTGCGCCGGCGGCGCGCCAGCCAACGCGCGCTAACCAACCAGACCGTCGTCACCCAACAGGAGATCGAGCGGCGGGCGGTGCTGGAGGAACGCGCCCGGATTGCCCGGGAGATGCACGACGTGGTGGCCCACCACATGTCGATGATCGCCGTGCAGGCGGAGACCGCGCCGTACCGGCTGACCGGGATGACCGGGCCGAGTTCACCGCGATCGCCGACGCCGCCCGATCCGCGCTCAGCGACATGCGCCGGCTGCTCGCGGTGCTGCGCAGCGATACCGAGCAGGCGGCGCGCAGCCCGCAGCCTGGGCTTGCCGACATCGCCGGGTTGGTGGCCGCCACCCGGCGGGCCGCGCTGGACGTCGAGCTGGGGTGGGACCCCCGGCTCATGCCGGACGCGGTCGCCGAGCCGGTCGGGCTGGCGGCGTACCGGATCGTGCAGGAGGCGTTGGCCAACTCCGGCCGGCACGCGCCAGGGGCGAGGGTACGGGTGGAACTACGGATGACCCCCGCCCGGCTGGTGGTGCGGGTCGGCAACGGGCCCGCCCAGCTGGCCACGGGTGCGCAACGCTCCGCTGGCGGCCACGGCGTCATCGGCATGCGGGAACGGACCGAGTTGCTGGGCGGCAGCTTCGCGGCCGGCCCGGACGACCGATCCGGGTTCGTGGTCACCGCCTGGTTGCCGTACCGCCCGAACAACACCGCCGCCGCCGCAAACCCCCACGCCGTCGCTGACCGGGACCAGCCGGCCGGGTAGCGTGCGGACGACGATCTGAGGACGACATTGATCAAAGTATTGATTGCCGACGACCAGGCGATGGTCCGACAGGGCTTCGGCGCCATGCTCGGTGCCCAACCGGACCTGCTGGTCGTCGGTGACGCCGCCAACGGCGCGGACGCGGTCAGCGCCGCCCGCCGACTCGACCCCGACGTGGTGTTGATGGACATCCGGATGCCGGTGCTCGACGGAATCGCCGCCACCCGGCAACTGCTCGCCGGACGATCCCGCGACGAACCGCCCCGGGTGCTCATCCTCACCACGTTCGACCTCGACGACTACGTCTACGAGGCGCTGCGGGCCGGGGCCGGCGGGTTCCTACTCAAGGACGCGCCGGCCGCCGACCTGGTCAACGCGGTCCGCGTGGTGGCTGCCGGGGAGGGTCTGCTCTCACCGTCGGTGACCCGGCGGCTGATCGCCGAATTCGCCACCCGGCCCGGGCAGGAACGTCCCCGCCCGGTGTCGCTGACCACGTTGACCGTACGGGAGACCGAGGTGCTGCGGCTGATCGCCCGCGGCCGGTCCAACGGCGAGATCGCCGCCGACCTGATCGTCGCCGAGCAGACGGTCAAGACCCACGTCGGGCGGATTCTCAGCAAACTGGGTCTGCGTGACCGGGCGCAGGCGGTCGTCGTCGCGTACGAGTCGGGGCTGGTCGCCGCCGGCGAATAGCTCCGCGGTACTACGTGGCTTCTGGCTCCACGGCACGACGCGCGCCCATACACCGACACCGCAGGCTGTCGGCATGCGTATCCGCCTGATCGCTCTCGCCACGTTGTGTGGCGCCGCACTGGCCACCGTGCCGGCCGACCACGGCGACCTGCTGCCGGTCACCGCCGGACGGCAGTTCCTGGCCTTCGACACCACCGGGGACGGCACCGCCGTCGAGGTGGTCGGCCACCTGCCGACCGCCCGCCGGATCACGGTGCTGGTACCGGGAACGGACCACACCCTGGCCACCTTCGACCGCGGGCTCGGTGGATTCACCCACCGCGCACCGGCGGTGCAGGCCCGGGTGCTGTACGGGGCGGCGCACCGCCGTGAGCCGCGTACCGCGGTCATCGCCTGGCTCGGCTACGACGCGCCGGAAGGATTCGGGCCGTCGGCGCTGCGGTCGGACCGGGCCCGCGCTGGTGCTGTCGAGCTGGTCCGGTTCCTCGCCGAAGTGTGCCGACAGCAGCCGGACGCCACCGTCGTAGTCGTCGGGCACAGCTACGGCGCACTCGTCACCGGACGGGCGGCGGCGGACCTGGCCGACTGCGTCACCGATCTGGTCGCGCTCGGCGCTCCGGGCATGGGCGCGTCACACGTCGACGAGCTCGCCACCGGCGCCCGGGTGTGGAGCGCCACCGCCGACGGTGACTGGATCAGTTGGGTGCCGCAGGTACGGCTGGCCGGATTCGGCCACGGAACGTCCCCGGCGGACCCGTCCTTCGGTGCCCGGCCGCTGCCGGCCGAGAGGGTCGACGGCCACGATGGCTATCTACGGCCCGGCAGCGACACGCTCAAGGCCCTCGCAGACCTGGTCACCGCCGACCCGGACCGGTCCGGCACGCAGGCCATATCGGTGGCCCGGTGAACGGGGCGCAGACGGTGGTGGCGACCAGGACACAGCGTGACCCGGTCATCGATCTGATCCGGGCGTTCGCCATCGTCGGAGTCGTCGGCGGACACTGGTGGGTAACCGCGCTACTGCTGGACGACGACGGCGTACTGGTCGCGGCCAGCCCGCTGGTCGACCTGGCCTGGCTGAGTCCGCTGACCTGGCTGGCGCAGACTCTCGGCCTGCTGTTCTTCGCGGCCGGGTTCGCCGCCGCGCGGACCACCCAGCGAACCGGCTCCGGCGGGACCGGCGGCTTCTGGCGTGGCTGGCCCCGGGCGCTCGGCGGCCCGCTGTCGGGGCTGGCCGGCTGCCTGGCGCTGGCGCTGCTCGTCGGCTATCTCGTCGGCGCGCCCACCGGCACCCTGCTGACCGTCGCGAAGCTCACGATCAGTCCCTTGTGGTTCCTGGTCGTGCTGCTGATCCTGCGGGCGGTCGGCGGGCCACTGCGCCGCGCCATCCGGCAGAGCCCGGAGCAGGCGTTCGTGATCGTCACGCCGGTGATCATGGCGGCGGTCACCACGGTCACCGCCACCGACGCCGGGCACCTGCCGTCGGCGCTCGCCGTACTCGCTGCCTGGTTGTTGCCCTTCCTCGCCGGCATGGTGATGGCCGAGTACGGTCCTCCGCCGGCCCGGTGGGCGTTGGGGATGACCGTCGGCGGCGTGGCGCTGCTGCTCGCCCTGACCGTCGTCGGCGGGTACCCGGCCAGTGCGGTGGGCGTACCGGGGCAGATCACGTCGAACCTGGACCCGCCGTCGCTGGCGACCCTGGCGTCGGTGGCGGCGCAGATCGGTGCCGCCGCGCTGATTATCAGGTGGCTGCGTGGTCGGATCGACACCACCGCCCGATGGTGGGCACCGATCGCCGGGATCAACCGGCACGCGCTGGGCATCTACCTGTGGCACCAGCCGGTGCTGGTCGGGTTGACGTTCATCGCGCTGTGGATCGCCGGCGGCACCGCCGTCGCCGGGGTGCACACCCGGCCCGACGATGCCGGATGGCTGGCCGACCGGGCCGTCTACCTGCCGCTTCTCGCCATCGGTCTCGCAGCGATGCTGCGGATTGTGCCGACCCGGCCGCCCGGGTGTACGCTCTGGCCCGGTTCAACGGCCGGACGACCTACGGAGGTGATCGCTGTGCGAGATAGCGATCCTCCCAGTCGCCGCCGGGCCGCCGGCCCACCACACTGATCCGGTGTGGCTCCGGTGCGCCCGCGCGACTCACCCGTGTCGCCCGTCAGCCCGCCTGCCGGTCGCCCCGCCAGGGGTGCCCACCCGTCGCCGGAGCCAGTCCCATGAACCGTTACGTCGCGCCGCTAGGATTCACCCTCGCCGCAGTCTGGATCGCCGTCATCTTCGTACTGGCCAGCGGCGCCCGGTGAGACGCGGTGCCGCTGGTCGTTCGGTCACGGCAAGCGTGAGGTCCACAGCAGACTCAGCACGGCGGCACCCAGCGCCAGCAGCAACGCCAGGGCTGCGTACCACTGGGTTATCTCCCGCGGCACGGTCCGCTGACCGATCGACGATCCCATGTCCTCGTACACCTGGTTGAGCTCGCCCACCGACGCCGCCTCGTAGAAGTAGCCGTTGGTCGCCTCGGCCAGCTCGGCCAGCGCGAACCGGTCCACCGGCACCCGCTGCACCTGGTTGCCGATCTGCACCTGGCCGTCGTCGGTGCCGAATGCGATCGTCGACACCGGTACGTTGGCCGCCGACGCCGACGCAGCGGCCTCCTCGACCGACCGGCCCGAGGTGCGGTAGCCGTCCGACAGCAGCACGATCCGGGCCGGCGGCGGACCCTGCGCGCCGTCGGTCGGCACCAGCCGGATCGCCTCCAACGAGGTGAACACCGCCTCGCCGGTGGCGGTGGCCTCGGCCAGCACCAGACCGTCGATCGCCTGGGACACCGCAGCCCGGTCCTTGGTCGGCGAGACCAGCACGTTCGCCGACTTGGCAAACGCGACCAGCCCGATGTTGTAGCCCTCCGGCAGCTCAGCGACGAACTCCTTCGCCGCCTGCTGGGCCGCCTCTATCCGGCTGGGAGTCACATCGTCGGCCTCCATCGACAGCGACACGTCGATGGCGAGCATGACGGTGGCCCGCTCCAGCGACTCCTCGGTGTCGATCGACGGCCGGGCCAGCGCCGACGCCAGCACCAGCAGGCTGAGCAGGAACGCCCCGGCGGCCAGGTGACGGCGCCAGCCCAGACCACGCGGAGCCAGCGTACGCAGCAGGTCCACGTTGGTGAACCGGACCGCGTACGCCTTGCGGCGGAACTGACGCCACACGTACATCCCGGCGATCGCCAGAACCGGCAGCAGGGCGAGCAGCCACCAGGGCTGCAGGAAACGGATCATCGAGCTTCGCTTTCCGGGCGCGGGGTGGGGGCCGGGCGGGCGATGCCACGGGTACGGGCGTGCCGCTGCCCGGCGACGAACCGGACGATGTCCAGCAGCCAGTCCGAGTCGGTCCGCAGCCGCAGGTGGGCCGCGCCGGCACCGCGCAGAGTCTGCGCGATCGCCGCCCGCTGGGCCCCGGCCGCCTCGGCGTACCGCCGGCGCAGCCGGGGATCTGCGGTCTGCACCTCGTGCAGCGTGCCGGTCTCCGGGTCGGCCAGGGTCAGCACGCCGGCGTCGGGCAGCTCCAGCTCACGCGGATCGACCACCTCGACGGCGAGGACGTCGTGCCGGACGGCGAGTTTGCGGACCGGCCGGCCCCACTGCTGCGGCGGGGCCAGGAAATCGGAGATCACCACGGCGACACCGCGGCGACGCGGCGGCCGGTTCAGCATGTCGATCAGGGCACCGAGGTCGCTGCGGCCGGGTCGGGACTGGGTGCCGGCGATCGCCCGCAGCAGCCCGTGCGCCTCCTTACGGCCGGTCCGCGCCGGCAGCCGGGTGAGGACGCCGCCGAGCGCCGGATCACCGGTGCCGATCACCGCGCCGACCCGGTTGCCGCCCCGCGCGGTCAGGTGCACCATCGCCGCCGCCGCCGAGACGGCCAGGTCCCGTTTGAGGCACCGGGCGGTGCCGAAGTCCAGGCTGGCCGACAGGTCCACCGCCACCCAGGCTTCCAGCTCCCGGTCGGCGACGGTACGCCGAACGTGCGGCACGGTGGTCCGGGCCGTCACCGGCCAGTCCATCCGGCGTACGTCGTCACCGGGCCGGTACTCGGTCGACTCACCGGCCTCGCTGCCCGGACCGGGCAGCAGCCCCACGTAGTCGCCCTGCAGCAGGCCGTCGAGCTTGCGGGTGACGGTCAGGTAGAGCCGGGACAGCACCGCCTCCGCCCGGCCCGAGCTCGGCACCGCAGCGGTCACTGCGACTGCCCGGGCCAGCCGGCGCCACCGGGCGGGCCGGGCACCGCGGCGGCCGGCGCGGCATGTCCCATCGGTCCCACCGGCTGCGGCGTCGCGTTCTGCCGGGGAGCGACCGACGGCAGCGGCACCATCTGCATGATCCGCCCGACGACGTGGTCGGCGGGCACGTCGTCGGCGAGCGCGTCGTAGCTGAGCACCAGCCGGTGACGCAGGATGTCCGGGGCGATGTCCTGCACGTCCTGCGGCAACGCGTAGTCGCGCCCGCGCAGCAGCGCCAATGCCCGGCTGGCCCGTACGATGCCCAGCGAGGCACGCGGGCTGGCTCCGTACTGGATCAGCTGCGCGACGTCCGGCATGCCGTGCTCGGCCGGCGCCCGGGTGGCCAGCACCAGGCGTACGGTGTAGTCGACCAGGGCGTTGTGCACGAACACCTTGTCCGCCTTGCGCTGCAGGTCGACCAGGTCGGTGGGCTTGAAGACGACGCTCGGCTGCGGCGCCTCCACCCCCATCCGGTAGACGATCTCCCGCTCCTCCGCGTCGGTCGGATAGCCCACCACGATCTTCATCAGGAACCGGTCGCGCTGGGCCTCCGGCAGCGGGTAGACGCCCTCCTGCTCAATCGGGTTCTGGGTGGCCATCACCAGAAACGGATCCGGTACCGGGTGCGTCTGCCCGCCCAGCGACACCTGCCGCTCGCTCATCACCTCGAGCAGCGCCGACTGCACCTTTGCCGGCGCGCGGTTGATCTCGTCGGCGAGCAGGAAGTTGACGAACACCGGCCCGAGCTCGATGTCGAACTTCTCGCTGGACTGCCGGTAGATCCGGGTGCCGACCAGGTCGGCGGGGACCAGGTCGGGGGTGAACTGGATCCGGGCGAACGAACCACCGACGACGGTGGCCAGGGTCTCCACGGCGAGCGTCTTCGCCACCCCCGGGACGCCTTCGAGTAGGCAGTGACCTCGGGCGAGCAGCGCGACGAACATTCGCTCAACCATCCGGTCCTGACCGACGATGACCCGTTTGACCTCGAACATCGCCCGCTCGAGCAGGGTCGCGTCGATGGCCGGTGTCGCCTCGGGGGGCGACGGCGGCGCAGCGGTCGGTGTCGACGATTCGGGCGTGGTCGGCTGGGCCACCGGTCCTCCACAGCGTGCTCTGGCGTCGTCAGGGTTCTGGCGTCGTCGGGTCGAAAAGGTCGTGCCGCACTAAGCGTCGCACGCCGGTCCGAACCGGCGGGCAGGGGCTGAGAAAGCACCGCCCGGTGGGTAGACACGAGGGGGATCGGCGTGTGTACGATTCAGCCGTCGCCGGGCGGCTTCCCCCGTGGCCGCCCGGCGCTCACTCCTTCAGGTGCGTGCCGCCCCTGTCCTGGTGCCTTCCCGGCCTGCTCCCAGCCTCGTCTGGCGCCTTCCTGCCTAGCGCCGCCTCGCCTGGTACCGACCTAGACTCGTACCGTGGCCGCACCCCCCGATTCCGCCGACACCGCACCGGGCGAGCAGTTGACCTGCTCCGCCAAGGGCTGCCGTGCCCCGGCGATCTGGGCGCTCAACTGGAACAATCCCCGGCTGCACCAGCCCGAACGCCGCAAAACCTGGCTGGCCTGCGCCGACCACCGGGACCGGCTCGGCGACTTCCTGCACGTACGCGGATTTCTCCGCGACGTGGCACCGCTTGGCTGATCGCCTACGCTCGTAAGGGTGACCGAACAGTCCGCCGCACCCGCAGCCCCGATCAGCCCGTTGGAGCCCTGGCCGGAGACGGTGCAGTGGCAGCCTGTCTCCCGTGACCTGGTCTGGGTGGAGCTGATCCGGCTCGCCATCGGGATGAGTTTCCTGCTCGTCGGGCTCGGCATCGGCTGGGCGATCACCGGCTTCTGGTTCGTCGGCGTCGGCTTCGCCGCCGCCGTGCTGCTCACCGTGCTGCGGGTGGTGGCGACGGTACGGGCCGTCTACGCCTGGGGGTACGCCGAACGCGACGACGACCTGCTGGTGCGGCACGGGCTGCTGGTCCGCCGGATGTCGATCGTCCCGTACGCCCGGATGCAGTTCGTCGACGTCTCCGCCGGCCCGCTGGAGCGGGCCTTCGACCTGGCGACCGTGCAGTTGCATACGGCCGCGGCAGCCAGCGACGCCCGGGTGCCCGGGCTGCGGCCCGCCGAGGCGTCCCGGCTACGGGACCGGCTCACCGCGCTCGGCGAGATCCGGGCGGAGGGTCTGTGAGCCAGCCGCACGAACCGGTCCTGCCGCCGCACCCGCTGCCCGGCCAGGCCTACCCGCTGCCCGGCCAGCCGTACCCGCCGTACCCGCCGCCCGGCCCGGTCGAGGAGCCCCGCCAGCGGCTGCATCCGCTGAGCCCGATCCTCAAGGGCAGCAGGGCGCTCGTGGTGATCATCGCCGGCCTGTCCTGGCAGACGCTCGGCCGGGTCGGTTTCGGCCGCTTCGCGCTGCTGGTCGTGCTGTGCCTGCTCGGCTACCTGGCGGTGGCGGTGATCAGCTGGTACAACACCGGCTACCACGTGGTCGGCCGTGAGCTGCGAATTCACGAAGGTCTGCTGTGGCGGCGGACCCGTGCCATCCCGCTGGAGCGGCTGCAGGCCGTCGAAGTGGTCCGGCCACTGCTCGCCCAGCTGACCGGTCTGGCCGAGCTGCGGCTCGAAGTGGTCGGCGGCGGCCAGACCGAGGCGCCGCTGGCGTACCTGACCGTCGCCGACGCCGCCGCGCTGCGGGCCCGGCTGCTGGCGCTCGCCGGCCGCGCCGGCCGCGCCGGCCGCGCCGGGCCGGCACCGGACGCGACAGCCCCCGGCGGGACGGCACCGCCGCCGGACGGCGCCCCGGCCGGCCTGCCCGACCCATCGGCGCCGCCACCCGGCCGGCTGCTGCACACCGTGGTCAACCGGGACCTGCTGATCAGCCAGCTGCTCACCCCGCAGACCATGTTCCTGCCGTTCGGTGTCGCGTTCGTGATCGCCCAGTTCGCGATGGACGCCACCTGGTCGTTCGTGGCGGTCGCCAGCACCCTGACCGCCACCGCCGGGGTGATCCTGCAGCCGATCCGGCGGGTGCTCAGCGACTGGAACTTCCGGCTGGCCCGCGACGAGGTGGGTCTGCGGGTCCGGCACGGGCTGACCGAGACCCGGTCGCAGACCGTACCGCTGCACCGGATTCAGGCGATCGGGGCGACCTGGCCACTGCTGTGGCGGGGAAAGAAGTGGCTGCGGATGCGGCTGCACGTCGCCGGCTACGCCGCACCGGACGGGCAGGGCGGCGGCACCCAGTCCGACCAGTTGCTGCCGGTCGGCGTACTGTCCACCGCCAACCACATCCTCGCCGACGTGCTGCCCGGCATCGCGCTCGACGCGCTGCCGATGACGCCGCCGCCGCGCCGTGCCCGCTGGCTCAACCCGCTGGTGCAGCCGAAGCTCGGTGCCGGGCTTGCCGACGACGTGTTCAACGTCCGCGGCGGGCTGCTGACCCGGCAGATGCTGGTCGTGCCGTACGCGCGGATGCAGAGCATACGGGTGGTGCGCGGGCCGTTGCAGCGGCTGCTCGGGTTGGCCACCGTGTACGCCGACACCGCCGGTGGGCCGAGCGCCGCCGCCAAGGACCGGGACGTGGCCGAGGCATGGTGGCTGGCGGCGGAGCTGAGCGACCGGGCCCGCGCCGCCCGTAGCACGCCGGCTGAGCCTCGGCCGTCGGCTGAGCCAGCCGCACCGGTCGAGCCACCGCCGTCGATCTAGAAGAATTGTGGTCGATATACCGGCCAAATCCTTCTAGATCAGCTGCCGGACGAGTGCGGGCAGCACCGTACCGATGGGTTCGCGCAGCACCGCGTCGGCGATCGGGTCGTACGGCGTCGCCGCCGCGTTGACGATCACCACCCGGGTGCCGGCTTCGGCAGCGATCTCCACCAGCCCGGCGGCCGGCTGCACGGTCAGCGACGTCCCGACGGCGAGCAGCAGGTCGCAGCGTTCGGCGGCACGCACCGCCCGGCGCAGGGTAGGCCCGTGCAGCGACTGGCCGAACGAGATCGTCGCCGCCTTCAGGATGCCGCCGCACAAGCGGCAGTCCGGGTCGTCCTCACCGGCGGCCACCCGGGCCAGCGCCTCGTCCATGCCGGTCCGGTCGTCGCAGCTCAGGCACTCGACCTCGGACATGGTGCCGTGGATCTCGATCACCTTGTCCGGGCTGTTGCCGGCGCGTTGGTGCAGGCCGTCGATGTTCTGGGTGACGATCGCGGCGAGCCGGCCGGACCGCTCCAACTCCACCAGGCTCGCGTGGCCGCCGTTCGGCTGTGCAGACCAGGCCGGATGGTCCCGGCGGCCGATCCAGGACCGCCGCCGCACCGCCGGGTCGGCGACGTACGCGTCGAGGGTGAACAGCTTGGCCGCCTCCGGGTCCCGGGTCCAGACGCCGTTGGGGCCCCGGAAGTCGGGTATCCCGGAGTCGGTGGAGATGCCGGCTCCGGTCAGCACCAGGATGTCCCGGGCTGCGGCCAGCCACTGCACCACCTCGTCGGCAGGTGTCGCGCTCGATCGGTCGGACATGTCCCCGACGGTAACCGCCGTTCGCGGCGTCGGCCGCCGCGATCCCTGCGGGCGAGGGCGAGCCGCGTCCACCGCAGGTGCCGATCGCCGGGTCACCCGTCACCGTCGTCGTCCGGCTCGCCGGCCGGCATCAGCCCGGACAGGTGCAGCACAGCCCGGATGCGCCGGGCGGAGCTCGCGTCCCACCGGTTCAGAATGGCGAGTGCCTGCAGGAACGGTCGACACGGTGCCGGGATGCCGCCGCACCGGTGACACTCCCCGGTGGTGCGGTTCGGGATGTGGGTCCGGGCGGTGGAGTTCGCATCATGGACGACTCGGGCCAGCCCCGGTGACCAGGTAGGGTCGCCGCCTCGCGCCGGGTCGTCCAGGACGCCAGCGGGAGTTGGCGCGACGCCGCGTCCCCCGGCGAGCTGGAAACGGTCGTCCTGGTCCGGATCTGTCTCCCCCGGGTTGCGCTTCGGCAGCGGCGGCCGGTTCGGTGTCGGATCGACGTTCCGCGGCACGCCGATCGAGGTGTAGCGGGCCAGCCTCGGCGTCCCACCGATCCCGTCGTTTCTGATCATCATTACCCCCTCGGATTGATTACGAACAGCGTGTATCTTTTTGCTGAGTTCCACCCTGGATCGCTGACGATGCTCAATGAAAAAAGGCGTTAGACACAGGGAATGTACGTGCTGTCCAGGCCAGCAAGAGATCAACAAGTTCGAGTGATTTGAGAGATGTGAAGGTCTATGGCTGGGAACGATTATCTGATATCGGAGCTACGCCGGCTGCGCGAGTCGTTCGGGCTGACCCAGGATGCGTGGGCCGACCGAATCCACTTCTCGGCGAAACACGTGGGTGCCATCGAGCGCGGCGAGCGACCCGCGCTGCCGGACTACCTGAAGGCCGGCGACAAGGTGTTCGGCACCGCGCTGGTCAGGTTCTATCGGGAGTTCGTCCGGGGCGACTGGACACCCGTGTGGT
The DNA here is from genome assembly GCF_048060315.1 of Micromonospora sp. LOL_013. Lineage (NCBI taxonomy): Bacteria > Bacillati > Actinomycetota > Actinomycetes > Micromonosporales > Micromonosporaceae > Micromonospora > Micromonospora sp. LOL_013. The sequence continues at coordinate 68,793 of NZ_JBHMIQ010000019.1, forward strand.
ACCGACCGTTCGTCGAGTACGAAGGTCGGGCGACCCTGCTGCGGATCTACCATCCGACGCTGATCCCCGGACTGCTGCAAACCGAGGCGTACGCACGCGCTCTCCTACCGGCGATGAACGTCCCGGCCGAGGACGTCGAACAGACGCTCGCGGCACGGCTGGACCGGCAAGAGATCATCACCCGAACCACCAGCCCCTGCCGCCTGGTCGTGATACTCGACGAAATGGCGATCCGCCGCACCTCCGGCGGGCCGGAAGTGATGCGCGAGCAGCTCAAAGCACTGACGGAGGTGGGCGATCGACCGAATGTACAGATCCACGTGGTGCCACTGGCCACCCCGGCGTATGTCGGGATGTACGGCCCGATCGTCCTAGCCTCGGTTGAGGGTCGCACAGTTGGCTTCCTCGAAGGCCACCAGGAAGGCCGGGTGGTGGAGTCGCCCGACCGCACCGCGAGCCTGGAGAGCGACTGGGAGTCGATCCGGCAGTACGCTCTACCCTGCGCGCAGTCGCTCGAACTGATCACGAAGGCGGGAGAGACATGGACCTGACCAAGCCTCGTTGGCGTAAGAGCACCAAGTCCGACACAGGGGCCTGCGTCGAGGTGGCCGACAACGTCGCCGGGCGCGTCCTCGTACGGGACACCAAGGACCGCGACGGCGCGATGCTGGCCTTCGGACCGACCGCGTGGCAGTCCTTCGTGTCGACGGCCGCCGCCCTGAAGCCCTGAGCCATCGGACAGCGCCAAGTCGGCCGTAGGCCGGACAACCCAGCCTTCGGCTCCGCTCTCACGGTTGGAGCCGAGGCTGGGTCGACCTATTGGGCTGCGGTGCTCTCGTTCTCCGGCAGCTGGTCCGTCGCCCGCAGCGGCGACAGCAGGGCCGGCAGGAAGGCGGCGGTCATCCCGGCCGTGCCGATCCACAGTACGGCGGACGCCCCGAACAGGCCGCCGAGCGCACCGCCGAGCAGCGCCGCGACCGGCATGCTGCCCCACTGGACGAACCGGACCGTGGCGCCGCTCATCCGCCCGAGTAGCCGGTCCGGGGTTACCCGCTGTTGCAGGCCGGCCTGTGCGATCAGCCGGACCACGCCACCGAAGGACAGCAGGGCCAACCCGGCCACGGTGAGCCAGCGGGGTACGCCGGTTGCGGTGGCCGGCAGCAGCGCAGCGGCCGGTGCGGTGCACAGTGGTGCCAACCAGATCGCCGGACCCGGGCCGATCCTGGCGATCAGCCGGCCGGCCAGCAACGCGCCGACGAACCCACCGCAGGCCATCGCCGAGAGCACCGAGCCGATGCCAGACGTACTCAGATCCAGATCGGTTGCTTCCGGCCGCACCACCTCGACGGTACGGATTCGCAGCGTGCCGAGCGCGGACAACAGCATCCCGGCGGCGCTCACGATCAGCGTGAGCGGTGCACCGAGCCAGCCGACCGGGGGACCCGCCAGACCGGGGCCGCTGATGCTGACGGCGGAACGGGCCGCAGCGATCCTGCTGTTCGCCTCGACCAGGTGGTCACGACCGACCAACGTAGGGACCTAGCTTGTATATCCGACCTCGAACAGTACGGTCAGCAGTCCGTGGCCGAGAGCAATCGCGTACAGCAGCCAGATCGACAGCGCATCGGCCCACCAGGCCAGCGGTAGCGTCATCAGCAGCGCGGCCCGGAGCAAATCCGTGTTGACCATCACCGGGCGCTTGCGCCACCGGTCGACCCACGCACCCGCCGGCAGCCCGATCAGCAGCGACCCGGCCGTGGTCATCGCGGTCAGCACGCCGACCTCGAACTCGTCCGCGTCCAGCCAGAGGATCGCCACCAGCGGCAGCGCGAGGTAGACGAACCGATCGGCGAGTTGCCCGGCGACGGTCGCACCGAAGATCCATCGGAAATGGTCACCGGAGGCGCCCGGGGAATCGGTCGCGCGATTGCAGAACGCCTCGTCGACGGGGGTCAGACGGCGCAACGGGCGGCGGCCACCGCCGAGTCCGCCGGTCCGCTGCTCGGTTGGGTCAACAACGCTGCGGTCCTCGCTGACGCGGGTATGAGTGACGCGTCGGCGGCCCGAATCCTGGACGTGATCTCCACCAACCTGGCCTTGGCGGTCGCCGGCTGCCACGTCGCGGTCAACCACTTCCTGACGCAGGGCGTAGCGGGGCCATCGTGAACGTCTCGTCCCACCAGGCCCAGCGCCCGGTCCGCAGAGCGCTGCCCTACGCGACCGTGACGGCGGTGGTGCGTTCGATGTGTTCGAACGGCCAAGCGCGGTGGTCCACCCGTGCAAGTTGTGCGAACCCGCCTGACCGTGCTGGGGAGATGTGGTGGTCGTCGAGGAGGGACGGTACGCCAACCCGAGCCTGACCAGTATCTCCCCGGACAAGGCGGCGGTCGCCCGGCTGGCGGTCCGACGGCTCGTCGACCGGATCGAAGGGCGTCCGCTCCGGCCGCCGTACGACGTGCAGACCCGTTCACACTGGCGGTCCGGCAGAGCACCGCCGGGGACGGCCCGGACGGCAGCGGTGACCCGGACGCGGCCGGCGCGCGGTCCGGCTTTCGTGGTTCGACGCAGGTCGAGCACCTAGGCTGATTGGTCATGGGACACATGCCGGAAAACAGTTTCCGCCCGGGTGCCACCGCCCGGGTCGAGCTGACCGTGACCGATTCCGACACCGCCCAGACGGTCGGCTCGGGCGACGTACCGGTCCTCGGTACGCCGCGGCTGCTCGCGCTGGCCGAGGCGGCGACGGTCGCCGCCACCGCCACCGGGCTGCCACCCGGCATGACCACCGTCGGCACCCGGGTCGAGCTGGACCACCGGGCGGCGACCCCGGTCGGCCGTACGGTGGCCGCGATGGCCCGGCTGACCGAGGTCGACGGGCGGCGGCTGGTCTTCGAGGTGGTGGTGTTCGAGGGGAGTACGACCGTCGCGCAGGGCCGCATCGAGCGGGCTCTGGTCGACCGGCACCGGTTCGTCGAGCGGGCCTTTGACCGCACGCCGGCACCACGCGTCGGCGACGACCCCACCGGTGAGCGGGCAGTCTCCGGATGAGCGCCCGGTTCGTCGAGGTCGGCGACCGGGTGTACGTGCTGCGCCGGACCCGGCTCGACGTCAACTCGACGCTGGTCGTCGGCGCGGCCGCCGCCGTGCTCGTCGACACCGGCGCTACGCCGGCCGAGGCCGCCGAGCTGGTCGAGGCGGCCCGACGGATCACCCACCTACCGTGGTCGGTGGTGAACACCCATCACCACTTCGACCACTGCTTCGGCAACCAGGTGGCCGCCGGGGATCCGCCCGCGCCGGTGTGGGCCCATCAGGAGGCGGTCCGGCTGCTGGCCCGCCCGGTCGAGGTGGTCCGCGACGAGGCGTACCGCGAAATGATCGGCCACGATCCGCGGCTGGCCGAGCAGCTCAGCCACGCGGTGGTTCACCCACCGGACCGTACGGTGACCCGCGCCGCGACGCTCGACCTGGGCGGCCGGGCGGTCGAGCTGTGGCATCCCGGGCGCGGGCACACCATCGGCGACCTGGTGGTGCACATCCCGGACGCGGACCTGCTGGTCGCCGGTGACCTGGTCGAGCAGGGTGCCCCACCGTCGTTCGACGACGCGTACCCGCTGGAGTGGCCGGACACCCTCGCGGCGGTGCTGCGGCGGCTCGGCCCGGTCAGTGTCGTGGTGCCGGGCCACGGCGCCTGCGTCGGTGTCGACTTCGTCCGGGCCCAGCACGCCGAGCTGGTGGCGTTGGAGTGGCTGATCCGCGACGGACACGCCGACGGCGCGCCGCCGGCACGGGTCGCCGCACGGGCACCGTTCGGGCCGCGGGCGGCGGGCACCGCGATCGTCCGCGGCTACGCCGAACTGTCCAACCGGGCCTGACCGCCCTCGGCTCGGCCGTCGAGGGCTGGCGACGCTGGCCCGGGGCCGATGCTGAGGAGTATGGGCAGTGGACCGGCGTCGACGTCGACCAGGTCACCGAGACGGATCTCGTCGAGCGCGGTGAGGAAAGCCGCGCGGGCCCGGCGCAGCTCGACCCGCAACCGGCAGCCGGCGCGCAGCGGGCAGGCCGGCTGTTCGCAGGAGACGACCTCACCGTCGCCTTCGAATGCCCTTACCACCTGGGCCACGGTCATCTCGGCGGCGGCTGGGGCGAACGCGGTGCCGCCTGCCCGGCCCCGCACGGTGACCAGAACGCCGAGCCGCTGCAACCGTTGCACGACCTTGGCGACGTGGCTGCGCGGCAGGGCGAGCCGGGCGGCCAGGTCGTCCACCGTGGTACGGGTGCGGGATGCGGCGGCGAACATGGCGACCCGTAACGCCATGTCCGTGGACCGGTTGAGCTTCACGTCCCGACCCTAATCAGCCACGGCAGACCGGCAGGCCCGGCGCGGTGTGAACGGGCTCGGGACCAATGGCCCTAAAGAGGAGTCACAGATTCCTGTTTAGTGACGTCGTACCCGTCCAATCCCCAAAGGAGTGATTGTGCTCTCGGAGTCCTCAGCAGCGGTGGTGACCGCGACCCTGCCCGCCGTGCAGGCCCACGGCGAGGCCATCACCAGCCGGTTCTACCAGCGGATGTTCGCCGCCCATCCGGAGCTGCTGGATCTGTTCAACCGGGGTAACCAGGCGACCGGCCGCCAGCAGGCGGCGCTGGCCACCGCAGTGGTCGCCTACGCCGAGCACCTGACCGGGCGCAGCACGCTGCCCTGGGCGCCGATTCTGGACCGGATCGCGCACAAGCACGCCTCGCTCGGCATCACCGCCACCCAGTATCCGATCGTCGGACGGCATCTGCTCGCCGCCGTCGCCGAGGTGCTCGGCGATGCCGTGACGCCCGAGGTCGCGGCGGCGTGGGACGAGGTCTACTGGTTGCTGGCCTGCGAGCTGATCGCCCGGGAGGCCCGGCTGTACACCGTCGCCGGCCTTCCCTTACGGGCCGGTGCCGGCTGGCGGCCGTGGCGGGTCGTCGAGAAGGTTCCGGAGACCGCCGACGTCGTGTCGCTGATCCTGGCCCCGGCCGACGGCGACGCGGCACCCACCTTCACGCCCGGTCAGTACGTCTCGGTCGCGGTCGATCTGGGAGGCGGACAGGGACAGCAGATCCGTCAGTACAGTCTGTCCGGTCGGCCCGGTGCCGTCACCTGGCGGATCACCGTCAAACGGCTCCGGGGCGGGGCCGGCGCGGCGGGTGGGTCAGCCGGGTCGCCGGCACCGGACGGGACGGTCTCCAGCCAACTGCACGACCGGACCGCCGTCGGTGACGTCCTGCGGCTGAGCCCGGCGTTCGGCGAGGTCAGCTCGATTGGCGACACCGGCGCGCCGCTGCTGCTGGTCAGTGCCGGAATCGGCGTCACCCCGGCGATGGCGGCCCTCGCCCAGCTGAGCACGGTCGCGCCGGCCCGCGAGGTGGTGCTGGTGCACGCCGACCGGTCGGCGACCGCGCACCCGCTGCGCCACGAGTTGCCGGAGCTCCAGCAGCGGCTGCCCAACCTGTCGGTGCACCTGTGGTACGAGGACGCCACCGACGGCGAGAGTGTCGGGCTGAAGGCGACCCTCCACGCCGGGCGGGTGGATCCGGCGCTGATCCCGCTCACGCCGGGAGCCTGGGCGCACCTGTGCGGGCCGGTGCCGTTCATGGCGCAGGTCCGCAGCGGGCTGCGCGACCGAGGCCTGCCGGTGGACCGGATCGCGTACGAGGTGTTCGGTCCGGGCATGCTCAGCGGCTGACCGGCTGAGCACCGGCGGTTTGGGCCGTGACGCCGGTGATCAGTCGAAGCGTTCGGCGACGGCTGACCGGGTCGGCATCGACACCGCGCCGCCCGGTGACTCGCACACCAGCCCCGCCACCTGCAAGGCGAACCCGACCCGGGCCGCCCAGCCGGCCGCGTCGGCCGGCAACCCGGCGTCGAGCAGTTCGGCGATCAGGGCGGCCATCACCGAGTCACCGGCGCCGGTGGCGTCGACCGCGGCCACCCTCGGGGCGGCCACGGTCAGCACCTCGCGGCCGGCGCTGACCAGGGCGCCGGCCGCGCCCCGGGTGACCACCACCGCGCCCGCGCCAAGATCGTGCAGCAGCGCGGCGGCGGTCACCGGATCGGCGCCGTCGTAGAGCACCTCGGCGTCGGCGGCGCTCAGCTTGACCAGGTCGGCGGTTGCCGCGAAGCCGGCGACGACCTGCCGGTACGCGGACAGCGACTCGGCGTCGGGCAGCAGTCGGGGCCGGACGTTGGGGTCGAAGACCCGAAGCCCGCTGGCACCCGTCCAGGCCTGCCGGGCGGCGGCCAGGGTCGGCTCGCACAGCAGCGCGATGGAGCCGCAGTAGAGCACAGCGGCGTCGCCGACCAGTTTCCCGTCGAGGCTGGCCGGTTCGAGCAGTCCATACGAGGGCGGGTCACCGTAGAAGCGGAAGTTCGGCTCGGCGCCGGTGAAGGTGGCCACCGCAAGGGTGGTGGGCGCGGGCACGGTGACCAAGCCCCGGTCGCCGACCCCGGCGGTACGCAGGAAGTCGCGGATCCGGTCGGCGAGCGGATCGTCGCCGAGGGTCCCGGCGAACTCGACCGCGCCGCCGAGCCGGGCGACGCCGACCGCGACGTTCAGCGGTGCCCCGCCGATCACCTGGCGGTAGACCGGCTGGCCGGCGCATTCGCCGTCGAGCAGGTCGATCAGTGCCTCGCCGAGCACCACCGCGTACCGCATGGATCTCCTCCCACCTGCAGTTGCGCCGCTCCGAAGTTTGCCAGGTCGGTGCCCTGGTGCCGGTCGCCACCCCGCACCCGCAAGCACATCGAGCAGCGACTATTGCACTTCCGATCGATGTATGGTGGGATATCGATTACCGGGACAGCGTGGGGGCAACTCGCTGTCCCTTGGACTCGCCGGGAGCTGCGCGAGCGCGCTAGACGTCCATCGGACGGCACGTCGGTCAACCGCGTCCGCGGCACGGCTGGCCAGTCGCCGTTCCTCCTCATTTTTCCTGACGTTCCGCCATGTCGGAACCCATCGCCCTGTCCGCCGGCCCGGGTTTGTCCCGCGCCGTGGACCGGTTCACGAAGGAGTCTCGGTGAAAGCTCTACGCAGAGTGGCGGTAGTTGCCGCCGCTTCCGCGCTCACCGCCGGCCTGCTCACGGTGGTGACCCCCAACGCGGCTTCCGCGCACGGTGCCGCCATGGCACCGGGCAGCCGCACCTACCTCTGCTGGGTCGACGGTCTGTCGCAGACCGGCCAGATCATCCCGCAGAACCCGGCCTGCTCGGCCGCCGTCGCCCAGAGCGGGGCCAACTCGCTGTACAACTGGTTCAGCGTGCTGCGCTCCGACGCGGGTGGCCGCACCACCGGCTTTATCCCCGACGGACAGCTGTGCAGCGGTGGCAACTCCGGCTTCTCCGGCTACAACCTGGCCCGCAACGACTGGCCGCTGACCCACCTGACCGCCGGTGCCCGGATGGAGTTCAAGTACAGCAACTGGGCCCACCACCCTGGCACGTTCTACTTCTACGTGACCAAGGACAGCTGGAGCCCGAACCGGGCGCTGGCCTGGAGCGACCTGGAAGCGACGCCGTTCCTGACGGTGACCAACCCGCCGCAGCGCGGCGCGGTCGGCACCAATGACGGCCACTACTACTTCAGCGGCAACCTGCCCAGCAACAAGAGCGGCCGGCACATCATCTACTCGCGGTGGGTCCGCTCGGACAGCCAGGAGAACTTCTTCGGCTGTTCGGACGTCACGTTCGACGGTGGCAACGGTGAGGTCACCGGGATTGGGGGCAACCCGAACCCGACCCCGCCGCCGACCACCGCTCCGCCGCCCACCACGGCCCCGCCGACCACCGCGCCCCCGACCACCGCGCCGCCGACCATCAACCCGCCCACCGGTGGCTGCTCGGCAACCTACCAGACCACCAGCTCCTGGTCCGGTGGATTCCAGGGTGAGGTGACCGTCACCAACAACAGTTCCGCGAGCATCGGCGGATGGACCACGACCCTGAACTTCGACAGCGGGGTCACCATCAACAGCCTGTGGAGCGGCACCCACACGGTGAGCGGATCGAGTGTCACCGTCCGCAACGCGACCTGGAACGGGTCGCTGTCGCCGAACGGGTCGACCACATTCGGCTTCGTCGCCAACGGCAGCCCCGGCACACCGTCGACGGCCTGCTCCGCGAGCTGATCCACCGCCACACACGGCAGATTCCCACCTGGCCGGGCCCGGCAGCGCGAAACGCTGCCGGGCCCGTCGGCGCGTGGCCGCGCAGGTCGAGTCGACGCGTGACTCGGTAGTCCCGGCGACGCGGACCGCAGTGGGTCAGGCCACCATCGACCCGACCACCGGCTTGGTGAGCAGCGCCGACTGGTTGCGCCGGATGCCGGGGTCGAGCGAACGCTCCACGAAGATCGCGTGCCAGATGCAGAACACCAGCACCGTCCACACCTTGCGGGAGTGGTCGGCCTCCTCACGCTTGTGCTCGTCGAGCAGCCGCATCGCGTACGACAGGTCGAGCAGGTCACCGGCGCCAGAGGTGGCGAAGATGTGCCGGGCCCACTCGTACATCTCGCCGCGCAGCCACACCCGGGTCGGGGTCGGGAAACCGAGCTTGCGCCGGTTCACGATGGCTGGCGGCACCACGCCCTGCAGGGCCTGGCGCATCGCGTACTTGGTGGCATCGGAACGGGGCGGCAACCGCAGCTCTACCGGGATCTTCGCGGCTACGTCGAAGACCTGCTTGTCCAGGAACGGCACCCGCACCTCCAGCGAGTGCGCCATCGAGATCCGGTCCGCCTTGACCAGGATGTCGCCGCGCAGCCAGGTGTACAGGTCGACGTACTGCATCTTGGTGACGTCGTCGAGCTCGGCGCACTCGGCGTAGATCGGCGCGGTCACGTCGGTGTAGCGCACCGACGGGTCGTAGCGGCGCAGCAGGTGCCGCTTCTCCTCCTCGGTGAACATCCGCGCGTTGCCGTAGTAACGCTCCTCGATCGGGGTGGTGCCCCGCTCCAGGAAACTCTTGCCCTTGACCCCCTGCGGGATCACCTTCGAGACGGCGCGCAGCCCCTTCTGCATCGGATCCGGCAGTCCGTGCACCGCGCCCAGCGACAACGGCTCCCGGTAGATGGTGTAGCCGCCGAAGAACTCGTCCGCGCCTTCGCCGGAGAGCACCACAGTCACGTGTTCGGCGGCCTTCTGCGCCACGAAGTACAGCGGCACCAGCGCCGGGTCGGCCACCGGGTCGTCCAGGTGCCAGACGATGCGCGGCAAAGCCTCCATCATGTCCTGCGGCCCGATCTTCGTCGGGATGGTGGTCACGTTCAGGTGCCGGGCCGAGTCCTGGGCCACCTCGATCTCCGAGTAGCCCGACACGTCGTACCCGACGGTGAAGGTCAGGATGTTCGGGTTGAACTCGCGGGCCAGCGCCACCACCGCTGTCGAGTCGATGCCGCTGGACAGGAACGCTCCGACCGGCACATCGGCCCGCATGTGCATGCGTACGCTCTCCCGCAGCGTTTCGCGGATCTCGTCGTAGAGCCGCTGCGGGTCCGGCGTCGGCGCCGGCCGGAAGATCGGCTGGTACCAGCGGCGGACCTGCACCCCGCCGGCCGGATCTGGCGCCGGACCGCCGGTCGTCGGGTCCAGCGCCGGGGGCGACCAGGTCAGACACTCCCCGGAGCCGATCCGGCTGATCCCGGAGTGCAGGGTGCGCGGCTCCGGCACGTACTGCAGGGTCAGGTAGTGCGACAGATTCGCGGTGTCCACCCCGGCGTCGCCGGCGCCCGCGGCGGCGGAGAACGGCAGCAGCGCCTTCTTCTCCGAGGCCAGGTAGATGCCGTCCGGGGTCTGCAGGTAGTGCAGCGGCTTGATGCCGAAGTAGTCCCGGGCACCGAACGCCCGACGCCGCTGCCGGTCCCAGATCACGAAGGCGAACATGCCGCGCAGCTTGTGCAGCACCTTCTCGCCCCAGTAGTGGTACCCGGCGACGATCACTTCACCGTCACCGGCGGTGACGAACTGCGCGCCGAACTCCCGGACCAGTTGGTCCCGCAGCTCGATGTAGTTGTAGATCTCGCCGTTGAAGGTGAGCAGGTAGCGGCCGTCGGCGTAGGCGAGCGGCTCCTGGCTGGACGCCACGTCGATGATGGCCAGCCGCTTGTGCGCGAACACCGCGTCCGCCCACCGGCCGGTCGGGTCGCCGATCACCTCCACGCCGGTCTCGTCCGGGCCACGGTGGTGCAGGCATTCCAACGCGTGGGCGATCGCGTCGCGGTGTGCGCCGGCGTCGCCGCGGGCGCTGAAAAAGGCCAGGAGTCCGCACATGGCAGACATCTTTTCACGTGCCGGTCACGCGGTACCGTCGAGTACGCCCAACCGTGGGGAGGACGCAATGACACAAGATCAGACCGAGGGCACGGCACCGGACCGGGCCGGAGCCACCGGCACCGAGACGACCGCCGAAGGCACCGGGACGACCGCCGAGGTCGTCGCCGAGCAGCCGCGCACCGAGTCGCACGACCCGGACTTCCCGGAGAAGCTCCTGGAGTTCATGCGCACCGGCTGGCGCGACGACACGTTGCCGCTCGCCCCGCGTACCGAGGCGCCGAACCACGCCCGCCGCCGCGCCGCCCTCGCCGACGCCTTCCCCAGCGAGACCCTGGTGGTGCCCACCGGCACCGAGAAGACCCGGGCCAACGACACCGACTACCCGTTCCGGCCGGGCAGCGACTTCGTCTACCTGACCGGTGACCACGATCCGGACAGCGTGCTGGTGCTGCACCCGACCGGGGACGGGCACGACGCGGTGCTCTACACCCGGCAGCGGTCGTCGCGGGACAACGACGAGTTCTTCCGCAGCCGCGACGGCGAGTTGTGGGTGGGCCGGCGGCGCACCCTGGCGGAGAAGTCGACCGAGCTGGGTCTGCGCACGGCACCGCTGAGTGAGCTGCCGCAGGCGTTGGCCGGGTGCGCGCCGGCCCGGACCCGGGTGCTGCGCGGCTTCGACCCCCGGGTGGACGCGGCGGTGCTGCCGTACGACAGCGGCGACGACGCCGGGGCCCGCGACCGTGAGCTGGCCACGGCGATCGCCGAGGCGAAGCTGGTCAAGGACGAGTGGGAGGTCGCCCAGCTGCAGGCGGCGATCGACGCGACGGTCCGCGGCTTCGAGGACGTGGCCCGGGTGCTGCCGGCCGACCGGCCGGTCGCCGAACGGCTGCTGGAGGGGATCTTCGCGCTGCGGGCCCGGCACGACGGCAACGACGTCGGTTACGGTTCGATCGTCGGCGCGGGCGCGCACGCGACGATCCTGCACTGGGTCCGCAACGACGGCGTCACCCGTCCGGGTGAACTGCTGCTGATGGACATGGGCGTGGAGGGGCACCATCTCTACACCGCCGACGTGACCCGGACCCTGCCGGTGTCCGGCCGGTTCACCGCCCTGCAGCGGCAGGTCTACGACATCGTGTACGCCGCGCAGCAGGCCGGCATGGACTACATCAAGCCGGGGGTGAAGTTCAGCGACGTGCACCAGACCTGCATGCGGGTGCTCGCCGAAGGCCTGGCCGAGCTGGGCGTGCTGCCGGTCAGCGTGGACGAGGCGATGGAGAAGGAGTCGACCGTCTACCGTCGATGGACGCTGCACGGCTTCGGCCACATGCTCGGCATCGACGTGCACGACTGCTCGTACGCCCGTAAGAAACGCTACCGCGACGGCGAGCTCGGCGAGGGGTACGTGCTGACCGTCGAGCCCGGCCTGTACTTCCAGCCGGAGGACGAGCTGGTGCCCGAGGAGCTGCGCGGCGTCGGCATCCGGATCGAGGACGACGTGCTGGTCACCGCCGCCGGGGCGGTGAACCTGTCGGCCGGGCTGCCCCGGCAGGCCGACGAGGTCGAGGCATGGCTGGCGGCGCAGCGCGACGCCGGCCCCCGGCTGCCCTGACGACGCTCGACTGCACTGACGCTCGGCTGCCCCGTCCGTCGTCGGCCTGATCCGGTGCCGATCCCTGCACCGGTCGGTTGACGAAGACCGGGGCGAGCCAGATGGCGGTGGTGCCCAGGCCCTGGATGCAGTTCAGGTCGTCGATCACACCCGGTAGGTCGCCGCCCTGGTAGAAACCTTGTCGGTGGGGTCGTGACCGGTGACGAGCCGGTCGCCGGTCAGCCCGTGCCCGGCTCGCCGTTGGCGAACCGGTCGGGCAGCCGGCACCGGGACGCCGGCCAAGGCGGCGGCGAGAGCGTACGGCGCCAGGCGGGACGCACGGGTGCGGCTTCCGTCGACAGCCTTGCGTTGACGATGAGCGCACGCTAACCCTTGCTGCAAGATTCTGCAGTATCTTGCAGGCGTGGCGACGGGCGGACCGCACCGGCCCGTCGACGGACGGCAGTTCAGGTGGCGCGGCGGTGGATCAGCGGCGGGTCGGCATTGCGGCGCGGTCAGTCCAGGTCGCAGGGCGCGCCGTTGGTTAGGCACCGCTGCGGGGTGGCGCCGCGGCCGTGGCGTTCGAAGTGGAACCGCAGCGGCACGGACGACCGGGCCCCGACCGGTACCGAGCTGGTGAAGACGTACTCCCGGCCGGACCGGCGCATGGTCGCCTGCGGCGCGCCTTCGACCCAGGCCGTGTACAGCTGGCCGACGTTGTCCGGAAACCGGATGGTGACGGTCCAGTCACGATCGCGTCCCGAGGTGTTCACCACCAGCACCTCGGCGATGAAGCCGTCGCCGAACTGCTGTAGCACGCTGTAGCGGCCGACCACGTCGGGATCGACGGGCGGCGCCGGGGTGCGGGGCGGGGCGGATGTGGTGGCGTGCGACGGCTCGTGGATCGGGCCGGACGGCGACGGCGGCATGGCGGCCGGAGTGGATGGCGCCGGCGAGGAGGGAGCTGACGAGGAGGGTGCGGGTCGCAGGACCGCCTCGCCGGACGGCGGCGGGGCGGCGGCGACAAGCTGGCCGCCGGTGTTCACCGCCGGCGGGCTCGCGGCGACCCGCGGTTCAGGCTCGGGGACCACGGTCGGCGGTGGCTCACCGATCGCCCGGGTCTGCATGGGTACGCAACCGGCGGCCACCAGCAAGATGACCACCATGACAGCGAGTCCACTCAGGACAACTACCCACGGCGCCAGGGCGATCACGGTGGAGGGGGTCCAGGCGATGCGCGCGGCGTGCCTGCCGTCCACGTTGGCCCCCTTTTCGCACCGGTGTCCCGCGGAAGAGTAGCGATTCCGACCCGCAGTGCAAAAGGCCCAGTTACTGACTACTTAGTCGAGTGGGGTAACAGTACAGATACGCACCGCGTTGCGACCAAGCCGCAACAGATAGTGGAATCGCTGACCGGGCACCGACCGACCGTCGGCGTCGAGGTACTCCCACTCCACCTCGACCGCCACCAACGTCATGCCCACCTGCTGGATTTGGTGGAAGCGGGCGTGCGACGCGACGATCCGCCGTTGGGCGTAGTCGGGCGCGGCGCCGACGAAGGACAGTGCCACTGCCGCTGGCGAGGAGAACGCGAAGCTGTAGGCATCGGCGACGACCATCGCCGGCGACGCGAAGCAGTCCGCGATACCGGGCACGTCGCCGGCGGTGATCGCCGCGCCGTACCGGTCGAAGAAGCCGGCGAGCGTGTCGAGGTCAGTCGAGGTGTCCACGAGACCGCAGTGCCCGGTGGGCCCGGTCGACAAACCGTCCCGGGAGCTGACACCGGGTTGCGACAATAGCAAGACGGACGTACGGTTTTGTTGCGAGCCGCGCTCCGGGTAAGTGTTACCTCACCCCAACGCCGCGGTAATCCGTACGAAAGACTGCCAGGACGACCAGGGACACAGCGGTAAGGAGTCCGACGTGGCGAGCCTCGACACCTTCGGTGCGAAGAGCCAGCTGCGCGTCGCCGACGCGAGCTACGAGATTTTCAAGATCAACACAGTGGCGGGTCACGAACGCCTGCCGTACAGCCTGAAGATCCTGCTGGAGAACCTGCTCCGCACCGAGGACGGGGCCAACGTCACCGCCGAGCAGATCCGGGCACTCGGCTCCTGGGACCCGACCGCCGAGCCGAGCGTCGAGATTCAGTTCACCCCGGCCCGGGTCCTCATGCAGGACTTCACCGGTGTGCCGTGCGTGGTCGACCTGGCCACCATGCGGGAGGCCGTCCGCGAACTCGGCGGCGACCCGACCAAGGTCAACCCGCTCGCGCCGGCCGAACTGGTCATCGACCACTCGGTCATCGCCGACCTGTTCGGCCGCGAGGACGCCTTCGCCCGCAACGTCGAGCTGGAGTACGGCCGCAACAAGGAGCGCTACCAGTTCCTGCGCTGGGGGCAGACCGCGTTCAACGAGTTCAAGGTCGTCCCGCCCGGCACCGGCATTGTGCACCAGGTCAACATCGAGTACCTGGCCCGGACGATCATGGAACGCAACGGGCAGGCCTACCCGGACACCGTCGTCGGCACCGACTCGCACACCACGATGGTCAACGGGCTGGGCGTCGTGGGCTGGGGCGTCGGCGGCATCGAGGCGGAAGCCGCCATGCTCGGCCAACCGGTCAGCATGCTGATCCCCCGGGTCGTCGGGTTCAAGCTGTCCGGCGAGGCACCCGCCGGCACCACCGCCACCGACCTGGTGCTCACCATCACCGAGATGCTGCGCCAGCACGGCGTGGTCGGTAAGTTCGTCGAGTTCTACGGACCTGGTGTCAGCGCCGTACCGTTGGCCAACCGGGCCACCATCGGCAACATGTCGCCCGAGTACGGCTCCACCGTCGCGATCTTCCCGATCGACGCGGAGACCATCAACTACCTGCGGCTCACCGGTCGCGACGACGCCCAGGTCGCGCTGGTCGAGGCGTACGCCAAGGAACAGGGCCTGTGGCACGACCCGGCCGCCGAACCGCACTACTCGGAGCGGCTCGAGCTCGACCTGTCGACCATCGAGCCGTCGCTGGCCGGGCCGAAGCGCCCGCAGGACCGGGTGCCGCTGGGCAGCGCCAAGACCATGTTCCGCTCGGCGCTGACCGACTACGTCGCCGACGACCACACTCCGTCCGTGGCCGGCCCGGCCGACGAGGCCAGCGTCGAGTCCTTCCCGGCCAGCGACCCGCCGGCCAGCGACGGCGCCGACGACCCGGCCGACAAGCCGCACGAGCTGCTCAGCGCCTCGGTCGGTGCCGGTGGGCGGGCCAGCAAGCCGGTTCAGGTGACCGGCGCTGACGGCGCCCGGTTCGAACTGGACCACGGGGCCGTGGTGATCGCGGCGATCACCTCCTGCACCAACACCTCCAACCCTCAGGTGATGCTCGGTGCCGCGCTGCTGGCCCGCAACGCCGTCGACCGAGGCCTGACCCGCAAGCCGTGGGTGAAGACCACCCTGGCACCGGGCTCCAAGGTCGTCATGGACTACTACGAGCGGGCCGGCCTCACACCGTACCTGGAGAAGCTCGGCTTCCACCTGGTCGGCTACGGCTGCACCACCTGCATCGGCAACTCCGGCCCGCTGCCCGAGGAGATCTCCGCCGCTGTCAACGAACACGACCTGACCGTGGTGTCGGTGCTGTCCGGCAACCGCAACTTCGAGGGCCGGATCAACCCGGACGTCAAGATGAACTACCTGGCCTCACCGCCGCTGGTGGTCGCGTACGCCCTCGCCGGCACGATGGACATCGACCTGGCCAACGAGCCGCTGGGCACCGGGTCCGACGGCCAGCCGGTGTTCCTGCGCGACATCTGGCCCAGCAACGCCGAGATCGAACAGGTACGGGCCAGTGCGATCGGTGCCGCCGGCTTCGGTGCGGCGTACGCCGACGTGTTCGCTGGCGACGAGCGGTGGCAGTCACTGCCCACCCCGACCGGCGACACGTTCACCTGGGCAGACGAGTCGACCTACGTCCGTAAGCCCCCGTACTTCGAGGGCATGGCGCCGACGCCGCGGCCGGTGACCGACATCGCCGGCGCCCGGGTGCTGGCCAAGCTCGGCGACTCGGTGACCACCGACCACATCTCGCCGGCCGGGGCGATCAAGCCGGACTCCCCCGCCGGGCGCTATCTCAGCGGACACGGCGTCCCCCGGCACGAGTTCAACTCGTACGGGTCCCGGCGCGGCAACCACGAGGTGATGATCCGTGGCACCTTCGCCAACATCCGGCTGCGCAACCAGTTGGTGCCGGGCGTCGAGGGCGGGTTCACCGTGAACCATCTGACCGGTGAGCAGACCAGCATCTACGACGCTTCGGTGGGGTATGCGCAGGCCGGCGTACCGCTGGTGGTGCTGGCCGGCAAGGAGTACGGCTCCGGTTCGTCGCGGGACTGGGCGGCCAAGGGCACCATGCTGCTCGGCGTACGGGCCGTCATCGCCGAGTCCTACGAGCGGATCCACCGCTCCAACCTGATCGGCATGGGGGTGCTGCCGTTGCAGTACCCGGCCGGGCAGGACGCCGCCTCCCTCGGGCTCACCGGCACCGAGACGATCGACATCGTCGGGGTGACCGCGCTCAACGACGGCACCACTCCGCGTACGGTGACCGTGCGCACCGACACCGGTGTCGAGTTCGAGGCCGTGGTCCGGATCGACACCCCGGGCGAGGCCGACTACTACCGGCACGGCGGCATCCTGCAGTTCGTGCTACGCAAGATGCTGGCCGGCTGACCCGGTCACGGATGAACGGCGGCGGTGGGTGGTGACCGGTCCGGTCACCGCCCACCGCCGTGTTGTGCCAAGCTCGGAGCCATGGACGACAGGACCTTGCTGGCCCGAATTCAGGAACTGGTCGACGAGGAGCACGAGCTGCGTGGCAGGTTCGCCGCCGGGCAGCTCTCCGCGGACGAGGAGCACGCCCGACTGGGTGCGCTGGAAGAGGCGCTCGACCAGTGCTGGGACCTGCTGCGTCGCCGCCGGGCTGCCCGGGACGTCGGCGGCGATCCAGACGCCGTCCAGCCACGGCCCACCGGCGAGGTGGAGGGCTACCTGCAGTAGTGGCGGGATCCTCGGTCAGCCGGCCAGCACCGCAGCCACGGCCGGGATCACGCCGGACGCCTCCCGGGTCGGCGCGTACCGATCGTCCAGCCAGTTGCGGCCCCGGTGCAGCCAGACGCTGGGCAGGCCGGTCGCGGCGGCCCCGCCGATGTCGGCCTCCGGGCTGTCACCCACCATCCAGGCGCCGCGTAGCCGCATCCGGACGCTCTGCGCAGCGAGTGCGAAGATCCTCGGGTTGGGTTTGCTGACCCCGGCGGCCTCCGATATCACCCAGTCGGCCACGTACCGGTCCAGGCCGGTCCGGCGGATCTTCGCCTCCTGCTGGCGGGCCGCCCCGTTGGTGACTATCACCGGCACCCAGCCGGCGTCCCGGGCGATCGCCAACGAACAGGCGACCAGCGGATCCAGCCGGGTGTGCCGCACGACGCCGTCATGCAACTCCTCGACCAGGTCGACCGACGACGACCGGAGTCGATACCGTTCCCGGAGCGCGTCGGCCAGATCCCACCGGTCGGTCAGCCCGTCGGCATCGACGGAGACCAACCAGTCGATGTCGTCCCGTGGGGCACCGACCGAGTCCAGGAATTCCTGACCCCACACGCGAAACGCCCCGGCCCGGTCGAGCAGGGTGTTGTCCAGATCCAGGAGCAGGAGTGGCACGGGCGCACCTTACGCGACACCGTATGGCGGGGAACAGTCCCAGAATGTAAACGAGCACCGGTAGCAAGCCGTACGTACGGCTTGCTACCGGTCTGCCCACCTGACACGATCACATCATGCCCCGGGTGAGCCAGATCCAGCTCGACGCACGCCGCCAGGAGATTCTCGCCGCCGCCCGGGTCTGCTTCGCCCGGCATGGGTACGAAGGTGCCACCGTCCGCCGGCTGGAGGAGGCCACCGGGCTGTCCCGAGGAGCGATTTTCCACCACTTCCGGGACAAGGACTCACTGTTCCTGGCGGTCGCCGAGGACGACGCGGCCGCGATGGTCGAGACGGTGGCCCGCAACGGCCTGGTCCAGGTGATGCGCGACCTGCTCACCCGGACCGACTCCCCGGACACCGCCGGCTGGCTGGGCAGCCAGCTCGAAGTGTCCCGGCGGCTGCGCACCGACCCGGACTTCGCCCGGCGCTGGGCCGCCCGGTCGGCGGCGATCGCCGAGGCGACCCGGGAGCGGCTCGGCCGCCAACGCGACGCCGGCGTGCTGCGCGACGACGTACCGATTGACGTCCTGGCGCGGTTCCTGGAGCTGGCCTACGACGGGCTGGTGCTGCAGCTCGCGATGGGACGGCCGGGCAGCGACCTCGGCGCCGTGCTCGACATCGTAGAGGAGGCGGTACGACGCCCGACGCCGCGCTGACGGGTGGCACGCCCGTCCCACAATAGGGACCACCGTCAGCGCGGGAGCGTCGGCGACCCGACGCCCGCCCGGCAAGCCAGGAGACCTTATGACGCCCGGTGAAACCTGGGGTATCCCCGGACCCACCTTCCTCGCCGTCTTCGGACTGACCGCACTGGTGCTCCTCCTCGCCAACCTCGGCTACCGGCGGATCGCGCTCGCCGGGCAGGACGGCCGCACCGGATCGCTCGGCGGCACCGAGGTCGCGTATCTCAACGGCGGGGGCCGGTTGGCTGTGTACGCCAGCCTGGCGGCGTTGCGCTCGGCGGGCAGCGTCGACGTCGGCGCCCGAGGCACGTTGCGGGCCGCCGGTCCGCTGCCGACCGGGACCGGGCAACTCGACCAAGCGGTGCACCACGCCGCGCAGCGCCAGGGACGCGTCCGCGACCTGCAGACCGACCAGTGGGTCGTCGACGCGCTGCACCGGATGCGCGACGGGCTAGTCGCCGCCGGGCTGGCAATCAGCGACGGCCAACGCCGTACCGCCCGGCTGCTCGCCGGCACGGTCGGGATCCTCGCCGCCGTCGGTGTGCTGCGGGTGTTCGCCGGCACCGCGAACAACCGGCCGGTCGGCTACCTGGTGCTGATGCTCGCGGTCACCGTACCGGTGGCGATGGTGCTGTTCTTCTCGGTGCCGCGCCGCACCCGGGCCGCGAACCGCCTCCTCACCAGACTGCGCAGCCAGTACCGTCACCTCTCGCCGACTCTGCGGCCGGCCCCCGCGACGTACGGTGTCGCCGGCGCGGCGATGGGGGTCGGCGTTTTCGGGGCGGCGTCGTTGTGGGCCATGGACCCGGCGTTCGCGGGGACCGCGGAGATCCACCGAGTGAGCGCCAGCACCGGGTCCTCCAGCTGGGGCGGTGACAGCGGCGGGGGTGGCGGTGACGGAGGAGGCGGCGGCTGCGGTGGTGGCGGCTGCGGCGGATGAGGCCGATGTCCGTCACCGCCTGGCCGCCCAGCCCCGACACCGGGCTCGGGGTCGGCATCGGCTGGCGCCCGGAGATCTCCGGCTTCCTCGATGAACTGCCCGGCATGCGCTTCTGCGAGGTGATCGCCGAGTCCGTCGACCCCGGCCGGCCGCTGGACGACGAGCTACTCCGGCTCCGTGAGCGGGGGGTGACCGTCGTGCCGCACGGCGTACGGCTGTCCCTCGGCGGCGCCGAGCCGGTCGAACAGCACCGAGTCGACCGGCTCGCGGGCGTCGCCGAGCTGCTCGGCGCGCCCCTGGTCAGCGAGCACATCGCCTTCGTCCGGGCCGGCGGGGTCGAGGCCGGGCATCTACTGCCGTTGCCCCGCACCTGGGCGGCGGTCGACACGGTCGTCGGCAACGTCCGGCGGGTGGCCGCCGAGCTGCCGGTGCCGGTCGCGCTCGAACCGATCGCCGCGGTGTTCGACTGGCCCGACGACCAACTCGACGAGGCCGACTTCGTCAGCGAGATCGTCGAGCGCTCAGACGCGCTGCTGCTGTTGGACGTCGCAAACGTCTATGCCAACGCCCGCAACCGGGGCGACGACCCGGTCGCTCTGCTCGACCGGCTGCCGCTGGAACGCATCGCGTACGTGCACGTCGCCGGCGGTGCCGCCGACCGGGACGGGATCTACCACGACACGCACACCGACCCGGTCCCGGCCGAGGTGCTGCGCCTGCTCGGCGAGTTGTGTGCCCGGCGACGGGGGCCAGCGGTGCTGCTGGAGCGGGACGGGCACTATCCGCCGGGCGAGGTGCTGCGCGCCGAGCTGGACGTAATCGCGGCGACCGCCGGGCTGGGCCGGATCACGTGACCGCCCAGGTGGCACCCGGCGACGGTTCCGACCCCCGTGCCGGACTCGCCGCCGCCCAGCGTGCGCTGGTCGCGTCCCTCGTCGAGGGTGCCGATCCGCCACCCGGCTTCGACCCGCACCGGCTGTCGGTCGCCCGTGCCGCGTTGGCCCGCAAGCGGGCCGGCGAGGCGGCCCGGCACTGGCCGCAGGTGGCCGCCTCACTCGGTGCTGCCTGGCCGGCCGCGTTCGTCCGCTGGGCAACGGGCCGACGGCCGGCGGGCGGGCTGCGCGACGGCTGGGACTTCGCCCGGGCGCTGGCCGCCGATGACCGTCTGCCGGATCTGGCCGTGGCGGAGCTGGCTGGCTGGGAGGTCGGCTGGTGCTACGACGGGTCGTCGGTTCCCCGCCGACGCCGTCTCCCGGCGGTACGACGGCTGCCCGGCGGGTGGACGGTCCAGGTCGCCGGTCGGGTGCGGACGTACGGCGGGCGCCGCCGGTAGCTGGTGGGGGTCATCACCGGCGACCCCACGGCATGCGGCAGGATCGGGGGCATGGACCTCGGCCTCGAAAACCGGGTGTACGTGCTCACCGGCGCGTCCCGTGGACTCGGCTACGCCACCGCTGCCTGTCTGGTCGCCGACGGGGCGCGGGTGGTGCTCGCCGCCCGGGACACCGCCGGTCTGACGGCGGCGGCGCACCGCCTCGGCGGCCCGCAGCACGCGATCGCGGTCAGCGCCGACCTGGGCGAGCCGGACTGCGCGGCACGCCTGGTCGCGACGGCCAAGGAGCACTTCGGCCGGCTCGACGGGGCGTTGATCTCGGTCGGCGGGCCGAAACCCGGTCCCAGCCACGCGGTCAGCGACGAACAGTGGCGGGCGGCGTTCGACACCGTCTTCGTCGGCGCGGTTCGGGCGGTGCGGACCGTCGCCGACGCGCTACCCGCCGGCGGGGCGGTCGCCGTGGTGCTGTCGACGTCGGCCCGGATGCCGCTGCCCGGGCTGGGCATCTCCAACGGCCTGCGGCCCGGGCTCGCGGCGGTCGCCAAGGAGCTCGCCGACGGCTACGCCGGCCGGGGCGTCCGAGTGGTCAGTCTGCTGCCCGGCCGGATCATGACCGACCGCAACGTGGAACTCTTCGCCGCGACCGACGATCCGCAGCAGGCCCGGGCCGAGGCCGAGGCCGACATCCCGCTCGGCCGGCTGGGCGAGCCGGCGGAGTTCGGCCGAGTGGCGGCGTTCGTCCTGTCCCCGGCGGCGAGCTATCTGACCGGCATCACGCTGCCCGTCGACGGCGGCGCGCTGCCCTGCCCCTGACCGGCTTCCCGGCGTGCACACCGACCGGGTCACGATGGCGCAGCTGCTGGCCGGCGCTGTCGGCCGTACCCTGCCCGACATCGTCGGACCCGACCTCGACGTACTGTTCTGTGGGATCAACCCGAGCCGGTACTCCGCTGCCGCCGGCCACCACTTCGCCCGGCCGGGCAACCGGTTCTGGCCGACACTGCACCGGTCCGGCTTCACGCCCCGGCGGCTCGACCCCAGCGAGGACCATCTGCTGCCCGGGTTCGGGCTGGGCGTAACGAACCTGGTCGCCAGGGCGACGGCGCGGGCCGACGAACTCACGCCGCCGGAGCTGGTCGCCGGAGGCGCGCGGCTCGTCCGGTTGGCCGCCGCGTGCCGACCCCGGTGGATCGCCGTGGTCGGGGTGACCGCGTACCGGCTGGCGTTCGACCAGCGACGGGCGCTCGTCGGACCCCGACCCGAGAGCCTCGGTGGTGCGAGGCTCTGGGTGCTGCCCAACCCGAGCGGGGCTCAATGCCCACTACCAGCTCGACCGGCTCGTCGCCGAGTTCGACCGGCTGCGGCAGGCGGTGGCGGCCGAACCGCCACGGTAGGCGACTACTGGTGGCGGGCCATCCGCTCGCGGATCAGCTGACCGAACAGGCCGGCCGGTTGTCCGCAGTCGAGACACTGAAGGCCTTCGTCGAGACGTGGCCCTCCGCACTGGGCGCACCGGCCCCGGTCGCGGGGATCGTGGTACGACCGCAGGGCGGCGCAGAGCGCCGCAGCCACCGACTCGGTCAGTACGACCGGCCCAGCATAGTGGACGGCGGACCGCTATCCGGCGGCACCGCCCGGCGGCGGGGGCAGGTCCTGGTCGGTCGGGAAGGCGCGACCCGACCCGGCCGTCACCGGATCCAACCCGGTGTCGTCGAGGTACGGAGTCGGTGAGTCGGCCACCGCGAACTGGGTGCGGTACAGCTCGGCGTACAGCCCGCCGGCGGCGATCAGCTCGGCGTGCCGGCCGCGCTCGACAATCCGGCCCTCGTCGAGGACGAGGATCTGGTCCGCGTCGCGCACCGTCGACAGCCGGTGCGCGATGACCAGGGCGGTACGGCCGGTCAGCGCGACCGACAGGGCGCGCTGCACCGCCGCCTCGGACTCCGAGTCGAGGTGGGCGGTGGCCTCGTCGAGGATGACGATCGACGGCGCCTTGAGCAGCAGCCGGGCGATGGCAATCCGCTGTTTCTCACCACCGGAGAAGCGGTAGCCGCGCTCCCCGACCACCGTGTCCAGCCCGTCCGGCAGGGCCCGGACCAGCTCCTCGACCTGCGCGCCGCGCAGCGCCGCCCACAGCTCGTCGTCGGTGGCGTCCGGCCGGGCGTACCGCAGGTTCTCCGCGATCGTCTCGTGGAACAGGTGGGAGTCCTGGGTGACCACCCCGATGGTGTCGCGCAGCGAGTCGAGTGTCGCGTCGCGCACGTCCACCCCGCCGACCCGGATCTCGCCGTCGGTCACGTCGTACACCCGGGAGACCAGCATTGCGGTGGTGCTCTTGCCGGCGCCGGACGGGCCGACCAGGGCGACCAGCTGCCCCGGCTCGACGCTGAACGACACCCCGCGCAGCACCGGCTCGGAGACGGTCCGGTCGAGCGTCGCGACATCCTCCAGCGAGGCCAGCGAGATCTCGGCGGCGCTGGGGTACCGAAACCGGACGTCGCGGAACTCCAGCCGGCTGGATCCGGGCGGCACGACGACGGCGTCCGGACGCTCGGCGATCGACGGGGCGAGGTCGAGCACCTCGAACACCCGGTCGAAGGAGACCAACGCGCTCATCACGTCGACCCGCACGTTGCTCAACGCGGTCAGCGGCCCGTAGAGGCGGGTGAGCAGCAGAGCCAGGGTCACCACGGTGCCGGCGCTGACCGCGCCGGTGACCGCCAGCCAACCGCCGAGTCCGTAGGTGAGCGCCTGGGCGAGCGAGGCGACCAGCAGCATCGCCACGAAGAAGGTACGCGAGTACATCGCCGACTGGATGCCGATCTCCCGGACCCGGTCGGCCCGCTCGGCGAACCGGCGTGCCTCGACCTCGGGCT
This sequence comes from Micromonospora sp. LOL_013, assembly GCF_048060315.1. Lineage (NCBI taxonomy): Bacteria > Bacillati > Actinomycetota > Actinomycetes > Micromonosporales > Micromonosporaceae > Micromonospora > Micromonospora sp. LOL_013. The sequence goes on from NZ_JBHMIQ010000019.1 coordinate 92,269, forward strand.
GGCCGAAGAGCTTGACCAGTAGCGCGCCGGCGACCCCGAACCGCTCGGTCATCGTGGCGTTCATCTTGGCGTCGAGATCGTACGATTCCCGGGTGATCTCCGCGAGCCGCTTGCCGACCCGGCGGGCCGGCACGATGAAGATCGGCAGCAGCACCAGGGACAGCGCGGTGATCTGCCAGGACAGGGTGAACATCACCGCGGCGGTGAGCACCAGTTGGATGACGTTGCTGACCACACCGGACAACGTCGAGGTGAAGGCACGCTGGGCGCCGATCACGTCGTTGTTGAGCCGGCTGACCAGCGCGCCGGTCTGGGTCCGGGTGAAGAACTGCAACGGCATCCGCTGCACGTGGTCGAAGACCCGGGTCCGCAGGTCCAGGATGATGCCCTCACCGATCCGGGCGGCGTACCAGCGTTGGGCCAGGGAGAGCAGGGCGTCCACCACGGCGAGCGCGGCGATCAGCAGGGCCAGCCGGACCACGGTCGCGCCGGCGTCGGCGCGACCGGCGGTGATCGTGTTCACCACGTCGCCGGCGAGGACCGGGGTGGCGACCCCGATGCCGGCCGCCAGCACGACGGTGACCAGGAAGACGGTGATGTCCCGCCGGTACGGGCGGGCGAAGGCGACGATCCGCCGGGTGGTTCCCCTGCTGACCCGGTGGGAACGCAGCTGGTCGCCGTCGCGCATCGAGCGCAGCATGCCCCAGCCGGCCCCCATGCCACCCATCCCACCGGATCCAGCCATCGGCACCCGCCACCTTCGTCTCGCCACCGTCGCGGGTACCAGTGTCCCGGACACCTACGACAACAGTTCAGGTAACTGGCGTCTTCCCGTTGGAGCCTTACTGTCCGACCCGGCGGCTACCGGAAGGCGGGTTAGTGCTCCGGCCTGCAGGCCGGGGGTGAAGGACCGCGCCGGGAGGGCCGCCATGGCCCGAGCAGTGCCCTAACCCGGCCGGTTCTGCCGCTGGCTCCACCACTCGTAGGGCACCAGCACGGCGCGCGGCTCCCCGGACTTGGTGATGATCGTGTGCTGGCCTACGTAGTGGGCGGCGTCGACCAGTTTCCCTAGTTCGGGCCGGGCGTCGCGGGCACCGATGGTCTGCGGCCCTCCCCGACCACGCGATGGTCGCGGCGGTCACGACAGCGAGGCCGCCACCTGAACGACCTGCCAGTTCCCCACCCATAAGCGGTGGGAAGAGCGCCGACAAGGCCGTTTCCAGCAGGGTCAGGCCACAAAGGCCGACAACGTGGTCGCTCTCCCCAACAGCAAACCAGCTTGCCGCATCCCGGCCACAAGCGGCAAGCCCATCACCATGCCCGTCAACCACGTGTCCCGGCTCCGCCGGGACGCTGCCGCACACGTGGTCAAGGTCCGAGTTTCGTCTCAGCGGTGTACGTCGAGGACCTCGCTGTTGCTGGATCGGGTCGTACAAGGCTGGCCAAGTCGGTGCACGACGCCGGCTGGGCGCAGTTCACGACCGGGACGTCAACGCCGCACGCAACATCAAGGCCGCCGGACGGCGGACTTCAACGACCGTGGAGCGCAGGTAAGACCGGCACCCGTGCCGGCACCGCGCCGAGAAGCGGTAACCCACCGGAGTTCACCCCTTCGGGGTGTAGCAGACCGGAATCCCTCTTTCTTCAGGAAGAGGAGGACGTCAATCGCCGGCTCCGGTCAGGTCCCGGATCCGTCGGGTCTGTGCCTCCCGCTCGGCGCGTAGCTGGGCGGCGGGGGTGCGGTCGGTGGCTCCGGCGAGCAGGGCCTTGATCTCGACGACCGCGTCGCGGGGCCCGGCCAGCACGGCCGCGACCAGGTCGGCGACTGCCGGGGCCAGTTCCGTCGCGGGCACCACCAGGTTGGCCAGCCCGAGCCGATCGGCCTCGGCCGCGTCGAGCCAGCGACCGGTGACACAGATCTCCAGGGCGCGGGCGTAGCCGACCAGGTCGACGAGTCGCCGGGTGCCGCCGAGGTCCGGCACCAGGCCGAGGGTCACCTCGGCCATCCGCAACCGGGCGTCGTCGGCCAGGACGCGCAGGTCGCAGCCGAGGGCAAGCTGGAATCCGGCGCCGACGGCCGGCCCCTGCACGGCGGCGACGCTGATCACGTCGGGGCGTGCCAGCCAGGTGAAGGCCTCCTGGTACTCGGCGATCCGGGCAGCGCACTCGTCCGGCGGCAGGGCAGCCAACGGCGGCGGGGCCGGATCGTCACCGGGCGGACGGTCGCCAGGCGAGTCGGCTCGCGAATGGTCGGTCGCGGCGAGATCCGCATCGGTGCTACCCGCAACGCTGGGATCGAGCAGTGCCTGGATCGCGCCCCGGTCGAGGCCGGCGGAGAAGGCCCGACCGGCGCCGCGGACCACCACGACGCGAACGTCGCCACGCAACTCCCGGCCGATGCCGCGCAGCGCCCGCCACATCTGTGGGGTTTGAGCGTTGAGCACGTCGGGCCGGTCCAACGTCACCGTCGCGACCGGCCCGTCGTAGTCGAGTCGTACGCCACCGGACACGGTCAACGAGGGCCCTTACCGTGACAGCGGGGTACGGGTCGCAACTGGATCGTCACCCCTTCTTGCGACGCCGAGCGCCGCCACGCTGGCGTAGTTGCACGCCGGACTCGGTGAGCACCCGGTGGACGAACCCGTACGAGCGGCCGGTGGAGGCCGCAAGGGCGCGGATGCTCTCGCCGGATGTATACCGCTTGACCAGGTCCTTGGCCAGGGTCTGACGCTCGGCTCCGACGATCCGGCGACCCTTCTCGGTGGTGGCGGCTGTGCCGGTGGCTGCCATGTTGATTCCTCACGTCCCAGACTGTGCGGTTCGATGCGGTCCCACCTATTAGACCGCCTCCAACGATCATGCGCCAGATATCAACTGTTCGCCAACCGACACGCACGACCCTGTCAGTTACCCGATACGGTGCCGCCGAGCAATCCCACCGGCATGCTGGCAGCCCTTCGCCGACCCTCACCCGGCGCACCTGTTCATACAATTCACGCTATCCGATAATGACGTTCACCGATGCGGCATCGCCCGGGCCGGGCTGCCGGACGGACCGCGCCCTCATGCAAGTTCCACGAGTTCGAGCAGGTCGTCGCTCCACGCATCCTCGTCTCCGTCGGGCAGGAGAATCGCCCGGTCCGGTTTGAGAGCCAGCACCGCACCCGGATCATGGGTCACCAGGACGATGGCTCCGGGATACCGGGCGATGGCATCGAGAACCTGTTCACGGCTGACCGGATCCAGGTTGTTGGTCGGCTCGTCGAGCAGCAATACGTTCGCCCCCGAACAGACCAGCGTGGCCAACGCGAGCCGGGTTTTCTCCCCGCCCGAGAGCACCCCGGCCGGTTTGTTCACGTCCTCACCGCTGAACAGGAACGCACCGAGAATCTTTCGCAGGTCGGTGTCCGCCTGGTCGATCGCCGCACTGCGCATGTGGTCGAGCACCGAACGCTCCACGTCCAAGGTCTCATGCTCCTGCGCGTAGTAGCCGATCCGCAGCCCGTGCCCGGGCCGCACCGCCCCGGAATCCGGCTCGACCAGACCACCGAGAATCCGCAGCAACGTCGTCTTACCGGCACCGTTCAGCCCGAGGATCGCCACCCGGGAGCCCCGGTCGACCGCCACGTCGACCCCGGAGAAGATCTCCAACGATCCGTACGACTTCGACAGCCCCGCCGCCGTCAACGGCGTCTTGCCGCACGGGGCCGGGCTGGGCAACCGGACCTTGGCCACCTTGTCAGCGACCCGCTCGTCCTCCAGACCGGCGAGCAGTTTCTCCGCCCGCCGGGCCATGTTCTGCGCGGCCACCGTCTTGGTGGCCTTGGCCCGCATCTTGTCGGCCTGGGCGAGTAGCGCCCCGGCCTTTTTCTCCGCGTTCGCCCGTTCCCGGCGGCGGCGCCGCTCGTCGGTCTCCCGCTGCTGCTGGTACGCCGCCCAGCCGACGTTGTAGACGTCCACAACCGAGCGGGTGGCGTCGAGAAACCAGACCTTGTTGACCACCGCGCCCAGCAGGTCCACATCGTGACTGATCACCACCAGCCCGCCCTTGTGCCCGGCGAGGAAGCCACGCAGCCAGGTGATCGAGTCGGCGTCCAGGTGGTTGGTCGGCTCGTCGAGCAGCAGGATGCCGCCGCCGTTCTCGGCCGCGTCCCGGAACAGGATCCTGGCCAGCTCGATACGGCGACGCTGACCGCCGGAGAGCGTCCCGATCGGCTGGCTCAGCACCCGGTCCGGCAGACCCAGGTTGGCGCAGATCCGGGCCGCCTCCGCCTCCGCGGCGTACCCGCCGAGGGAGGCGAACTGGTCCTCCAGGGTGCCGTAGCGGCGAACCAGACGCTCGTCGGTGCCGCCCTGTGCCAACTGCTGCTCGAGTTCGTTCATTTGCGACATCAGCCGGTCCAGGCCGCGGGCCGACAGCACCCGGTCGCGGGCGGTCACATTCAGGTCGCCGGTTCGCGGGTCCTGCGGGAGATAACCGACCGCGCTGCGCCGGTCGAGCTGTCCCGCGTACGGTAGGCCCTCGCCGGCCAGCACCTTCAGCGTGGTGGTCTTGCCGGCACCGTTGCGGCCGACCAGACCGATCCGGTCGCCGGGCTGCACCCGTAGGGTGGTGTCGGACAGCAGGATCCGCGAGCCCGCGCGCAGTTCCAGGCCGGTAGCGGTGATCATTGATAGCTCACTCCTGAGATCGGAAGCTGACTCGCGGACACGACAAGACGCCGACCGGACCTTCTGTCCGTCGGCGTGGGGCGGTTCAGCCTTCGCAGAGCAGCACGGCCCTATCCTACCGGCGGTCAGTACCGGCACCCCAGTCGGTTTCGCAGCGAGATCATCGACGGCGACGTGGATCGAAGGCATCCGGCGATCCATCCCCGACGGTCTCGCGGAACATCAGCTGACCAAGCGGTACGCGGCGCACCGCCAGCCTGGTGGACCGGCCTGACCGAATCGGGGAACTTGTCCGCCAACGGGGTGATGCACCACGCCGACAGGGATGTTAGGCACATCAGGCGCGCGTAACGATCATTTGACTCCCTGGAGACGACACTCATGCTGCCCGGTGGGATGATGCCCATAACCCAGCTGATCGCGATGATCCGCAGCACTCCGCCGCGACAGGCCGTCGGGTTGCTGGCAGCCATGCCGGCCGACCGGATCCCGGTGGCAGTCGCCGAGCTGACGACCTCTGACCTGGTCCGGCTGCTCCCAGCTGCCAGCGACGACCTACAGTCGCGGTTGATGGGTCTGCTCAGCACCGATCAGCTGGCCGACCTGGCCCGAGCCATGCCGATCCCCGACGCGGTGGCGATGCTCAATCAGCTTCCGGCCGAGCAGGTGCACACGGTGGCCGACCGACTGCCGCAGCCCACCGTCGCTGCCCTGCTCACCGCGATGCCCGCGGACCGACAAACCGATATGCTGTCGGTGATGCGTCCGCAACAGGCGCAGGCGGCCTGGGCCGGCACCTACCAACGGGAGGTGGCCCAGGCGCTCGCCCGGGCCAACGCCGAGGTGAGCATCCCGGCGAACGCCCCGCCGGGAATCGTGCTGGTTCAGATCTTCGGCTGGCAGATCACCGTGGCCGCCCGCCGCGACGACGACGGGCGGGTGGCGGTACGCGACGCCGAGGACGCGGCGTACCGCATGCGCGCCAACGCGGCGCTCGCGGTGACCGACTACCAGCCGGCCGCCGACGTACTTAATTACTGCGACGAGGCCCGCCGGCAGGGGCGCCCGATCAGCGCGGTCAGCTGGGTCGACGACCGGCACGACGGTTTCCTCAAACGGGCCCTGGTCAGCCTGGTGCACTGACGGGCCGCGCCGCCGCCGGCCGAACGTGACGGTCGGCGGCGACGCGGGTACCGTCAGACGTTGAAGCCGAGCGCCCGCAACTGGTCCCGGCCCTCGTCAGTAATCTTGTCGGGCCCCCACGGTGGCATCCACACCCAGTTGATCCGGATGTCGGACACCAGTCCGCCACCGGGTCCAGTGGTCAACGCGGTACGGGCCTGCTCCTCGATCACGTCGGTCAGCGGGCAGGCCGCGCTGGTCAACGTCATGTCCAGGGTGGCGACGTTGTCATCGTCGACGTGTACGCCGTACACCAAGCCGAGATCGACCACGTTGATGCCCAGCTCCGGGTCGACGACGTCCTTCATCGCCTCCTCGATGTCAGCGATCGCCGGCTGGCCGACGATCGCCGCCGCGGCCGTACCGCCGTCGGCGGGCTCCGTCGCCTGCGTCGCCCCGGTCATGGTCTCTTCGGCACTCACTGCTTCACCTCCGGGCTCGCACCCACACCGGCGCGCGCCGCGGCGTCCTTGAAGGCCATCCACGGCAGCAACGCACACTTCACCCGGGCCGGATAGCGCGCCACACCAGCGAACGCCACCCCGTCACCCAGCACATCCTCATCCGGCTCGACCTCGCCGCGGCCGGACACCAGCGCCACGAAGGCGCCGTGCACCGCCAACGCCTCGCCCACCGGCCGACCGTCGACCAGCTCGTACAGCACACTCGCCGAGGCCTGGCTGATCGAGCAGCCCTGACCGTCGTGCGACACCCCGACCCGGGTGTCGCCACCCAGACTCACCCGTACGGTGATCTCGTCGCCGCAGGTCGGGTTGACGTGGTGTGCCTCCGCCGCGTACGGCTCGCGCAGACCACGCCCCTGCGGACGCTTGTAGTGGTCCAGGATGATCTCCTGGTACAGCTGGTCGAGCTCCATCAGTCGAAGACCTTCCGCGCCTTCTCCAGACCGCGCACCAGCGCGTCGACCTCGCCGGTCGTGGTGTAGAGGTAGAACGAGGCCCGAGTGGTCGCCGGGACGCCGTAGCGCACGCAGACCGGCCGGGCGCAGTGATGCCCGACCCGCACCTGCACCCCCTGGGCATCGAGAATCTGGCCCACGTCGTGTGGATGGATCCCGTCCACCGCGAACGAGACCGTGCCACCCCGCCCGTGTGGCCCGGGCGGGCCGACGATCCGCAGCCCCGGCACGGTGGCCAGAGCTTCCAGGGCGTACGCGGTCATCCGCTGCTCGTGCGCGGCGACCGCCGGCATGCCCAACCCGGAGAGGTAGTCGACGGCGGCACCGAGGCCGACTGCCTGGGCGATCGGCGGGGTGCCGGCCTCGAACCGGGCCGGTGGAGCGGCGAACGTGGACCCGCTCATCGCCACCGTCTCGATCATCGAGCCGCCGCCGAGCACCGGTGGCATCGCGGCGAGCAGCGCGGCGCGGCCCCACAGCACCCCGATCCCGGTCGGTCCGCACATCTTGTGCCCGGTGAAGACGATGAAGTCGGCGTCCAGCGCGGCGACGTCGACCGGGCGGTGCGGAACCGACTGCGAGCAGTCCAGCAGCAGCAGCGCACCGACCTCGCGGACCCGCCGGGTGATCGCAGTGAGGTCGTTGACCGTGCCGAGGATGTTCGACATGTGTACCAGCGAGACCAGTTTGGTCCGCTCGGTGACCAGTTCGTCCAGCTGCGACTCGTCCAGCCGACCGTCCTCGGTCAGCCCGAACCAGCGCAGCGTCGCGCCGGTGCGTTCGCAGAGCAGCTGCCACGGCACGATGTTCGAGTGGTGCTCCATCTCAGAGATCACCACCTCGTCGCCGGCGCCGAGCCGGAAACGGGGGTCGGCCCCGATCGCGGCGCCCGTCGAGGCGTTGGAGAACGCGTACGCGACCAAGTTGATCGCCTCGGTGGAGTTCTTGGTGAAGACCACCTCGTCCGGGCTGCCCGCGTTGACGAACGCGGCCAGCTTGGCTCGGGCGCTCTCGTACGCCTCGGTTGACTCGGTGCCGAGAGTGTGCACCGAGCGGGCGACGTTGGCATTGTGCGACTGGTAATAGTCGGTCAGCGCGTCGAGCACCTGGCGCGGCTTGTGCGAGGTGTTGGCGCTGTCCAGGTAGACCAGCGGATGCCCGTTGACCTCCCGACCGAGGATCGGGAAGTCGGCCCGGACGGCGTCAACGTCCAGAGCGGACGGACCGTCCGGCGTCGGCGTGTCCCGGGGGATGGCTATGGTGCTCATCGGCTCGACGCCGCCCTTCTGCACGCGGGGTGATAGTGAGTCTCAGGCCGAGGCCGCGCCGGCACCCGCGACGTACCGCTCGTAGCCTTCGGCTTCCAGCTTCTCAGCCAGCTCCGGGCCGCCCTCCTCGACGATGCGTCCGCCGACGAAGACATGCACGAAGTCGGGCTTGATGTAGCGCAGGATCCGGGTGTAGTGGGTGATCAGCAGCAGGCCGGTCTCCCCGGTGGAGCGGACCCGGTTGACCCCTTCGCTGACCACCCGCAGGGCGTCGATGTCGAGCCCGGAGTCGGTCTCGTCAAGAATGGCCATCTTCGGCTTGAGCAGCTCCAGCTGCACGATTTCGTGCCGCTTCTTCTCCCCACCGGAGAAACCCTCGTTGACGTTGCGCTGCGCGAACGCCGGGTCCATCTGCAGCCGCTCCATGGCCCCGCGCAGCTCACCGGCCCAGGTACGCAGCTTCGGCGCGGCGCCGTCGACAGCGGTCTTGGCAGTACGCAGGAAATTCGCCACCGAGACGCCGGGCACCTCCACCGGGTACTGCATGGCGAGGAACAACCCGGCGCGGGCCCGCTCATCGACCGACATGGCCAGCACATCCGCACCGTCGAGCAGCACCTCCCCGCCGGTGATCTCGTACTTGGGGTGCCCGGCGATCGAGTACGCCAGCGTCGACTTGCCGGAGCCGTTCGGGCCCATGATGGCGTGTGTCTCCCCCGACCGGATGGTCAGCGTCACCCCGGCCAGGATCGGCTTGAGCTCGCCTTCCGGCAGCTTGACCGAAACCTGCAGGTCACGGATATCCAGAACGCTCATGGTGCGGTCACTCCATTGCTCGGCGTCAGACTGACGTAGATGTCGCCGTCGCGGATCTCGACGGGGAAGACGGGTACGGGTTCGGTGGCGGGCAGCCCGGTCGGCTCACCGGTGCGCAGATCAAAGCGCGAACCGTGCAGCCAGCACTCCAACGTGCAGCCGTCCACCTCGCCTTCGGAGAGGGCGACCGCGGCGTGCGAGCACTCGTCGTACACCGCGTGGAAGGAGTCCTCGTCGGTGTGCACCAGGGCGATCTGCGTACCGTCGATGTCGGCGCTGACCGCCGTCCCCTTCGGGATCTCGGCGGTGGCGCAGACCCGGATCAGGTCGGACATGCTCAGCGGGTCCCCTCGGTGACCGCACCGGGCTGGCCGGGCTGGCCGGGCACGGTCGGTGGTGCCGCCACGTCGGCGGTGCGCGGCGCGACCGCGCCGGCCTCGACACGCCGCAGCCGCTGCTCGATCGCGTCGCCGAGCCGGTCGCGCAGCTCGGCCACCGGGATCTTGTCGACCAGCTCGGCGAAGAACCCGCGGACCACCAGCTTGCGCGCCTCGGCCTCCGGGATGCCCCGGGCCATCAGGTAGAACAGTTGCTCGTCGTCGAACCGGCCGGTGGCGCTGGCGTGCCCGGCCCCGGCCACCTCGCCGGTCTCAATCTCCAGGTTGGGCACCGAGTCGGCCCGGGCGCCGTCGGTCAGCACCAGGTTCCGATTGATCTCGTACGTGTCGGTGCCGGTGGCCTCGGCGCGGATCAGTACGTCGCCGACCCAGACGGTGTGCGCGCCGTCGCCCTGCAGCGCCCCCCGGTAGCCGACGTTGCTGCGGCAGTCCGGCACGGTGTGGTCCACCAGCTGCCGGTGCTCCAGGTGCTGGCCGGCGTCGGCGAAGTAGAGCCCGAACAGCTCGGCGTCGCCGCCCCGGCCGGTGTACTCGACGCTGGTGAACTGGCGTACCAGGTCACCGCCGAGGGTGACCTGGATGTGCGTGACCCGGGCGTCGCGGCCGAGCCGGAACTTCAGATGCTGCGCCTGCACCGCGTCGGATGCCCAGTCGGCGATGGTGACCAGGGTCAGCGTCGCACCGTCACCGACGAGCACTTCGACGTTGTCGGCCAGGGTGGTCGAGCCGACCTGGTCGAACACCAGGGTCACCTCGGCGAACCGGCCGACGTCGACCAGGGTGTGCCCGTACGCGATCTGGTCCGTCCCGGTGCCGAGCACCCGGACCACGGCCGGCTCGGCCGGGGTGGCCTCCGGTGCGACCTCCACCAGCAGGACCTCGGAGCACCCGGTGTAGGCCAGAGCGCTGATTCGGTCGAACGGGGTCAGTACACCGCCCATCCGTCGGTCGGTGCGGTCGACCTGACCCGCTGTCACCCCGGCGGGCAGATCGGCGTACTCGTACCGGACCGAGCCGCTGGCCGCCGGAGTCCCGGTGGCCAGTCCCCGCATCCGCTTGAGCGGGGTGAAGCGCCACTCCTCCTCCAGGCCGGTGAGGGCCGGGAAGTCGGCGACATCGTACGAGCGCAACGCCTGCGACTTGGTCTTGGGCGGCGCGGAGGCCTGAATAGTCATCTCTTCCTGTTCTCGGCGGTGTCGGTGGGGCGGTGTCTCGGGCGGGTCAGCCGACCGCGCCCTCCATCTGCAGCTCGATCAGCCGGTTCAGCTCGAGGGCGTACTCCATCGGGAGTTCCTTGGCGATCGGCTCGATGAAGCCCCGGACGATCATGGCCATCGCCTCGTCCTCGCTCAGACCCCGGCTCATCAGGTAGAACAGCTGGTCGTCACTGACCTTGGAGACGGTCGCCTCGTGCCCCATGGCGACGTCGTCCTCGCGGATGTCGACGTAGGGGTAGGTGTCCGACCGGGAGATCGCGTCAACCAGCAGCGCGTCGCACTTCACCGTCGACCGGCTGTGCTGCGAGCCCTCCAGCACCTGGACCAGCCCACGGTAGGAGGTGCGCCCGCCGCCGCGGGCGATCGACTTGGAGACGATCGTCGAGGAGGTGTGCGGGGCCGCGTGCACCATCTTCGCGCCGGCGTCCTGGTGCTGCCCCTCGCCAGCCATCGCCACCGAGAGCACCTCGCCCTTGGCGTGCTCACCGGTCATGAACACGGCCGGGTACTTCATGGTGACCTTGGAACCGATGTTGCCGTCGATCCACTCCATGGTGGCGCCGGCGTGGCAGACGGCCCGCTTGGTGACCAGGTTGTAGACGTTGTTCGACCAGTTCTGGATGGTCGTGTAGCGGCAGCGGGCGTTCTTTTTCACCACGATCTCGACCACCGCGCTGTGCAGCGAGTCGGAGGAGTAGATCGGCGCGGTGCAGCCCTCGACGTAGTGCACGTAGGCACCCTCGTCGACGATGATCAGGGTCCGCTCGAACTGGCCCATGTTCTCCGTGTTGATCCGGAAGTAGGCCTGCAGCGGGATCTCCACGTGCACGCCCTTCGGCACGTAGATGAACGATCCACCGGACCAGACCGCCGTGTTCAGCGCGGCGAACTTGTTGTCGCCGACCGGGATCACGGTGCCGAAGTACTCCTTGAAGATGTCCTCGTGCTCCCGCAGCGCGGTGTCGGTGTCGAGGAACACCACGCCCTGCTCCTCCAGGTCCTCACGGATCTTGTGGTAGACCACCTCGGACTCGTACTGGGCCGCGACGCCAGCGATCAGCCGCTGCTTCTCCGCCTCCGGGATGCCCAGCTTGTCGTAGGTGTTCTTGATCTCCTCGGGCAGGTCCTCCCAGCTGGCGGCCTGCTTCTCGGTGGAGCGGACGAAGTACTTGATGTTGTCGAAGTCGATTCCGGTGAGGTCGGCACCCCAGGCCGGCATGGGCTTGCGGCCGAACAGCCGCAGCCCTTTGAGCCGCAGGTCGAGCATCCACTGCGGCTCGTTCTTCTTGGCGGAGATGTCACGCACCACCGCCTCGTTGAGCCCGCGCTGGGCGGCGGCGCCGGCCACGTCGCGGTCGGCCCAGCCGTACTCGTACCGGCCGAGGGCCGCGAGGTGCTCCTCCTGGGAGATGGGCGCGACGGTCTGCTCGGTCATCTATCTGTCCTCACAGTGCTGGTGACGTGGTCGGTGGAAACATTGATGGCAACGGTCGGGGTGCCGCCGGCCCGTCTCGGGTCTGGAATGTGCGTGGTGCACACCCCGTCGCCGTGAGCGATGGTGGCCAGCCGCTGCACGTGGGTGCCGATCAGGCGGGAGATCACCGCAGTCTCAGCCTCGCACAGCTGCGGAAACTCGGCAGCCACATGGGCCACGGGACAGTGGTGCTGGCACAACTGCCCCCCGGAGGCGATCGTGGATGCGTTGGCAGCGTAGCCCTCGGCGCTGAGTGCGGCGGCGAGAGCTTCGGCGCGGGCGATCGGGTCCGCACCGGCATCGTCGATCGCCGCCCGGCACCGCGCCTCCAGCCCGGCGACCTGAGCCGCCGCGAACGCCTCGAGCTCCGCCTCGCCGCCGTGACCGGCAATCCAGCGCAGCGCGGCGGCGGCCATACTGTCGTAGCGGTAACGCCCGTGCCGGGACCGGGCGTCGTCGCTGAGCCGGAAGACCTTGGCCGGCCGACCGCGTCGTCGACGGGCCCGGGTGACCGCGTCCCGGGTCACCACGTCGCCGTCGGCGAGCATCGCGTCCAGGTGTCGGCGGATCGCGGCCGGGCTCAGCCCGAGCTCGTCACCGAGCTGAGCGGCGGTCGCCGCCCCCCGCTCCAGCAGCAGCGCGACCAGGCGGTCCCGGGTACGCCCGTCCGGGCCGGCAGCGACCGCACCGGTCGCCGACCCGCCCTCTGGAAGGCCCACCCTGTTTTTCACTACGCCAACGTTACGTATTTCAGCGGTCGGCCGCAAACGCGCCCCCGGGTGATCCACCGCACCGAGCCTGACCGCCACCGCGACCAGCACAGCGAAGCCTTGCCGCAGTCGGCCGGCGGCACCGCAGGGCTGTGGTACCGGCGGCACCGCACAGTTGTGGTATCCGCCATATCGGTACGATTGCCGCCGTGCCCGTCTCCCCGTCCGGTCGACTGTCCGCCGGCCCCGCCCTGCTCCGGCGGCTCGCGCTCGCCTCACTGGTGGCCAACGTCGCGATCGTGCTGACCGGGGGCGGCGTGCGGCTCACCGGGTCCGGGCTCGGCTGCCCGACCTGGCCGCGCTGCACCGACGACTCCTACGTCACCACGCCGGAGATGGGCGTGCTCGGCATCATCGAGTTCGGCAACCGGGTCCTCGGCATCCTGGTCGGCATGATCGCGCTCGCCACCCTGCTGGCGGTGCTGCGGTCCCGGCCACGCCGGTTGGACCTGCGCGGACCGGCCCTCGGCGTTCTAGGTCTGGTGATCCTGCAGGGCCTGATCGGCGGGGTCAGCGTCCGGGTGCAGCTCAACCCCTGGGTGGTGGCGCTGCATTTCATGCTGTCGATGGTCGCCGTAGCGGTGGCGTACGGATTGTGGCGACGGGTACGCGCCGGCGGCCGCACCACCCGCGACGTGGTGGCCCGGCCGCTGCGCCAGTTGGCCCTCGTGATCACCGCCGTGAGCTTCGGGGTGCTGGTGCTCGGCACCGTGGTGACCGGCAGCGGCCCGCACGCCGGTGACCCGGACGCCGGGCGCACCGGGCTGGATCCGCAGGCCATGTCCCAGCTGCACGCCGACTCGGTCACCCTGCTGATCGGGTTGTCGGTCGCCTGGTGGTTCGCGTTGCGCGCGGTCGGCGCACCCCGACCGGCGGTCCGCGCGGCCGCCGTGCTCGTCGTCGTGGAGATCGCCCAGGGACTGATCGGCGTGGTGCAATACCTCACCGACCTGCCGGTCGCGCTGGTCAGCGCGCACATGCTCGGCGCGTGTCTGGTGTGGCTGGCCACCCTCGGCGTGCTCTGGTCGACCCGGACCCGGGAGCCGACCGGGCCGGATTCAGCCGCTACCAGGGTGGTTTCTGACGACGGCAACGAGCGCCCCCTGGCCAGAGCGCAACCTTAAGATCACCAACCGTTGAAGACGGTTGAAGACGGCAGACCTATCCCCATAGCGGAGAGTACCGGTGAGGCTACGCCTGTGCCGGGGCACAACCACCGGCACGACGAACCGGGCGCGGCAGTGACGGTCCCCCCGTGCCGTGGCTGCCGCGCCCCTGGTCGGTTCCCTGCCTGGACCAGACCCGCGTAGCGGTACCCCGGACGATCCTCCGTCACCGCACGCGCACTCCCGCGTTTTCCTGACTGACCCACTTTCGGAGTTCCCGCGTGTCTACCTCCCGAACGAGCCGGTCCGGCACCGTCGCCGCGACGTTGGCCCGGTCCCGCCTGGGCGTACCCCAGGTGTTGTTCTTCGTTCTCGCCGCCGCCGCGCCCCTGACCGTGGTGGCCGGCGGCGCCAGCACCGGCTATGCCGTCACCGGCACCACCGCGGTGCCGGTCGCCTACCTGCTCATCGCGGTGGTGATGGCGGTCTTCGCCGTCGGCTACGTGGCGATGAGCCGGCACGTCGTCAACGCCGGCGCGATGTACAGCTACGTAGCGCACGGTCTCGGCCGGATCCCCGGCATCGCGGCGGCGTTCGTCGCCGTCGTCGCGTACAACGCGATGCAGATCGGGCTGTACGGCGCCTTCGGCGTGGTTGCCGCCGAGGTACTCGCCGTCGCCGGTGCCACCGTGCCGTGGTGGCTCTGCGCGCTGGCCGGCTGGGCCCTGGTGACCGCGCTCGGCCTGGCCCGCGTCGACCTCAACGGCCGGATCCTGGCCGGCCTGCTGCTGGCCGAGCTCGCGGTCATCATCGGCTACAGCATCGTCATGGTCGGCCACCCCGCCGACGGTGCCGCCGCGGCGGGTCTCGACCCCCGCCAGCTGCTCACCCCGGGGGTGGCGGCGATGCTGGTCGGCGGCATAGCCGGTTTCGTCGGTGTCGAGGCCGGCACGGTGTTCGCCGAGGAGACCCGGGATCCGCGTCGTACGGTCGCCCGGGCCACCTACCTGGCGGTGACGATCGCCGGAGTCTGCTACGCGGGTTCCGCCTGGACGATGGCGGTGGCGGCCGGCCCGAACGACGTCGTCGCCCAGGCCCGCGAGCACGGCACCGAATTGATGTTCGTGCTGGTCGACCCGCACATCGGCACGACGCTCGTGGACGCCGGCCGGTTGTTGTTCCTGACCAGCCTGTTCGCCGCGCTGCTCGCGTTCCACAACACCGTTGCCCGGTACCTGTTCGCCCTCGGGCGGGAACGGGTGCTGCCGGCGGCGCTCGGCCGGACGAACCGGCGGACCGGCGCGCCGAAGCTTGGCTCGCTGGTGCAGAGCGGGCTGGCCGTCGCGGTGATCGTGGCGTACGCGGCGACCGGCCTGGATCCCATCACCCACCTGTTCTTCTGGGTGACCGTCACCGGTGGGCTCGGCGTGCTGATCCTGATGACCGTGACCTCGCTCGCGGTGATCGGCTACTTCCGCCGCGACCCGCGTGGCGAGTCGGCCTGGCGGCGACTGGTCGCGCCGGGCGCGGCCACCGGCGCGCTCGGGCTGATCCTCATCGGCACCGTCACCAGCTTCGGTGACCTGCTCGGCATCGGCGCGTCCCCGCTGCGCTGGTGGTTCCCGGCCGGGTACGCCCTGGCCGCGCTGGCTGGCGTCGGCTGGGCGCTCTGGCTGCGCGCCAGGTGCCCGCAGACGTACCGGACGATCGGCTGGGGCGCCGACAGCGGCACCGCGCTACCGGTGCCACCGGCACCCGTCCGGCCGCCGGCCCACGTCTAGTAGCCGCCGACCAGCCGGACGTCCAGCCGCAGGTTGCCGCGGCGGACAACGAGCGAGACCCGGGCGTAACCGCCCGGGTCTCGCTCGGCTCTGATTCTCCAGCTGACGGACCGCTCGTCCAGTCACGCAACTGGTCGTCGTTCGTTGTGCAGGACGGGAACGGGCTGGTCAGCGCGCCAGACTGCGACGCGACATCGACCGCCACAGGTCGTTGCTGGGTCGCATCTGATCCATCAGCTCCCGCTCCCACTCGTTCTCAATCTCGACCCCCGCCTTGAGGCAGGCGGCGCGGGCCACGTCGGTGCCGTCAGCGAACTGGTCGCCCCAGGCGCCGTCCTCCCCCACCAGGACGATCCGTGCGCCACGCTTGCCGACATACTCGATGACCGCCTTCGCACCGCCGTGGCCAGCGGCGAAGGACCGGATGCCGGCGACCAGACCAGAGGGGGCGTCCCCCGGGACGGATTCGGTCGCCAGCGTCGTATCGGAACCATCTGCCATACGCGAAGCGTAAGCAGAGCGACGACGTTTCGCCGATCGGATGTCGGCTTTTTGTGACTCCAATCATCCGTGGGCTTAAGAAGTTCCACAGATGATTGATCGTGATTTCTACTATGAAAAGGGACAAATTTCAGCACGAAGAACGGCAAACACGACAGAAGTTAGGGACCCGGACGGGCGAGACCCAGCGTCAGGTCAGAGCGACCCAGCGTCAGATCAGCGCGTCCATCGCCACGGCGACGAAGAGCACCGTGAGGTAGGTCGTCGACCAGTGGAACAGCCGCATCGGCTGGACCGGCAGACCACGCCCGGACCGGCGCTGCAGCCGGTGGGCCTCCAGCAGGAAGACGACCCCGACCACGACCGCCGGCACCGCGTAGATCGGCGACATGCCCAACGGCCAGACCAGCACCGACGACCCGACCGTCAACCAGCTGAACAGCACGATCTCCACGCCCACCCGACGTTCGGAGGCCACCACCGGCAGCATCGGGATCCCGGCCCGCGCGTAGTCCACCTTGTACTTGATCGCCAACGCGTAGAAGTGCGGCAGCTGCCAGAAGAACACCACGGCGAACAGCGCCCAGGCCACCGGGGCCAGGCCACCGGTCACCGCCGCCCAGCCGATCAGCACCGGAGCGGCGCCGCAGATGCCACCCCAGAACGTGTTCTGCGGCGTCGTGCGCTTCAACCACAGCGTGTAGACGAGGTCGTAGTAGGCGATCGCCGCGAGGGTCAGCCCGGTGGCGATCCAGTTGGTGAAGACCGCCATCAGGGCCACCGAGCCCACCGCGAGCACCAATCCGAAGATCAGTGCGTGCCTGGGGCCGACCACGTGGTTCGGCAGCGGCCGGCGCTTCGTCCGGCGCATCAACTGGTCGATGTCCCGGTCGATGAAGCAGTTCAACGCGTTCGCCGCACCGGCGGCCAAGGTACCGCCGACCAGCACCACCGCCACCAGCCCCAGCGACGGCAGCCCACCGGCCGCGACCATCATCGTCGGTACGGTCGTGACCAGCAGCAGCTCGATGATCCGCGGCTTGGTGAGCGACACGTACGCCCGGACCACGGCCAGCCCGGGGGCGGCCACCGGTCCCGGATCCACCACCGCTGTGCCGGGCACCCGGTCCGCTTCGACGACGGACCTGACCCGCGCCCGGTCATGGGCGGGGCGCTCGGTGACCATGCTCACGGGCTGCACCTTCCGGCGTCGGCGGCGGGTGACCTTCAACTGGCGGCGCGACCTGCGGGCCGACGCGCCTCCGACAGCGTACGCGCAGGTATTTCGCCTGCCCGGCCGACCCGTCACCGGTGCTCGTCGTCACACCCGGCAGGCTTTCCACCGGCCACGATGCGTATCCCCCGGTGGTCGGTCGGAGGTTCCGACGACCGACCACGCCCTGGACGACCATCCGGTTGTCGAGATCGGCGGGCGCGCGTTCAACCCTGCTCGATAGGGTCGTGACGAGGGTTCCGCCTACCTGCTGGACGAGGAGCACATCCACCGTGGCTGCAACACCAACCGATGCCCCCCTGAACTGGTCCGACCTCGACCGCCGCGCGGTCGACACCGCACGCGTGCTGGCCGCCGACGCCGTGGAGAAATCCGGCAACGGCCATCCGGGCACCGCGATGAGCCTCGCTCCCGCGGCGTACCTGCTGTTCAACCGGGTCATGCGGCACGACCCGAGCGACCCGGACTGGGCCGGCCGGGACCGGTTCGTCCTCTCCGCCGGCCACTCCAGTCTCACCCTGTACATCCAGCTCTTCTTCTCCGGTTACGGCCTGAGCCTGGACGACCTCAAGGCGTTGCGGCAGTGGGGATCGCTGACCCCCGGACACCCGGAGCACGGCCACACCCGGGGTGTGGAAACCACCACCGGGCCGCTCGGCCAAGGGCTGGCCAACGGGGTCGGGATGGCGATCGCCGCCCGCCGGGAGCGCGGCCTGCTCGACCCGGACGCCGCACCCGGCGAGTCAGTCTTCGACCACAACATCTGGGTGATCGCCTCCGACGGTGACATCGAAGAGGGCATCACCCACGAAGCCAGCGCCCTGGCCGGGCACCAGAAGCTCGGCAACCTGACCGTCGTCTACGACGACAACCAGATCTCCATCGAGGACGACACCCGGATCGCGCTCAGCGAGGACGTCGCCGCCCGTTACGCAGCGTACGGCTGGCACGTGCAGACCGTCGACTGGCGGGCCGGCGCGGCCGGCGACGGCGAGTACCACGAGGACGTCGAGGCGTTGTACGCGGCGCTGACCGCCGCCCGCGCCGAGACCGACCGCCCGTCGTTCATCGCGCTGCGCACCATCATCGGCTGGCCAGCGCCGAAGAAGCAGAACACCGGCAAGATCCACGGCTCGGCGCTCGGCGCCGACGAGGTCGCCGCCACCAAGGAGGTCCTCGGCTTCGACCCCAACCAGCACTTCGCGGTCGACGACAAGGTCTTCGCCCACATCCGCGAGGTACTCGACCGGGGCCGGCAGGCACACGCGAAGTGGACCGAGAAGTACGACGCCTGGGCGCAGGCCAACCCGGAGCGCAAGGCGCTGCACGACCGGCTCGCCACCCGTACCCTGCCGACCGGCTGGACCGACGCGCTGCCGGACTGGCCGGCGGACCCCAAGGGGGTCGCCACCCGGGCCGCCTCCGGCAAGGTGCTGACCGCGCTCGCCGCCGAGCTGCCGGAGCTGTGGGGCGGCTCGGCCGACCTGGCGGAGAGCAACAACACCACGATGAAGGGCGAGCCGTCGTTCGTCCCGGCCGAGTACGCCACCAAGGAGTTCCCCGGCCACGAGTACGGCCGCACCCTGCACTTCGGCATCCGCGAGCACGCCATGGGCGCGATCCTCAACGGCATCGCGTTGCACGGCGGCACCCGCCCGTACGGTGGCACGTTCCTGGTGTTCAGCGACTACATGCGCCCGGCGGTGCGGCTGGCCGCGCTGATGAAACTCCCGGTGATCTACGTCTGGACGCACGACTCGATCGGGCTCGGCGAGGACGGCCCCACCCACCAGCCGATCGAGCACCTGTCGGCGCTGCGGGCCATCCCCGGCCTGGACGTGGTCCGCCCGGCCGACGCCAACGAGACCGCCTGGGCGTGGCGGGTCGCCCTGGAGCACACCGACCGGCCGACCGCGCTGGCGCTGACCCGCCAGGCGGTGCCGGTCATCGACCGGGACGTCTACGCCTCGGCCGAAGGAGTCCGCAAGGGCGGCTACGTGCTGGCCGACGCCGGCAACGCCCAGCCGCAGGTGATCCTGATGGGCTCCGGTTCCGAGGTGCAGCTGCTGCTCACCGCCCGGGAGCGCCTCGAAGCCGAGGGCGTCGCCACCCGGGTGGTCTCGATGCCGTGCCAGGAATGGTTCACCGAGCAGGACGAGGCGTACCGCGAATCGGTGCTGCCGCGCGGGGTCAAGGCCCGGGTCAGCGTCGAGGCCGGCATCGGCATGTCCTGGCGCGGCCTGGTCGGCGACTGCGGCGAATCGGTCAGCATTGAACACTACGGGGCCAGCGCCCCATACCAGGTGCTGTTCGAGCAGTTCGGCTTCACCGCCGACGCCGTGGTCGCGGCGGCGCACGCGTCGCTGACCCGGGTCGGCGCCATCACCGGCACCACCACCGGAAACTGAGGAGGCACCAGATGACAGACCGATTGGGTGAGCTCACCGCCGCAGGCGTGGCGGTCTGGCTCGACGACCTGTCCCGGCAACGGCTCAGCACCGGCAACCTGGACCAGCTGCGCCGCGAGAAGCACGTCGCCGGCGTGACCACCAACCCGACCATCTTCGCCGCCGCGCTCGCCGACGCCGACGAGTACAACTGGCAGCTGCGTGACCTGGCCGCCCGGGGCGTCAGCGTGGACGAGGCGGTGCGGATGCTCACCACCTACGACGTGCGATGGGGCTGCGACGTGATGCGCCCGGCGTACGAGACCAGCGGTGGCGTCGACGGCCGGGTGTCGATCGAGGTCGACCCGCGGCTGGCGTACCGCACCGCGGAGACCGTCGCCGAGGCGAAGGCGCTGTGGTGGCTGGTCGACCGGCCGAACCTGTTCATCAAGATCCCGGCGACCGAGGCCGGGCTGCCGGCGATCACCGCCACCCTGGCCGAGGGGATCAGCGTCAACGTGACCCTGATCTTCTCGCTGGACCGCTACAGCGCGGTGATGGACGCCTTCCTCGCCGGCCTGGAGCAGGCGAAGGCCAACGGCCACGACCTGACCACCATCGGCTCGGTCGCGTCGTTCTTCGTCTCCCGGGTGGACACCGAGATCGACAAGCGCCTCGACAAGATCGGCAGCGACCAGGCCAAGGCACTCAAGGGCAAGGCCGCCGTGGCGAACGCGCAGCTGGCGTACGAACGGTACGCGGAGACCTTCTCCTCGGACCGCTGGCAGGCACTGGCCGACGCCGGCGCCCACCCGCAACGCCCGCTGTGGGCCTCCACCTCGACGAAGAACCCGGCCTACCGGGACGTCATCTACGTCGAGGAGCTGATCGCCCCCGGCACGGTCAACACCATGCCGGAGTCGGTGGTGCACGCCTACGCCGACCACGGCGAGACCCGGGGCGACACGGTCACCGGCTCCTACCCGGCCGCCCGGCAGGTGCTCGACGACCTGATCGCCGTCGGCGTCGACCTCGACGACGTGGTCAAGACCCTGGAGTCGGAGGGGGTGAGCAAGTTCGAGGCCAGCTGGCAGGAGCTGCTCGACGGGGTCCGCTCGTCGCTGGACGCGGCGGCGGCCGGTGCCGGTGAGCCGAACGCGGCGGCCGGTGGGCACGCCGCCGCGGCCAAGCAGGCCGGAGGTAACGCATGAGCGACTTCTTCGACGGCGGGGTCGAGGCTGCGGCCGGGCTGAGCGTGTACGGGGCCGACGCGGTCGACGCCTCAGCCGCCTCGTCGACCCGGGGCGCGCTGGTCGGCGACGGGGTGCCCGGCTCACTCGCCCGCAAGGACCCGACGCTGTGGGGCCCGGACGCCGAGGCCGAGGCGAAGATCCGGCTCGGCTGGCTGGACACCTTCACCCGCAGCCGGGACCTGCTGCCGCAGCTCGCCGAACTGCAGGCCGAGCTGGGCGACCTGGACCACGTGGTGCTGGCCGGAATGGGTGGCTCGTCGCTGGCGCCCGAGGTCATCTCGCTCACCGTCGGCAAGCCGGTAACCGTGCTGGACACCACCGACCCGCACCAGGTGCGGGCGGCGCTCGGCGACCGACTGGACCGGACCGTCGTGGTGGTGGCCAGCAAGTCCGGCGGCACCGTGGAGACCGACAGCCACCGTCGCGCGTACTGGCAGGCGTTCCTCGACTCGGGGCTGAGCGAGGCCGAGGCCGGGCGGCGGTTCGTCATCGTCACCGATCCCGGCTCGCCGCTGGCCACCACCGCCGAGGAGATGGGCGCCACCGTGGTGCTCGCCGACCCGGAGGTCGGCGGACGGTACTCGGCGCTGACCGCGTTCGGTCTGGTCCCGTCGGCGCTGGCCGGCGTGGACGTGGTCGAGCTGCTCGACCAGGCCGAGCAGCTGTCCGCCGCGCTCGGCGGCGACCGGGACAACCCGGGGCTGGCGCTCGGCGCGGCGCTCGGCGCGGCGGCCACCACCGGCCGGGACAAGGTAGCGCTGGTCTCCGACGGCACCGGCATCGAAGGGCTCGGCGACTGGATCGAGCAGCTGATCGCCGAGTCAACCGGCAAGGACGGCATCGGCATCCTGCCGGTGGTCGTCGAGGCACCGGACGCCCCCGGCGCCGCCGGCCCGGACGTGCTAACCGTCACCTACGGCGGTGCCGGCCAACCGGGCGGGGTGCCCGGCGGCGGGGTCCGCCCCGACCTGGCGGTCAACGGACCGCTCGGCGCGCAGTTCCTGGTCTGGGAGTACGCGACGGCGGTCGCCGGCCGGGTGCTCGGCATCGACCCGTTCAACCAGCCCAACGTCACCGAGTCGAAGGAGAACACCAACCGGATCCTGGCGTCCGGGCCGCCGACCGAGGCACCGTCGTTCGTCGACGGATCCATCGAGGTGTACGGGCCGGACGGCGTACCGGGTGAGCTGGTCGGCGCGCTGCGCTGGCTGATCGACGGCGTCGGCACCGACGGATACCTCGCGGTGATGGCCTACCTGGACCGGTTCGGCGACGCCGATGCGGCCGGGATTCGCCCACTGCTGGCGGCCGCCGCCGGCCGGCCGGTCACCTTCGGCTGGGGGCCGCGGTTCCTGCACTCCACCGGGCAGTACCACAAGGGCGGGCCGCAGGTCGGCGCGTTCCTGCAGATCACTGGTGCGGTCACCGACGACCTGCCGGTGCCCGGTCGCCCGTACAGCTTCGGTGAGCTGCAGGCGGCGCAGGCCGCCGGTGACCGTGAGGCGCTCGCCGGGCGGGGCCGGCCGCTGCTGCGGCTGCACCTGACCGATCGGGCCGCCGGCGTCGCCCAACTCCTGGACACGATTCGAAACCTGCCCAGCTGACAATTGGTCCGGAGGAAAACGGACTGAGGAGGCGACGTGAACCCCCTGCGCGACCCGCAGGACCGGCGGCTGCCGCGCATCCCGGAGCCCTGCGCTCTGGTGATTTTCGGTGTCACCGGTGATCTGGCTCGCAAGAAACTACTCCCCGGCATCTACGACCTGGCCAACCGAGGGCTGCTGCCACCCGGCTTCGTGGTGCTCGGCTTCGCCCGGCGGGACTGGACCGACGGCGACTTCGAGTCGCTGGCCCACGACTCGGCCAAGGAGTACGCGCGTACCCCGTGGCGGGAGGAGGTCTGGTCCCGCCTGGCCGGCAACATCAAGTTCGTCGGCGGCTCGTTCGACGACGACGCCGCGTTCGACAAGCTGTCGGCCTGCCTGGACGGGCTGCGCGAATCGCACGGCATCCACGGCAACGCCGCGTTCTACTTCTCCATCCCGCCGTCGGCGTTCCCGCAGGTGCTCAAGCAGCTGGCCCGCACCGGCATGGCCGACAACGAGCGGTGCGGCGGCTGGCGTCGGGTGGTGGTGGAGAAGCCGTTCGGCTACGACCTGCCGTCGGCGAAGTCGCTCAACGACCTGGTGGACGACGTGTTCACCCGCGACGACGTGTTCCGCATCGACCACTATCTGGGCAAGGAGACCGTCCAGAACATCATGGCGCTGCGGTTCGCCAACAACCTGTTCGAGCCGCTGTGGAACTCCAAGTACGTCGACTCGGTGCAGATCACCATGGCCGAGGACGTCGGCATCGGCAGCCGGGCCGGCTTCTACGACGCCACCGGCGCCGCCCGTGACGTGGTGCAGAACCATCTGCTGCAGCTGCTGGCCCTGGTCACCATGGAGGAGCCGACCAGCTTCGACGCCGCCGAGATCCGGGCGGAGAAGCTGAAGGTGCTGCGGGCGATCAGCCTGCCCGACGACGTGGCCGCCGGCACCGTCCGCGGTCAGTACCTGAAGGGCTGGGTGGCCGGGCAGCGGGCCGTCGGCTACCTGGAGGAGCCGAATGTGCCGGCCGACTCGACCACCGAGACGTACGTGGCGATGCGGCTGGGCATCCAGAACCGCCGGTGGGCCGGGGTGCCGTTCTACCTGCGCGCTGGAAAGCGGTTGCCGCGGCGGGTGACCGAGGTGGCGGTGATGTTCAAGGCCGCACCGCACCTGCCGTTCAACGGCACCGATGTTGAGATGCTCAGCAACAACCAGCTGGTCATCCGGGTGCAGCCCGACGAGGGTGTGGTACTCAAGTTCGGCGCCAAGGTGCCGGGCACCACCATGGAGGTCCGCGACATCGCGATGGACTTCCAGTACGGCGAGGCGTTCACCGAGGCCAGCCCGGAGGCGTACGAGCGGTTGGTACTCGACGTGCTGATCGGCGACCGCACCCTGTTCCCCGACGCCGCCGAGGTGGAGCAGAGCTGGCGGGTGATCGACCCTCTCGAAGAGGCATGGGAGGGCACCCGGCCGGAGCCGTACCGGTCCGGCGAGTGGGGTCCGCGGGCCGCCGACGAGATGCTGGCCCGCGAGGGCCGGTCCTGGAGGAGAGCATGATCAGCCTGTGGGACACCACCGGCAACGAGGTGGTCAAGGCCCTGGCCGCCGAGCGGCGCAGCGCCGGCGGCGTGGCCAGCGGGATGGCGCTGACCCTGATCGTGGTGGTCGACGAGAAGCGGGTACGCGAGGCGGAGGCGGCGGCCACCATCGCCGCCGCCGCCCACCCGTGCCGGCTGCTCGTGGTGGTCCGCTCCGACATCGACCGCAAGGTCAGCCGGCTCGACGCCGAGGTGGTCGTAGGCGGCCGGCTCGGGCCGTGCGAGGCGGTGGTCATGCGCACCTCCGGTCGGCTGGCGCTGCACGCCGAGTCGGTGGTGATGCCGCTGCTGGTGCCGGACGTACCCGTGGTGACCTGGTGGCACGGTGAGCCGCCGGAGCAGATCGCCAACGACTACCTGGGGGTCGTCGCCGACCGGCGGATCACCGACTCGGCGCAGGCCCCCAACCCGGTGCAGGCGCTGCTGCAGCGGGCGGTCGACTACGCGTCCGGTGACACCGACCTGGCATGGACCCGGATCACCCCGTGGCGCACCCTGGTCGCCGGGGCGTTCGACACCACCGACGCGCAGATCACCGGCGCCACGGTGACCGCGCCCCGGGCCGACCCGACCGCCGCCTTGATGATCAGCTGGCTGGCGGCCCGGCTCGGCATAACCCCGCGCTGGGAGGAGACCAGCGCGTTCCCCCGGATGCGGTCGGTGGAGCTGCGCTGCGCCAACGGTGACGGGCTGAGCCTGGTCCGCGAGGACAGTTCGGCGATGTTCACCCGGACCGGGCAGCCGGAGCGGCAGATGCCGCTGGTCCGTCGACCGCTCGGCGAAGAGCTCGCCGAGGAGCTGCGGCGGCTCGACGCCGACCAGGTCTACTCGGAGGCGCTGGGCACCCTGGCCGGGCTGCCGGATCTGTCGGCCCGGCCCGCCAAGCGGGTGCACATCTGGAAGGACCCGGCGAAGGCCACGGGGCCGGCAGCCGGCACGGACCCGGCGGTCGTCGCGGCCGGTCCGGCGCGGAGCGGCTCGTGAGCGGCCCCGGCATGCTCGTCGTGCATCCGGATGCCACCGTGCTGGCCAGCGCGGTGGCATCCCGGCTCGTCGTCCGGCTGATCGACGCCCAGGCCGAGCGGGGCGAAGCGTCGGTGGTGCTGACCGGCGGCCGGGTCGCGGCGGCTGTGCTGCGCGCGGTCGGTGAGTTGCCGGCCCGGCACGCGGTCGACTGGTCCCTGGTGGACGTCTGGTGGGGTGACGAGCGGTTCCTGCCCACCGGCGACCCGGACCGCAACGAGACCCAGGCCCGCGAGGCGCTGCTCGACGTACTGCCGCTGAGTCCGCAGCGGGTGCACGCGATGCCCGCGTCGGACGGGCCGGACGGCGACGACCCGGAGGCGGCCGCCGCACGGTACGCCGCCGCCCTCGACCGGGTCGCCGGTCCCGGTACGGCCCCGCTGCCCCGGTTCGACGTGCTGATGCTCGGCGTCGGCGAGGACGGACACGTGGCGTCGGTGTTCCCGGGGCATCCGGTGACCGGCGAGACCCGCCCGGTGGCGGCGGTACGGGACAGCCCGAAACCGCCGCCGACCCGGATCACGCTGACCCTGTCCACCATCAACACCGCCGACGAGGTGTGGCTGGTCGCCGCCGGGGCGGACAAGGCGGCGGCGGTCGGCAGGGCGTACGGCGGCAGCGACCCGGTCGCCGTGCCGGCAGCCGGCGTACGCGGCGTGCGCCGCACCTGGTGGCTGCTCGACCAGGCAGCCGCCGCCGAGGTGGCGATGACGGCAGCAGCGGCCGACTGACCGGGCCTTGCGTTTCAGTGGCCGCCGGACGTCGCCGTCCGGCGGCCACTTCGGTCCGACGGCCGCTTCAGTCCGGTCCGACGAAGGCGAGCAGCCGGTCGAGAGGTCGTGGCAGGGTGTCGCGGGCAATGGCCGCCTCGACGAGCAGCCGGGCGTAGCGTGACTTGCGGCGCGAGCCGCTGCCCATGAACCGGCGCAGCTGCGCCTCGGGCCGCCGCCCCCGCCAGGCGGGCTGGCCCTGCAGCGTACGGAACGATCCGAGGTCGCCCTGCGAGTCCAGGACGGTCTCCACCGTCTGGACGCCCAGGGCACGGATCAGTTCGTCCTCCAGGTCGTCGACGCAGACGAAGAATCCGAGATTCGCCAGATCGGTCCGGGTGCGGGGCGTACCGACACCGGCGGCGGCCAGTCCGCGCCGGACGATGTCCGCCTCGGCCAGGTCGCACAGCCCGGCGAGCCGCACCCGCGACCGCAGCGGGCCGAGGCCGGTCAGGAACCGGCCCGTGGCATGTGCTCCACCGATCGGCACGACCGCCACCCGTTCGGCGTCGAAGTCCCAGCCACGGCCGGCCGCCGCCGTCTCCACCGCGATCTGGTCGCTCACGCCTTCGACGAGCACCAGGGCGACGGCGCGGTCGATCTTCACCAGCGCGTCGGCGGTCGCCTGGACCGGTGCGTCGGGACCGCTGGCATAGCCGTCGAGCACCCGGCGGGCAAGCTCACGGCGACGAGCGGCGTCCACGGTCTCGCCTACCGGCACTTGGTGTCATGACCGCCATCGTCCGTGAACGCGGCCCGGCCGACAACCGGTAAATTCGCGCTCCGTAAGCGTCGGAAGACACGCCTTCGGATTGAAGAAGTGCCATCGGCGATGGTTGTCGTAGGCCTCCAGGCGAAACCGGAGGCCTACGCACCAAGGACAAGAGGAGCCGGCCCGGCTCAGGTGACGGCCACGGCGGCAATGGCCAGTACGCCAACTGCCAACGTCCGGATGGACCAAGTGATTCGGACAAACTTTCGGTATGCCACCATATTCGCTACCCAGAGCTGCCCAGCGATCGCCCGTTCAAACCCGTCCGGATCGTCGGAGGCGTCCAGCCACGCATCGATAAACGCTTCTCGATCGTCGCCGTACCGCTGGGCGACGTTCTCGAAGTAGTGCAGCGACCACGCCGCCGTTGCCTGCTGACGTGGGGCCAACGTGTAGAGCGCCAGCAACGCGCTGAGCGCGACGCAAGCGCCGGCGACAAGCAGGATGCTCTCGGACAGGGGTCCATGGGCGGACGGCAGTTGCCCAGCCAGAACACCGGCAGCGGCGAGAACTGCCGCCGCCTTCACATCGGCAAAACGAATCATCTCGTTCGCCTGTTGCAGGGAGGCTCGCCCGGCTTCCCTCATGAGCCTTCCAGCCTCTCTGTCAGATCGGACCGATCGTATGATGAAAACAACTGCCCAAGCTGACTAACCAAAAATCGGCGATCGGCGTCCTCGAGTCGCCCGAGGAATTCACCAATCAGCTTGGCAATCACCAGGAACCGTGCATCCTCCCGGTTCCTGAACTTCTCAGCAATCCCCTCGAAGTCAATGTCTAGCATCGATTTAAGCTGGTCGGGATGGTGGTAAAGCCAGTAGCTGCGGGCGACATCGGGATGGGAGTAGACACTCTCCCTCAAGTACCTGATCCGATCCAGCTCGGCCCGCTGCCGCTGGCGTTCCAGGGCTGCCTGTCGATTGATTTCTAGGATGGCCTCTGCGGCCGCGTACGCTTGCCGGCCGACCGTCAAACGCACGCTGACGCCGTCGGGAGTACAAGTATTTACCTCGTTTTCGGCATTGCCGGCCTGAGTGACGCAGTATCTGGCGGTCACCTGATCGGCCCGGTCTGTCACCCTCCGCCGCGCCGCCCAGAAGGCAGCCCGGTCATCGCCCTTCCACCAGCACTGGAAGGTCGCGTTGAACATCACATACGGATGGCAGCTGCGTAGCTCGGCGGTGAATGTGACGGGCTGTTCGGGTTCCTCGGTTCTCGTCCGCCGACCTGACAGCCGAACCCGCCAGTTCTCGATCATGCGACAGCCAACGGATTGGCGCGTTGCAATCGTTCCTGAATTTGGTCACGCAGGCCGCGGGCAGCCGGATGCTCCTCGTCGCAAGCCACCGGCTGCCATTCGAACAGCAATCGCGTCATTCGGGCGAGACGTTTACTGGCACCTTGCCCGTTCCCAGCGGCACCAACCATGAGGTCGGAGATCAAGTGCTCGTACGTCGATTCCCTGGTTGCCGCGTCCAGCCATCGCATAAGCGCATCGAGGATGCCACCCTGCGGCACAGCGTCGGTAAACAGGAAGGATAGGGCGTCTTTCAACTTGGCCCGCAGGGCCGCGTCGCCGGCCAGTTCAGTGAGGAGAATCCCGGCCTGTTCTGGGGTTTCGGAGATCGCCGCCAGCGCGAGCAGGCCTACACTTTGGCGCTCGTCGCGTTCGGCAGCCCAGTCGATGATCCGCTGCAGGGTTGGCTGCCGGTGCATCGGCCGTTCCCAGAGCGACTTCACGGCTGTCACCACCGCATCAGTGACGGATTCCACCCCACGTCCGGCCAGGTTGTTCAGTCTGGTCAGCGCCACTTGCGGATAGGCATCGGCGAGCGCTCCGCAGCAGACTTCAGCCACGACACAGAGCAGCGGGTGGCTCCCCGAATACTTGGCCCACTGGTTCAGCCGCCCACGCATCGCCGGTCCAGCCTCGGGGCTCAGGGTCAACGCCGTCATCAGGTCGACGACCAGCGGACGCAGAGTCTTGTAGCTCCACCACCGCTCGACCAAGGTCCGCACCTCGGGCGCGTCGGCACCGGGAAGTGCCCGGGTCACCTCGAGCATGGCCGAGGCCACCTGTCCTGCGACGCGGGCGTTGGCGGATCCACCACTGCGAATCGGCAGGTCGGACGCCCAGGCCCAAAGGCGTGTACGAAAGGCCTTCGACTGGTCGCTGTGCACGTAGCGCAGAATCGCGACGTCATAGGACGGCAGGGTGAAAAAGATCCGGTGCTGATCGTCGAGATTGGCACTGACTTTATTAGCCAGCTGCCGGATCCCCGGCGCGCCAATGCCGCCGCGTACATTCGCCGGCTCGGCAAGCTTCTCGGCAAGCTTCTCCATAGCGTGTAGGACGTTCGTGGCCTGCGCCCCTTGCAGGAAGGCCAAGGTAACGAGAAAGAGCCTGGTTCGTGGATCTGGGTTGCGCTCAAACCAGTCGCCCAGTTCTTCGTCCCAGTTCCGATATGCCTGGAATGCCTTACGTACGATATCGCCAAGGAGTTCCTCCGGATCGCTCGCAGCAGCTCGGATCCGGTTGGACAGCCTGGTGATCTGGGCCGGAGTGGCATCAGCCAGCATCTCTCGCAACGGCGGTTCCTGAAGTAGCGCGTCTACGTTCAGGCGCGCGTGCTGGTCGGTCAGAAGTCGGCGCAACAGCTCTTCACGTGCGGGGGCAGTCACCGTGAGAGCCGCGAAGCCCGGGACGTCCTCCGACCTCTCGAGCGTGTCCGGCTCGACCAGGACGACCAGATAGGAATCCCGCTTCTCTACTTCCTCCCGGTATGCCATCAGTACCTCGCGCAACCGCCCATCACGGCTTCCAGGCGGGACCGTGAGCAGGTACGAGCACCGGCCGTACGACTCCCATGGCACCTCGGCGACAGGCAGGAGCGACTTCTCGTCATCATCAGTCGGGATCTCCCGTCGGGGCGACGGAACGGCGGCGAGCAAGCCAACTGCGGCCGTACGCCGGCCGGTGTCGCGGCGCGCGACCAGCAGCACGTGACGCCGTTCCTGCAGGATGCGGGCCGCCGCTTCCCTGGACAGCCCATCCGGACCGTAGGCGCGGTCCACGAAGCTGTCCATCGTCTCCCGTACAAAGGCGTCGGACAGTTCCCAAGCTGCCCGGTAACGCCCGAGCCAGTTGTGGACATTCAGCACCTGGTCGCGGGCGACGTGCCCGGCGACCTGTCCGTTGTTCTTGTTGACGTACTGGCCGCCGTTCTCGGTGACGGCGATGCTGTCGTCGATGTCATCTGCGTAGGAATCGTCGATGTCGGGGTCGACGGGCTCGATCGGATCGGTCATCATCGGCTACTGTCCCGCTGCTGCGTCATGTTCTCGACCGTGGTGGCGACCTGGCCGTTGTTCTGCCTCACCCGTGGTCCGGAGATCCGGGGACTTATCCGCTTCTCCCCTGCCGGCGCCGCAGGAGGAGACGACGCCGGCAACACGCCGACCAGGTTTCCGGAGATCACGGGCACGTGGAGCCACGCCCGTTGTTCGAATGCCTTGCCGTCGACAGTCGCCGTAACCGGAATGCAACGGTCCGGATGCAGTCCGGCGTATCCGGCGGCGATGACGTCCTTGAAGACGCGGTCGGAGAATACGCAGGCCACGTAGGTCACGCGCGGGCTGGCCCCGGCGAGCATGGCCTTCACAGGTGCGGAATCGAGCAGACGATGAGCATCGTTGCGAGACTCCCCGTTACCTGTCCAGTGAGGGCTCTCCGGGTCGGCCGGTAGGGGACCGACGTGCAGGCTGACCCGCAACTGCAGTTGCGTCCGGGCGTGGCGGTTGTGCTCGGCGAGACGTTGCTGGAGCAGGCTCGGGAAGGGGTCCACCAGGTAGGGCAGAACGCGAGTCGGAAGTCCGACGGCGAATCCATCTCCGGTCGGGCCGAGGAATGAGGGACGTTCCCACTCCTTCCGCAGCCCGGCAACGGTCAGCGCGTCACCAACCAGGTCGAGCAGCCTGTTGCTGATCGCCTGATGAGTGCTACCTGGCTCCTCGGTGAAGCCCTTGGCGTCCACGGCCAGGATCGCCCGGTACGGGGGGAGATCGATCGAACTAGCGAACGGGATGTGTTCCACAGGAGTCCCTTCTCGAGGACGGACTCCCTCAGCGTCGGTCGGGACCGCCCGGTGCTCTGCCCAGTTCTGGGCAGAGCCCGTGTGACCGATCGCTCAGCGCCGCCGGATCCACGATGATGACCTCACGGCGTCCGGTGGTGACGATGCCGGCCTCGCGTAGGGCAGTCAGTTCAGCGACGACCGCGTTGCGCGAGGCGCCGACCAGTTCGGCGAGTTCTGCCTGGGACAGCCTGATAGCGGGTTGTCCGTCGGCTCGTTGGCTCTCCGTGTGGAGCTGAACCAGCGCCCGGGCCAGTCTTTCCCGCACGGGCAACAGCGCCAACGCCGTACGCTGGACATCGGAGGTACGCAGCCGGCTCACCGTGTAGGAGGCAAAGCCTGTCGCGAACGCAGGCCGACCGAGAAAGCGTCGGAACTGTGGACCCGTCAGCAGCCGGGTGACCGTGGTGGTAAGGGCGGTGACCGTGGCCGACCGGGGTTGCAGGTCCACAGCGGCCAGATCGCCAACCACATCGCCGGCGACCCGAAGCGTCAGAATCGCGCGGCTTCCGTCCCTCTCCGAGCGAACGATCTTGACGCAGCCGGCCAGGACCACATGCACGTGCTGCGTGGTGTCACCTTGGCGCAAGAGCACGTCGCGAGGTTCGAAGCGGACAGGAATCCCGGTGCTCCGGACTCGGAGCCATTCTTCCTGAGGGAGATGAGCAACAAGCCCTGACTCGCTGCATTCATGCATGCACATATTGTATCGCCGACAGCTACAGCTTCGAACGACCGGTTGATGTGGTGCATGATCCAGTACCCCGTCGCCAGTAGTCACGAGAGTGCCGCACTGGCCGAAGCCCAGGCGGTACCCCATCCATACAGTCAACGGCTCCACCGCACTACCAACTGGCACCAGGGCTACGCTCGATGATCAGGCTGGGTACAGCCCGTCAGCTATGACGTCTGGCGGATTTGCGCTTTTGAGCAGCAGGTGACCCGGCCTCTCGCCGCCGAGCTAAGCTAAGCGTGGCGCTGCGCGAGATCGGCGAGGATGTCCCGGGCTGCTCAAGTCGCGGACCTACGGTCCTTCAACCATGCGGCTGCGGCGACGAGTTCTGCCAGAGCCTCTACACGCAGCCACCGCCGGTCGGTGCCTCAGCCTCGATCCACCGATGAAGGTCGGACCGGCAGGACCCCGGCTATAGAAAGTGCCCTCTGAACTGGAAGGATAGGAGTTCTGACGCTTCTATCACCCGGTTCGAGAGGGCACCTCGCAAGTGAGAATACGCCAGGACGCGCCGGTGGTGCGCGCGACGTTCGACGATCCGAATCTGGTGTCGTGTGCC